>PAZL01000011.1 GCA_002715485.1 Aequorivita sp. | reverse complement strand
GTCGAGCGACTACTGGTTCCGCGTGGAGTACACCGAGGACGGAAGCCGAAAAGAATTCAAAGGACACTTTACCCTAAAACGATAAATAGAAATTATGAACATTAAACAAATCTCCCTCATCCTACTTTTGTTTTCATCTCTTTATGGATATTCACAAGATGGTATACCCGTTTATTCAGAATATTTAGCTGATAATCTATATATACTGCATCCATCGATGGCGGGAGCGGCAACGCACAATCAAATTCGTTTGACGGCACGTCAGCAGTGGTTTGATCAAGATGAGGCTCCGAATCTTCAGACACTTAATTTTAATGCACGTCTTGGGGAAAGGTCAGGGGTTGGTGTTATTTTTTACAATGACAAAAATGGTTATCATTCTCAAACAGGAGGATATATAACGTATGCCCACCATATTATGTTTTCTAGAAGTGAAGCAGATTTAAACCAGCTTTCTTTTGGATTAAGTGCTGGATTGACACAATCACGTTTGGATGAGACTCAATTTGACCTCACAGATTTTGATCCTGTGATTGGTGGAATTATTCAGAGTACTTCTTACTTTAATGTGGATGCAGGGCTTTCATATAACTTTTTGGATTTTTCGGCACATTTCACTGTAAAGAATATCATCTTTCAGAATAGATCAATTTATACTGAAAAATATGAGTCTAACAACCAAAGAAAGTATTTGATTTCGGCTGCATACGCTATTGGTCAATATGGAGCGGATTGGAGCTATGAGCCTTCTTTCCTATTTCAATGGAGCGAGCGTACTGGCGAACAGGCTGTGGACGTAAATTTTAAAGCTTATAGAAAAATGGATTTTGGTCAATTGTGGGGCGGATTATCATACAGAAGAAGTCTTGATGGTGCAGAATACCTTAATGGCGAAGAGATTAAGGCACAAAAGCTTCAATGGTTTACGCCAATTTTGGGAGTAAATTATAAGAACTTTATGTTTGGATATAACTACACTTACCAGTCAGGAAATGTAAAGTTTGAGAGCGGCGGTTTTCATCAAATTACTCTGGGTTATGACTTTTTGGGTGGAAGACCCGAACCGTATGATTGTAATTGTCCTGCTATTAATTGATAGAACTTCAAAAAAAAAGGCCTGATATTTTTCAGGCCCTTTTTTTTAGGAAAATTTATTGCCATGTATAATTTTTCTTTTTGGCTTGTTTTTTTATGGCTTCAACCATAGCACTTTCCAAACCATTGTTTGTTTCTTTGGATTGCTCGGCAATGAACTTTCGCCGTTGCTCGTTTAGCTCCATGATTTCTTTCTGAATTGCTTCTCTTTCGGAACGTTTGGCTTCAAGGTATTTTTTTATTTCCGAAGTACTTTTTCCCTTCAATTCCTGGGGTAATTCTTCCTTTTTCAATTTTTCATAACTAAAGCCTGCTTCTTTTTCGGCATCTACTAAATCCCAAGTACTATTAGTATATAGGTGGCTTCCTTTTGAAACTGTTCGGCTTACGGCGTTTGCTTTGCTATATTCTTCTGCATTTGAATCTTGCTCATTTTGCATTGCTTTTTTCATTTCTCCACGGGTTCCATAAGGTACATAGGTGTTGTTCAGTTTTATATTCAATTGAATTATTACATCATCATACGGAGATGGAACATAAACTGTTTGCTGATTTTGGTTAATGGCCATGTAATCGCCATAGGTAAGTTGAGCACCATCTTTCCAATAGCTGTCAATTCCGTGGCGGTAATCACCACAGAAAATCGTATTTACAATTACACCGTTTTCCTTAGCATTTGCTGCAGCGTCTTTATAATTTATGTTCCCTTGCGTAAAAGGTTCGTTTCCGGCAATGAAAACCATTTTTAAATCGTCATCTTCATTGCCCCAATCCAATTTATCCAATGATTCTTGAATAACTGCACCGCAATACTCACTGCCGCCATTGGTTGTTAAAGAGAAAAGCTCTTTGGAGACATCGTCTAAATCTTCCGTAAAGTTTAAAATTTTTCTAATGTAATTGTCGCGCGAACTCAAATTGTCATTTCCATATTCGTATAAAGCAATTTGAAGTTTTGGTCTTTCATTTCGGCATTTGGCGTAGCTCAATTCGTTCACTATTTCCCAGAGCTGTGCCTTAGCTTGGTCTATGAGGCCGTCCATACTGTTGCTCGTGTCAAGTAGCAGGGCAACTTTTATATAGTGTTCTTTTTTCAAGTTTTGATCTTTGACAGTAGCCAGTAATTGATTGTCGGGTTTTTTAGTTTCGGCTTTGCAAGAAAGGGTAAGGGTGAAAGCCGCAAAAAGTAAAATAATCTGTAACTTTTTCATAATTGATATTTTTAAGTGATTTTAAAACAGTATAAACCTAGTGCAGACTTTATTTAAAAAAAACCTATTTTGAGGAAACACTTTACCTGCCTTAGTGAAGCGTATATTTGAGTGAGTGAAGTATTCTTTTTTCACATAAGTTGAAGCTATTTCAGAAAAACGTAATTTTAAGCATTGCGGTAAAGTGCGTATGTTTACCGTTTTAATATTAAAATGAAAAACTTTCTTTTTCTATTTACGGCGCTTGCCATTTTTACTTCCATTGCATGTTATTCACAAGTAAATAGGCAATCGGAAAGCAAGCCATTTATGCTTAAGGGTGAAGTGGTGGATGCCGAAACCAATATGCCTATACCCAAAGTGAATGTTGAAATCTTGGGCGGCCAGTATACTACAACCAATCTTTCGGGACGTTTCTCCATTTCGGCAAAAATAGGGGATGAGCTTATTATAAAAAGCGATGACTTTATAACGGTCTATTACACAATAAGCAAAAACGATTTTATTACCGTTCGTGTTGAAAAAGCCAAGGCAGAAACCGAACCTGTGGTTTCCAAAAGTCCAAAAAACAATATGCAGGCAGGATTTAAGGTTTATTTGGATTCTGCTAAGTATTTTCTAAAAAAAGATGCGCAGAAAAGTATTGAATATGTAACCCGCGCCCTGGAACCCGGGCAAAACAAAAACCTTTCAAAAAGCGAAAATAGTCAAGCTTTTGAGATTTTGGGCGATATCAACCTGTTTTGGAACCAGCCCGATCTAGCTGTGGATAATTACAAACGAAGCCTTCAAAATACGTTGAGTACAGAAGTTTCCATAAAATTGGCAAAGGCATTTGCGCAGAATAAAAATTATCAGGAAAGTATTGCGACACTTCAAAATTTGTTGAAAGGAAATCTCTCACCATATCAAAAAGTAGAAGTTTATGAAAGTTTGGGTGACACATACAAAGCTATCGGCGATGGTATAAAAAGCGTGTTCAATTATCAAAAAGCACTTGATGTAGCGAAGGAAAACAAAATTACCCCAAAAATCACCAACCTAAATTCCAAAATTGGTGAAGCCTATGCCCAAAGCGGGGCGCTAAATGAAGCCGAGGAATATTTTGACAATTCCCTAAAACTTGCAAAAAAGGAAAACAAACAGCGCGCAGTTTCAGAAAAAAATAAAGTGGCCGATTTCTACAATCAAAACAGAGAATATGATAAGGAAATTCAGCTTCGGGAGGAAACCTTGGAAGAGCTGAATACAATGGGCAAGAGCGCCACTGTAGAAGACGAAGCACTTACTCCACAGCGCCAAAACTATAAAATTGCCAATGCCTTTGTGGCGCAGGAAAAATACGAGCAGGCCATTCCATATCTTGAAAAAAGTATTGCTGAAGCAGATAAAAAGGAAGATTTAGTGGTACAAAAGGATGCAACCCGAAAACTTTCAGAAATTTATCGCGACATCGGCGAATATGACAAGGCTACCGAAAGCTACCAGCGATATGTAGATGTAGTAGATGAACTTTATGTGAAGAAGGAGCAGGAAATTAGTCAAGCGGCACGCTTCACGAAAGAAATTACCTTAAAACAAAACCGTATTGCCAGCTTGGAAAACGACAGAAAGCTAAACGAAAGTCGTTACAAACTAGCTTTTGAGAACCAAGAATTGATAGAGCGAAATAGCCAAATACAAAAGTGGGTTATCATTTCGTTGGCAATTATCGTTTTGTTATTAGTTTTTGCGGCTTATGCACAGTACAAAAACGTAAAACAGCAAAAATTCGCAAACAATATTTTGGCGCTCAAATCGCTTAGATCGCAGATGAATCCACATTTTATATTTAATGCCCTCAACTCAGTAAACAGTTTTATTGCAGTGAATGACGAACGTGCTGCAAATAAATACTTGACCGATTTTTCATTGCTGATGCGTTCCGTTTTGGAAAACAGCGAAGAGGATTTTATTCCTTTGGAAAAAGAAATTGAACTCTTGGAACTCTATGTAAAACTTGAGCATTTTCGGTTTAAGGATAAGTTCGATTTTAAATTTTCAGTAGATGAATCCATTAATTTAAATGAGTTTGTTATTCCACCCATGCTGCTTCAGCCCTATGTAGAAAATGCGGTATGGCACGGACTTAGGTATAAAGAGGAAAAAGGCTTATTGGAGATTGATTTTAAAAAAATAGATGCCAAAACAGTAAAGATAACCATTCAGGATGATGGTATTGGCCGCAGAAAATCAAAGGAGTTTAAGACCGAAAATCAAAAGAAGCAAAAATCTAAGGGAATGGGCAATACCCAGAAACGTATATCTATTTTGAACCAAATGTACAAAGACAAAGTAGACGTAACAGTGGAAAATGTTTTTGAAAACAGCGAAGGAACCAGAGTTGAACTTATTTTAAAGAAAGATTGATGAAACTAAACGCAATAATAGTTGAGGACGAAGAAACCAGTCGCGAAATCCTCAAAAAGTATTTGGAAAAATATTGTCCAAACATTGTTCTAAAGGGTGAGGCGGGAAATGTAGATGAAGCTTTGGTGTTAATTCGAAATAATGATTTGGATGTGGTATTTCTCGATGTGGAGATGCCCTTCGGAAATGCTTTTGACTTACTCGATAAGGTTGGCGACCGCCAATTTGAGACGGTTTTTGTAACTGCCTACAATCACTATGCTATTGATGCTCTGAATGCGCACGCTTCCTATTATTTGCTGAAGCCAATTTCCATAGATAAGTTAATTGAAGCTGTTGATTATGTTTCAGAAATAAAGGCAAAGGAGAACAGTCTTCAAAATTCAATTTTAAAACCATTGCAGACGCAAGTAGCTGGCAAAATTACCATTCCGCTGCAAAACGGTTTTGAAGTGCTTCAAATGGAAGAAATCCTTTATTGCCAAGCAGATGATAACTATACACAGATTTTTTTAAAAAAAGGAAAACGTTTGGTAAGCAAGACGCTGAAATATTTTGAAGAGTCACTATCAGAAAACGGTTTTGCCCGCGTTCATAAATCGTATTTAGTTAATGTAAACGAAATTACCGAATACAAAAAAGGAAAGGGCGGGAGCGTAGTACTTTCCAGCGGTAAGGAAATAATGGTAAGTCCTTCGCGAAAAAAGGAGTTGCTTGCGTATTTTGGTTAAAACCGTAAGGCTCTCGTTAGATGGGGCGAGTTATATTATTTTGCAATTTGAATTTTAAGTTATGATTATAAAACCCATAAACGGAAAACATCCAGAAATCCCTAACGATTGTTTTATTGCTGATAATGCAACTATTGTCGGTGATGTAGTAATGGGCAATGAATGTAGTGTCTGGTTCAATGCTGTTATTCGCGGTGATGTTCATTTCATAAAAATGGGCAATAAGGTAAACGTGCAGGACGGGGCAGTAATTCATGCCACCTACAAAACCTCGCCCACTACCATCGGCAACAATGTATCTATAGGCCACAATGCTATAGTACACGGCTGTACTATCCACGACAATGTGCTGATAGGAATGGGAAGCATCGTTATGGACGATTGTGTGGTGGAAAGCAATACTATTATAGCCGCTGGCGCAGTAGTATCAAAAAATACCAAGGTTGAAGGAGGAAGTATTTACGCGGGAATTCCCGCAAGGAAAATCAAAGACATAAGTCCCGAACTTACTAAAGGTGAAATAGAGCGTATAGCCAATAATTATGTAATGTATTCCTCTTGGTTTAAGGAATGAATTAGAAATCTTTTTTCTCAACAGAAATCTTTTCCGAATATTCCTTTAAAAGAAATTTTAAAGTCTCAGTTTCTGCATTTGTAAAAAACTGGAGGTTGGGTGTGGTAATCTCCTCCCGAAGCATATTCAAACTTTGAAGGACAGTCTTTGTTTGTCTGGCTACTGCTTCACCTGAATCTATAATCTTTACATTTGTTGGAAGAATCGCTTTTAACTGCGGAATAAGGTAAGGATAGTGGCTGCAGCCCAAAACTAAATAATCAATATTGGCGGCAATCATTGGATTTGTGTACTTTTCCAATAACGAATTCATTTCCGGACCGTCTAGATTTCCCACTTCAATTAAGGGCACAAGACCTTCACCAATAATTTCAACAACATTAATATCCTTTGTGAATTCTTGTGTGGTTTTACTAAAGAGAGCACTGCTCAATGTTCCTTTGGTGGCCAATATACCAATGCTTTTTGTTGTGGATTGGAGGGCTGCCGGTTTTATGGCGGGCTCTATTCCTATAATTGGAATATCGTAATTCTTCCTAAGGGTAACGATGGCATTAGTAGTAGCGGTATTGCAAGCTACTATTATAATTTTGGCTCCCATCTGTACTAACTTCTCAGTATTTTTAATGCTGAGTTTGGTGATTTCTTCCGCAGTTTTATTTCCATAGGGAGCATTTTTACTATCGGCGAGATAAATAGTGTGCTCCAATGGTAATAACTTGTGGATTTCCTGCCAAATGGAGGAACCTCCCACGCCAGAATCAAAAACACCTATAGGACTGTTTTTTTTCATTACGTAAATGTAGCCAATAAGTTGAAATTAGGATATAAAAAAACTGTCCACAAGTGCGGACAGTTTTGAATAGTTTTGTTTTAAAAAAAATTACATTCCTAATTCTTTTTTAACATCAGCCATTAAGTCTTTTCCATCGGCAAGAATTACGCCGCTACCTAGAGTTGAGTCTAACACATATTGATATCCTTGTGCTTTAGCAACTTTTTGGATAGTACTTTGGGCCTTTTCGAGAATTGGCTTAAAAATATCTGTTCTTTTTTTATCTAAATCCTGAAGCGCTTGTTGTCTGTATGCTTGAATATTATCCTGCATTCCTTGAACTTCTTGGAATCTCTTTTGGTTTTCTTCATCACTTTTGCTTGCAGCTTCAGTATCGTACTGTTTCATTTTGGTTTCCAGCTCTTTAGCCATTGCCTTAATTTCAGTATCATAAGTTTTCTGCACTTTTTCCAATTGGCTTTGTGCGGCCTTATATTCGGGCATTGCCTCGATAAGTTCTTGAGCATTGATGTGTGCAATTTTGGACTGTGCGTTTACAAAACTTGTAGCCCCCACGAATAGTGCCATTGCAACTAAAACTATTTTCATTTTTTTCATTGTAAGTGTATTTAATTTAAGTGTTATCTTTTGGATTATTATAAAATCTTTTATTCTTGACCGTCTCCTTCATCGCCTTCTTTTCTTCCGTCAGAAGGGTTGTTTCTGTTTTGGCGGGCATTCATTATAGAATCTCTTCTTTGTTCTCTTTCTTCAATCAAGCGTTGTCTGCGTGCTTCAAATTCCGCTTTTTTGACAGCACGGATAGAGTCTCGTTCCTTTTGACGCTGAGCCATCATTTCTTCGCGCTCTGTTTTTTTGGCTTCAACCAGTTTTTCACGCTCTTCCTGCTTTTCTTGGATTGCTTTTTCTCTTTCCGTTATAGCTCCTTCTTCTTCCGATGAGAGTGCTTCGCGACGCTCTATTTCGCGTTGCTCTTTTTTATTTGCAGCCTGTACTCTTCTGCCTGCACGTTCAATACTTCGTAATACTAAATCGCTGATATCATTTCTTTTTGCAGCGAATAGCATTACAACATCTGCAGATTTGTCAAAAATAAAATCGTACTTTTTATTTTCTGCAATTTCCTGTACTATATTGAAAACTTGATCTTGAATAGGCTGAACCAATTGTCTTCTTTGGATCATTAGATCTCCATTTGGGCCAAAACGATCCTGCTGGTATTGAAGCATTTCGTCTTCTTTGATTTTTATTTCTTCTTCTCTTTCATCAATCAATTCTTTGGTCAGCAGCACCCTTTCATTTGCAAGGTTCAGCTTCATTTGATCTATTTCCTTTTGCTTCTTTTCAATATCCTGTTTCCAGCGCTGTACCTTTCCTTCCAATTGTATGGAAGCTTCTTTGTATTCTGGAACACTTTCCAGGATATATTCCATATCAATATATCCTATGCGAACGCCTCTTTGAGCTTCTGCCATAAAGGTGAAGCAAAAAAGGAAAAGGGTAAAAAATAGTATTTTTTTTGTCTTCATATTATTTGGTTGTTGTTTAAGAAAATATCGTGCCAGTTTTTTAAAATTGTTGTCCGATTATAAAGTGGGTCTCCCATCCGTTTTTCTCAGTTCCTCCCAAAACAGGGTCAAACCCATATCCGAAATCAATACCCAAAAGTCCAAATGCTGGCATAAATATACGCAATCCTGCGCCAGCGGAACGTTTTAGTTCAAAAGGATTATAATTTCTGAAGCCGTCATAAGAGGCTCCTCCCTCTGCAAACCCAAGAACATAGATGGATGCCATCTGTGCCAAAGTTACGGGATATCTTACCTCTAACGAAAATTTATTGTAAATCGTATTTCCGTCTGCATCAGATAAGGATTGGTTAGGATAACCTCTAAGCTGAATCACTTCGCGGCCATCCAAGCTATAAGCTCCAAGTCCATCACCACCTACAAAAAATCTTTCAAAAGGTGGTACACCACGATCTTGATTATAGGCTCCTAAGAAACCAAACTCCGTATTGGTTTTAAGAACCATTTTGCCTATAAGCCTGGTATACCAACTTCCCTTAAATTTAATTTTGTAATATTCCAACCATTTAAAACGCTCTTGGTCTATTTGGGATATTCTTTTTCTGTCATCAATAAACTCTGGATCGTCTTGAGGTGTTTGTTCAAGAAGGGCTCTCTCATCGGAAAGTGCTTTGTAATCTACGTTGTTAAACGCTGAATAAGGAAGGGTCAACTTAGCAGTAATGCTGAAATCGGAACCTTGTGTGGGGTAAATCGGGTTGGTTGCTGTATTGTTTCGGCTAATGCCTATAGTATATGCCAAGTTGTTAGAATATCCATCCCCAAATGTAAACAGGCCAGTGTTGTAATTGTTTAGATTGTAATGCTGGAAACTAATAGCATTAGACCATACAAAGTAATCATCAGGCCATCTCACTTTTTTAGCGAGACCTATCGATCCTCCGGTAATAGTAAAACTTCGGGATTTATCGGCTCTTCTATTGTTGAAATCGTAAAAATTCTGAATTGTGTGAGAGAACGATGTAGATAACTGTACGGGCTTTCTGCCTCCCAGCCACGGTTCGGTAAGTGATAGACTATACGTTTGGTAATAACTACTGGCCTGTGCCCGGATTGATAGTTTTTGTCCATCACCCATCGGCAAAGGCTTGTAAGAACTTAGGTTGAAAATATTTCTGAGTGAAAAGTTATTGAAAGATAGCCCAAGTGTGCCAACAAAACCACCGCCACCATAACCTCCTTGAAGTTCAACTTGGCTGGAGCCTTTTTCCACAACAGAATATTCCAAATCGACAAGCCCGTTATTTTCATCTACTTTTTTGAAATTAGGTGAAAGTTGCTCAGGGTCAAAGAAGCCTAATTGACCCAATTCACGAATTGTTCTAACCACATCGCGTTTGCTGTATTTTTGACCGGGACGTGTTCTTAATTCTCGATAGATTACATGATCGTTTGTGCGATCGTTGCCTACCACTGTTACGTGGTCAAAATAGAACAGGTTGCGTTCCATTATACGTATTTCAAAGTCAATGGTGTCGTTACGAACGGCGACCTCAACTGGGTTTATTCTAGCTGCAAGGTATCCGTTGTTTTGGTATAGGTTTGTAAGATCGTTTGCTTCAGGGTCGCTTTCGTCTGCGATGCGCTCCTGCAACAAAACGCCATTATAAACTTCACCACTTTTTATGCCGAGGATTTGACGCAATTGATTGTCGGTAAATACACTGTTTCCGATAAATTTAATATCGCCAAAATAGTACTTATCACCTTCTTCAAGCTTAATGTCCAAGGCTACATTTTTTTTGTCAAGAACCCGAAGGGTATCACTAATGATTCGGGCATCGCGATAACCATTTGATTTATATTTTTTTAGAATGGATTCTCTATCTTCTTCAAATCCTTCTTCGGTATATTTTGAACGTTTCCAAAAACGAATAAAATTCTTGCGCTTGGTTTTTTTCATGGAACGTCGCAATTTACCATTAGTAAAATGCTCATTTCCTTCAAAATTGATTTTCTTAACCTTAACGCGTTTCCCCTTGTTTATGGTAATAATCATATTTTGGGAAACCTCTACACCTGTTGAATCGGTATAAGGGATGGTGTTAATGGTAACCTCGGTATTAAAAAATCCGTCCTTTTTATATTTATTTGTAATGTAATTTTTTGTTGTGGTAAGAAGGTTTTCTGTAATCTTAGCACCAGCTTTAAGGTCATTATCCTTAATGATTTCTTTTTTCTTTGCCTTTCTTATTCCCTTGCCGTTAATTACAATTTCATTGAGTTTTGGTAGCTCAACAATATAGAGCTCTAAATCAACATTATCGCCTTCAATATTTGTAACGTAAAAAGCGATGTCACTGAAAAGATTTTGTTCCCAAAGTTTTTTAGTCACTTGGCTCAATTTTTCGCCTGGAATATAAATTCTGTCACCTTTTTTTAGACCTGTAAAGGCAATTACGGTCTGCTCGTTAAAGCTCTGTGTGCCAGTGACTTTTATATCGTTTATGGTGTATTTTCTTCCGCTGTCAAGTTCTTTCTGCTGTGCCTGTAGTGTAAAAACGGAAAGTATTGTAATTAATAAAATACAATAAGATTTTCTGTATGTATGCAATAGGAAACTATTGATTAAGTTGTTCACTGGTTTTTCCAAATCTTCTTTCTCTGTTTTGATAATTTAATATTGCTTCAAAAAGATGGTTTTTTGTATAATCCGGCCAAAGTGTTTCAGTAAAATACAGCTCGGCGTACGCTATTTGCCAAAGTAGAAAATTACTAATGCGCTGCTCGCCACTAGTGCGGATTAATAAATCTACATCTGGTAAATTTTGCGTGTAAAGATGATTATTTATTACCGTTTCATCAATATCATGCGGCGAAATTAGGTTATTTTTAACTTTAAGACTAATCTCTTTTATTGTTTTTGTAATTTCTTCCCTAGAACCATAGCTAAGGGCAAGGGTAAGGGTCATTCGCTTGTTTTCCTTAGTTTTGTCTATAACGTCTAATAATTCGTTGTGCGCTTTTTTTGGTAATGCGGCCAGATTACCGATGGCATTTAATTTTATATCGTTATCGGTAAGGGTTTTTATTTCTTTTTTAAGTGAGGAAACCAAGAGTTTCATCAATAGTTCCACCTCCATTTTGGGGCGGTTCCAGTTTTCGGTTGAAAAAGCATAAAGTGTTAAATAAGGAATTCCTATTTCTGCACTTCCTTCTACAATTTCCCGTACTGCTTTTGTGCCATTTTCATGACCTATAGAACGAAACAGACCTTTTTGTTTTGCCCAGCGCCCATTGCCGTCCATTATAATGGCAAGATGCTGGGGTAGTTTCTCTTTGTCTATTTGTTCTTTATAGCTCATTTTATAATTAAAAATTGCAATAGCAAGGCTTTCTTCCGAAGGCAAAAGTAACGGTTATGCCAGTAAAAACATACCAATCGTCACTGTTTGTATTGCCAAATTTCAATCCTTCGTCATCAGCAAGCCCTTTTACGGGGTTACTGCCGTCCAAATCATCCGTAAAAGTGTAGCGGGCGCCAATTTCAAAACCCACCATTGCGTTCTGGCCCATATTGGCCTTAAAGCCAACTACCATCGGTATTGCAATACTAGAGGCATTGTCATATTCTACAATTTGTCCATTAGCTCGTTTTCGCAAAGCGGTATAGCTAAAACCTGTGAGACCGGTATACAAGTATGGGGTTGAAATAGCTTTTTGGGAATGAACGTCAAAATCCCAAAAGGTATATTCAATCCCTATGGAAAGTTCCTTTACTGTATTTTCAAACGAATATCCACGTTGTTTTCTACGACTGTTTGGGCTTTTGGAATCATCTCCTTTTATATTTGCAATCAATACCGAACCCCTAAAAGCGTGTCTTGCGCTTCGGTTCCATTTAAAAATACCGCCCACGGCAAAGCTGTTGGGGTTTATGAAATTGGTTTTACCAACATCACCAATATAGTTTGCACCTCCAATCATGCCACCTATTTCATAAGTTTGGGAATGTGCATAGAATGCCGTTGAGAGTATTAAAAATACAGTCGCGAAATACTTCATATACTTTAAAAGTTTGCAAATATAACAATAAACTTGGCTTGACATGGTTGGAAGCCAATTTGTCTCAGTTGATTAACAAATTTTGATGGATTTTATTGTTTAGTTACGCTTGTCTTCGCCCCATAAAAGTTTTTTACGAAGCGTTTTTATAAAACTGTCATCGTGTAACTGAAGCAATTTAATTGTGAAAGGAGCTTTTTTAATGATAATCTCAGTTTCGTTTTCCAGCGTTGCAATACGGGAATCCATAGAAACCAAAAAAGTGCTCTCCCGTCCCGAAACTTTTAAGGAAACGGTACTGGAATCTGGAATGACCAAAGGGCGCGCATTTAGATTATGGGGTGCAATAGGGGTAAGCACAAAATTATTTGCATCTGGGTCTATTACCGGACCGCCGCAACTTAAGGAATATCCAGTGGAGCCAGTAGGTGTTGCTACAATAAGACCGTCAGACCAATAAGAGGTAAGGTATTTGTCATTGACTAAAGTATCCACTTTTATCATAGAAGTTGTATTTCTTCGGTTTACGGCTACTTCATTTAATGCGAAATTTAAGGGCTGAATTTCTTCGCTCTTCGGAAAAGTTTCAACCGTAAGCAAACTTCTTTCAGAAATGGAATATTCTCCTTCCAAAATCTGGTTTAGGCTTTCGGTCATTTCTTCCTTTTGAATGGTTGCCAAAAATCCAAGTCTCCCTGTATTAATACCTACTATAGGAATGCCCATGTCTGCAACAAAGGTTACGGCTTTTAAAATTGTGCCGTCGCCCCCAATGCTGAAAAAAAGATCAAAACTGGAATCTAACTTTGTGAAAGTGGAAAAACCAGAAAAATTTTTAGTTATATCTCGGTTTTGATTGATGATGCCCAAAAAGTTTTCTTCAATAACAACTTCGGCCTCTCTCTTTTGAAGCGCATCGAGCAACATCTGAATATAGATTTCAGAATTTTCGTGATAAAATTGTCCGTAGATACCTATTTTCATCAATTATATATTAAGGTATTTATCTAGATAACCAGAACGTTCTTTTAAATCTTCCAAAAATTTATCTTCTTCATGATGGCTAATTACATTATAATTATACCTTCTAAAGGTTTGCACAATACTGTTCATGGCGGTGTGGCCTACTTTTAAAGTGATCTGTACGGTGTCATTTTGTATATTTGAAATAAACACCCCAAAAATGCGCGTTCCGTTTGATTCTACAATTTGGCAGATTTCACTAAAAGAATAATCTTGGATTCCCTTTTCAACCACAATAATTCCACCGGTTTCGTTAAGAAAGGGGGTGTTGTTGAAAAGACTCATAATATCGCCTAGTTCGTAATATCCCAGATAGTTATTTTCGGCACCTAACACGGGCATAATATTACTGCTGTGAAGCGCAAAAGCTTCCAAGATATCCAGCCAATTTGTGTCTTCAAGCACGTGAAAGGGCTCTAAGGCATACTTAAAGTCATTAAGGGTTTTGGTGTTGTCAAAACAGTAAGCATCATTTTCAGAAACACACCCAACAAATTGGCCGTCCTTCTCAACGGGAACATGTGAATAGGTAAGCTGGTTGAACACTGTTTGAACATCTTTTACCTTAGAAGAAATATCAAACGGTTCAATATCGTTTATGATATAGTTGTGGGTTTCCATTGCAAATTATTTTTTAATGCAAATTACTTAAAATAAAGGTTCCTTAGCGTTTGGAAGGTTTGTATTTTTGTTAATTATAACACAAAGAAATGACAAAACTTACCGTAAACATAAACAAAATAGCCACATTGCGCAACGCACGAGGCGGTAACGTTCCAGATTTGTTGCAAGTTGCAAAAGATGTGGAAAAATTCGGAGCTCAGGGAATTACAATCCATCCAAGACCCGACGAGCGCCATATTAGGTATCAAGATGCGTATGATTTAAAATCTATCGTTTCCACGGAATACAATATTGAGGGTAATCCGATGGACAATTTTACAAAGATGGTTTTGGAAATAAAACCAACACAAGTAACCTTGGTTCCAGACGCTGTTGATGCAATCACATCCAACGCCGGGTGGGATACAGTTAAGCACAAAGATTACTTAAAGGATATAATTTTAGAATTTAAGCGAAATGGAATCCGCACCTCCATATTTGTAGACCCCACATTAAGTATGATTGAAGGTGCTGCCGAAACAGAAACGGATAGAATTGAACTGTATACCGAAGAATTCGCAAAGCAATATGCCTTGGGTAATAAACAAGCCATAAGGCCATATACAGAATGTGCGATTCTGGCAAACAAACTTGGCTTGGGTATCAATGCAGGTCATGATCTTTCACTCCAAAACATAAAGTTTTTTAAGGAAAACGTACCGAATCTCTTGGAAGTGAGCATTGGGCACGCTCTTATTTGCGAGGCTCTTTATGATGGACTGGAGAATGTTATTTCAGAATATTTAAGAAAATTAAACTAATGACTTTACATTCTCAAATATTAGGCTCCGGAAAACCTTTCGTAATACTCCATGGGTTTCTTGGTATGAGCGACAATTGGAAAACCCTTGGCACCCGCTGGGCCGAAGATGGTTATGAGGTGCATCTTTTGGACCAGCGTAACCACGGCCGCAGTTTTCATAGCGATGACTTTTCATATAAAGTAATGGCGGAAGATTTAAAAAAATATTGTGACGAGCACAGTTTAAAAGAAATTATCCTTCTTGGTCATTCTATGGGTGGAAAAGTGGCGATGCAATTTGCAGTAACCTATCCCGAAATGGTTTGGAAATTGATGGTTGCAGATATTGGTCCCAAGGCTTATCCGTCACACCATCAAGATATTTTGAAAGCGCTTTCATCATTAAATTTTTCACAAATAAAATCACGCGGCGAGGCTGAGGATGTCCTTTCAGAATATATAAAAGACGAGGGCACACGGCTTTTTCTTCTTAAAAATTTATACCGCAAAAATAAAAACGAACTGGCGCTTCGCATAAATCTACCCATACTTTCAGAAAAAATTGAAGAAGTTGGGGTTGCGCTTGCCAAAGATGCTGTTTTTAAAGGCGATACACTTTTTTTAGGAGGCGAAAAAAGTGGCTATATAGAACCGATGGATGAGATTTTGATTAAAAAGCATTTTCCAAAAGCAAAGATTGTTACAATATCAAATGCTGGTCATTGGCTACACGCAGAAAATCCCGATGAATTTTATGAGAATGTTATGAATTTTTTATAATATTGTAAGAAAGTTTCTTATGCATGCATAATAAATACCTTAATAACAATTCCTTACTATTTTTTAAATTAAGAATTAACTCTAAAGAAATAAACAATTATGAAGAAAGTATTACTACTTGCCGTTTTTGCGCTAGCAAGTGCGGTTACTTATGCGGGCGGTTACCGCGTAAGTTTGCAGGGCAATAAAGCCCTTGCGATGGGGCACACGGGCGTTGCGGTTGTAAACAGTAGCGAATCGGTGTTTTTTAACCCCGCAGCATTGGTTTATCTGGAAGATAAATTCAGTATCTCTGCAGGTGTTCACGGTGTGTTTTCAAACATTGCCTATCAAGACACCGAAACTGGCGCAAATGCGCGTACCGATAGTCCAGTTGGTACTCCGCTTTATCTATATGCGTCATACCAAGCAACAGATTGGTTGGCGTTTGGCCTTGGTGTTTACACTCCTTACGGAAGTTCTGTGGAATATGAAGACGATTGGGCAGGGTCTCACCTAGTGAACAATATTGATTTACAGGCAATCTATATACAGCCAACAGTTTCTTTTAAGATTAACGACAAACTGAGTTTTGGTGGTGGGCCCATTTATGTTACCGGTTCCGTTAACTTTAACAGAAACCTAAACCGCACACTTACCGATCTTGACGGAAACCGTTCAAATGTTACAATTGATGCTTCGGGCGTGAGTAATTGGGGATGGGTAGCCAGTGCGATGGTTAATCTTACGGATGATCTTCATATAGGTGCTACGTATCGTTCAGAAATTATCCTTGATGCCGAAGACGGTACCGCCGAGTTTGAAAATATCCCTAACTCGCCATTAACACCTTTTGAAAATACTTCTATCAAGGCCTCTTTGCCAATGCCTGCTGAAATGACTGTTGGTATGTCCTACGATTTCTGCGAAAGTTGGACTTTCGCTTTCGATTATAATAGAACTTTTTGGGATGTTTATAATTCTCTGGATATTGATTTTGCAAACGAAGCTATCCCAGACTCAAAAAATGCACGTAATTATAAAAACGCTTCTATCTATCGTTTCGGAATGCAATATGACGCTACTAAAATGTTTACATTGAGAGCTGGATACTATTTTGACGAATCTCCCGTTCGCGAAGGCTATTTCGCCCCTGAAACTCCGCGTAATGACAGTAATAACTTTACCGCCGGTCTTACCGTAAATCTTGGCGAGCACTTGCAGATTGATGCTTCTTTCCTTTATTCCCACTTTAAGGAAGTTGATGCCTCATACAATTATTATTTCGAGAACGGTGTAGCGGTTCCATTTAAGGGAACCTATAAAACCAATGCTTTTGTTCCAGGGTTGGGGCTTACTTATAAATTATAACTGAAAAAAATCTTAAAGATGAAAAATATACTTAAATATACATTCGCAGTTTTGGCTGTTGGCTTCGTAAGCTGCGAACCAGAATTTGATAGCCCTGTAACGGACGATGGTTTTTACAGTAGCGGAACAGCAAACCTTTCCAAATATGTTTCTGTTGGAAATTCCTTGACGGCTGGTTATGCTGATGGGGCTCTTTACATTACCGGACAGGAAAACAGCTATCCAAACATTATGGCTGAGCAGTTTATGTTTGCTGGCGGAGGCGAATTTTCGCAACCGTTGATGAATGATAATATGGGTGGTTTGTTATTGGGCGGTACACAAATTACTGAAAACAGATTCGTGCTTGCCGTTGATGCAAACGGCAATCCAGGGCCAGTGCGTTTGGAAGGAACTCCAACTACTGATATTTCAAATAAATTAAGCGGATCATTTAACAATATGGGTGTTCCCGGGGCAAAGAGTTTTCATTTAGTTGCTCCTGGTTATGGTAATGTAGCTGGCGTGCCAACTGGTGCGGCCAACCCCTATTTTGCCCGTTTTGCAAGTAGCGAGAACGCAACCGTAATTGGCGATGCCGTTGCCCAGAATCCAACCTTTTTCAGCCTTTGGATAGGTAATAATGACATTTTAAGTTACGCAACCTCAGGGGGTGCTGGAGTTGATCAAACAGGAAATTTTGACCCTTCAACTTATGGCGGCAACGATATTACAGATCCTAATGTTTTTGCTTCTGTTTATAGCCAGCAAGTAGATGCTTTAACGGCAAGTGGTGCAAAAGGGGTTTTAGTGAATATTCCTGAAGTAACATCTATACCTTACTTCACTACTGTTCCAACTAATGCAATTCCGTTGGATGCGACAACTGCGGCACAATTGAATGCGCAATTTGCAGCATATAATACACAAATATTGCCAGGTTTGGCTGCATTGGGAGTAATTACTCCTGAGGAAGCTGCGCTTCGTATGATCAATTTCTCTGCGGGACAAAATTTTCCGATTATGACAGACGACGATCTTACTGATTTAACAACCATTTTGCAAGGGGCGCCTTTTAGCCTTCCACCTCAATTAGCAGCATTGTTGGGCCAGTTGCGTCAGGTAAAGTCTGATGATCTTATTGTATTGATTGCTTCCTCTGAATTAGGAACAACTCCAGATCCAAATAACCCACAAGGTGTTATAGGCATAACTATTCCTTTAAGAGATGGCTTGGTTTTGTCAACAACTGAACAAGCTCGCATCACAGCAGCAAGTACTGCGTATAATGCCACTATTCAGGCACTTGCCGGAGCTAAAGGATTGGCTTTCGTTGATGCAAAGGCTGCTTTGGCAAGAGTTGCAAATGGAGGTGTTGTTTATGATGGTGGCGTGCTCACCTCACAGTTTGTAACAGGCGGGGCGTTTTCTTTGGACGGCGTTCACCCAACTCCAAGAGGCTATGCTTACACTGCAAACTTGATTATTCAGGCAATTAATGATACCTACGATGCAACTATTCCTATGGTACATATTGGTAACTATGCAACAATTACAGTTACAAATAACTAATTTTAAATATTTGCTTTATAAAAAAACCGCCTAGATTGGCGGTTTTTTTTATCTTTAAATTAACTTAAACCTCACAAAAATGAAACTAATAATCAAGTTATTGCTAACTGCCCTTGCAGTTGTAGTATTGTCGAAAATTTTACCTGGTGTAGCTGTTGAGGGCTATGGTTCGGCTATTATAGTCGCTATTGTAATTGCTCTATTGAGGCTCATAGTCAAGCCTATCTTGGTATTATTGACCCTGCCCATAACCATTGTAACTTTTGGGCTTTTTCTACTCATTATCAATGCAATTATTATCCTGATTGCCGATTATTTCGTTGGGGGATTCGAGGTCTCTTCAATTTGGTGGGCCCTTCTTTTTAGTTTGTTGCTTTCGCTTTTTCAATCCATACTTTTTTCACTTATAAAAGAAGATTAGCAAATTGCTGAACAACAGTTTGTAAATGTTTGTTGGGTTATGCAAAAAGCCGTACTTTTGCAACCCGAAATTCAGAAGAGAAAAAATGAACATTACAAAAAAAGACATTGATAAACTGAACGCTGTGCTTACGGTGGAAGTTTCAAAAGAGGACTATTCAAGTAAAGTTGAAAAAGTGCTTAACGATTATCGTAAAAACGCTAATATTCCCGGGTTCCGAAAAGGACACGTACCTATGGGAATGGTAAAAAAACAATACGGGAAAGCGGTTTTGGTTGAAGAAGTAAACAAGCTTTTGCAAGATGCTCTCCACAAATTCCTCAACGAAGAAAAATTGGATGTGCTTGGAAATCCGCTTCCGAAGAATGAAGCAGAAATCGATTGGGATGCTGATGATTATTCTTTTGAATTTGAATTGGGGCTCGCGCCAAAATTTGACGTTGACGTAAAAGGAAAGGAAATTGTTCATTATAAAATCATTGCTGATGATGAAATGTTGAACAACCAAGTGAAAACCATCCGCAAGCAATACGGAAAATTGATTTCGAAAAAAGAGGTTGAAAAAGGTGATGAAATCACTGGAACTTTTACTTCAACTGAAAAAGAAGTAGAGAAGAAAACAACCCTTTCCACAGAAGAGATTGCCGGCAAAAAACAACTGGAAAGCCTTATTGGAGCTAAAGTTGGCGACACGGTTGCTCTAAAAACAAAAGGAATGTTTGCCGATGACCATGACAATCAAAAATATTTAGGCGTTTCGCACGATGATGCCCACGGATTAGATATTGAGGTTTCCTTCAAGATTGAAGAAGTGAACAAACGTGAAATGGCAGAACTGAATCAAGAGCTTTTTGATAAACTGTTCGGTGAAGCAGTGGTTACTTCCGAAGAAGAATTGAAAGCAAAAATAAAGGAGGATGCCGAAGGGCAATTTGCACAGCAAAGCGACCAAAAACTGTTGAACGATGTGGTGGAATCATTGATTGAAAACACAAAATTTGATCTTCCTAAAGAATTTTTGCAACGCTGGATTGCAATGACCGGTGAAAAAAGACTTTCTGAGGAAGATGCAAAAGCTGAATACGAACGAAGTGAAAAAGGACTTCGCTATCAATTGATTGAAGGTAAACTTAGAGCTGATAATAACCTGCAAGTAACTTTTGAAGAGTTAAAAGACTATTCAAAAAATATGATCAAAGCGCAGATGGCACAATTTGGGCAAACTAACCCGACCGAAGAGGAATTAGAGTCAATCGCTGCGCGAATTCTTTCAAACAAAGAAGAAGTAGAGCGTTTGAGCGAGCAGTTAAACACCAATAAATTGCTTAATTTCTTTAAGGAAAACGCAAAACTTAAGACAAAGGAGATTACTTACGATAAATTCATTAAGGAAGCCTACGCATAATTCAGCGAAGAAATAGTTATCTTTAGGCGTTGAATTATTTAATTAATTTAACGCCTTTTTGATTTAAACCTTTTCCTGTTCAGGAAAGTAAATTTATAATACGAACAAACATTTATGAACTACAGTAACGAATTCAGAAACTTTGCTATAAAAGATCAAGGCATTAACGATATGTACTATGATAAAATAATAAGTAGTATGTACCCCACGAACTTGACACCAAATATTATTGAAGAACGCCAAATGAACGCAGTAGCGATGGATGTTTTTTCGCGTTTGATGATGGACCGCATTATTTTTCTAGGTACCGGAATCAATGACCAAGTGGCAAATATTGTACAGGCTCAATTGTTATTTTTGGCAAGTACAGACGCAGCGCGTGACATTCAAATTTACATAAATTCTCCCGGAGGAAGTGTTTATGCAGGCTTGGGAATTTATGATACCATGCAATTTATCAAACCTGACGTTGCAACTATTTGTACCGGAATGGCAGCCTCAATGGCAGCGGTTCTTTTATGTGCTGGTGAAAAAGGAAAGCGAAGCGGTTTAACACATTCCCGAGTTATGATTCACCAACCACTGGGCGGGGCGCAGGGACAAGCGAGCGATATTGAAATTACCGCTCGTGAAATAATTACTTTAAAAGAAGAGCTTTATAAGATAATAGCAAACCACTCTGGCCAAACTTATGAAAAAGTTTATGAGGACAGTGATCGCGATTATTGGATGAAAGCAGATAAAGCTTTGGAATACGGAATGATTGATGAAATATTGACACGAAGCTAAAAAACAGATTTTTTGAAAAAAGATAATATGTCGAAAGAAGATTTAGAATGTTCCTTTTGTGGCCGTAAAAAGTCGGAAACCAATTTGCTCATTGCAGGTTTGGATGCCCACATTTGCGACCGTTGTATTGAACAGGCCCACGGAATTGTGGTTGAAGAGGCGTTGCATTCGGGAAACTCAGATATCTCTAAGGATTTAATGCTGAAAAAACCGAAGCTTATCAATGCCTTTTTGGATGAATACGTAATAGGGCAGGAACATACAAAAAAAGTAATGTCGGTTGCTGTGTACAATCATTACAAACGATTGCTACAGCCAAAGAGCGATGACGATATTGAAATACAGAAAAGTAATATAATCATTGTTGGACAAACCGGAACAGGGAAAACCTTGATTGCAAAAACCATTGCCCGAATGCTCAACGTGCCATTGGCAATTGTTGACGCTACGGTTTTAACCGAAGCAGGTTACGTGGGCGAAGATGTGGAAAGCATTTTAACGCGTTTGCTCCAAGCCGCAGATTACAACCTGGAAAAAGCAGAAAACGGAATTGTTTTTATCGACGAAATAGATAAAATTGCCCGGAAAAGCGACAATCCATCAATCACTCGCGATGTAAGTGGCGAAGGTGTGCAACAAGCTTTGTTGAAACTTTTGGAAGGAACCACAGTAAACGTACCGCCAAAGGGAGGCCGAAAGCATCCGGATCAAAAATTCATTGAAGTAAATACAGAGAATATTCTTTTCATAGCCGGTGGAGCGTTTGATGGTATTGAGCGTCATATCTCAAAAAGACTGAATATGCAGGCGGTTGGTTTTTCAGCTTCGGTAAAGGAAAATCAAATGGAAAAAGATAATATGCTCCGTTACATTATTCCGAAGGATTTGAAGGATTTTGGATTGATTCCTGAAATAATCGGTCGTCTTCCAGTCTTGACTTATATGAACCCATTAGACAAGGAAACGCTCCGCGCCATTCTTACCGAGCCTAAAAACGCCATTATAAAACAGTATAAAAAATTGTTTGAAATGGATGGAATCGATTTTGTTATTACAGAAGAAGCTTTGGATTTTATTGTTGATCAGGCCATTGAATACAAACTTGGCGCACGTGGGCTCAGATCGCTTTGCGAAGCCGTTTTAACAGATGCGATGTACGATTTGCCCGGAACCGACGAAACGAAACTTCGCGTAACAAAAGAGTATGCTGAAGAGAAACTAAGCAAATCAACTATCAAAAAATTGAAGGCTGTTTCGTAAAATATCATATAGTTTATAAAAAGAAAAACCTCGGAAAGTTCCGAGGTTTTTTATGTTTATTAGTTTAATTCTTAGGGGGTGGCGAGCAAAGATTTATTCTTAGTGTAAAGAATTTTATTGTGCATTTGCTCTTTTTTGCTTCTCAAATTATAACCTGCTACTTCCCCATCATTTTTTGCAGCGTTTGTAGACGCACAAGACGAAAACAAAACGGTGAAAACCAGGAAGCAAACTATGTATAAAACTTGTTTCATTTTGAAATATCAGTGATTTTAATACGTCAAAAGTACATCGGATGCAAAGCGCCCACAAAAGTTTTAGTTGAACTTACGTGGAAAGTCGTTGAAATGCATTCTTTATAAAAAACACTCGATAAAGCGTTTGAAATAACCGATTTACAGCATTTTACATCAGTCAAAAATTTGATAAAAACTGCTAAACAGAGCTGTTTAGATTCAAAAGTTCTTCCAAATAATCACGTGTGTTGGAAAGCCGGGGAACTTTGTGCTGACCGCCAAGTTTATTTTTTTCCTTTAGCCAATCATAAAAAAGACGTTCCCTTGCGTGATGTATTTTCGGAGCATTAAGGGTGGTATTGTTGAAGCGTTTTGCTTCGTAATCGCTGTTTACTTCCTGTAAAGCAGAATCTAAAAGTGCGGTAAAAGAGTTTAAGTCTTCGGGCGGCGATTTAAATTCAATAATCCACTCGTGGGCACCTTTTTCCTTTCCATTCATAAAAATTGGAGCGGCAGTATAATCTACAATTTCAGCATTGGTTAACAGAGAAACTTTTCGCAGTGCTGTTTCGGCGTTTTCAATAATCAACTCTTCCCCAAAAACATTTATATGGTGTTTTGTTCTTCCCGTAACTTTTATCCGGTATGGATTTGTTGAGGTAAAGCGAACTGTGTCGCCAATTTTGTAGCGCCAGAGACCAGCATTGGTAGTGATCACAATGGCGTAATTTTTCCCTTCTTCCACCTCACTCAACGGAATTACCTTTTCATTAGGAGTGCCGTAAGTATCCATCGGAATAAATTCATAAAAAATTCCATAATCCAGCATCAACAGCAATTCCTTATTTTCGTTTCTGTCTTGGATTGCAAAAAAGCCTTCGGAAGCATTATAGATTTCATAATATCTAAAATCATTTTTGGGTAATAATTTATTGTATTGGTCTATGTAAGGATTAAAATTTACACCGCCGTGAAAATAAACTTCCAGGTTTGGCCAAACTTCAAAAAGATTATTTCTGCCGGTGGTTTCCATTACTTGATTTAACAAAACGAGCATCCATGATGGCACGCCCGCTAAGCTGGTTACATTTTCTTTGATGGTTTCGTTTACTATTGCTTGCATTTTAGTCTCCCAATCGCCCATTAATGAAACTTCGTTGCTAGGCGTACTGCTGAATTCTGCCCAAAAAGGCATATTGTCTATCAAGATTGCGGAAAGATCCCCGAACACAGTTCCATTTTCTTGATATAATTGCTTGCTGCCCCCTAGGCGAAGGCTTTTTCCTAAAAATAACTGTGCATTTGGATTGTTGTTGAGATACATGCACAATAAATCCTTACTTGCGGCGTAGTGACAGTTTTCCAACGAATCACTGGTTACGGGTATAAATTTACTTTTGGCATTTGTGGTACCGCTCGATTTTGCGAACCACTTTATGGGGGTGGGCCAAAAAATATTGCTTTCGCCACATCTGGCGCGTTCAATTCTGGCTTCGTTCTCTTCATACGTGGTAACGGGTACTCTTTCAGAAAACTCGCGATAGGTTTTTATAGATGAAAAATCATACTCCCGGCCAATTTCAGTATATTTTGCTTTCTGAAGTAAATTGAAAAGTAATTCTTCCTGAACTTCAATAGGATACTTCAAAAAGAGATCTATTTGATGAAATCTTTTTTTTAGGAACCAAGAAGCAATGGAATTTACAATGGGGATTGGCATATTTTTCTGCTATCTTTATGCTATAAAAATAACGATTTTATAATTACGATTTCCCCTTTTTTGAAGTGATGTTTCTACAGTGTTTCTTCGGAAAAAATTATCGCCTAAATATTTTTGAATAAATGAATTACGAGGGAGTTCTAACAAAAATGCAGACTGAAAATGGATCGCCCATCCAGTACTATCTAGTTTTTGAAAACGATTTTTTGAATGTAAACCAATTATTGAATAAAAAGGTTTCCATCAATTTTCTACGATATCAATGCTTAAACTGTGGGCTTCAAAAGAAAATTTATCGCCAAGGTTTTTGTTATGATTGCTTTTACGAAATTCCCCAAGCGGCAGATTGGATTATGAATCCTGAACTCAGCAAAGCACATTTAGGAATTGAGGATCGAGATCTTGCTTATGAGGAAAAAGTACAGATACAGCCTCATGTTGTTTATCTAGCCAATAGTAGCAGTGTAAAAGTAGGCGTTACCCGCAAAAGCCAAATTCCCACACGTTGGATTGATCAAGGCGCCCATGAAGCCATTGAAATTGTAGAAGTGCCAAATAGATATCTGGCTGGAATAACAGAGGTGGCGCTAAAAGAACACGTAAGCGATAAAACAAATTGGCGCACAATGCTTAAAAACGAAATTAAAGATGAAGATTTAGTAGAATGGCGCAATAAACTTAAGCAGTTTATTCCCGCCGAAGCTGCCGAATACTATTTGGAAAATAATGCCGAAACAAACCTGCAATTCCCAGTTTTAAAATATCCCGAAAAACCAAAATCGCTCAATATTGATAAAAATCCATTTTACGAAGGAATTTTAAAAGGAATAAAAGGACAATACCTCATTTTTGATGACGATACTGTGTTCAATATTCGAGGCAACGAAGGTTATGTGGTTTCAATAAGCGTAAGCTAATTTCCCGTTTTTGTTGTATCTGTTTTCTTTTTCTTTCCACCTAAGATTCCGCCCAAAACATCTTTTATGATTTTTGTATTTTGTTGCTGTGTAGTTTGCTGTTGATTTGAATTGGTATTTGTTTTAGTAGAATCCTGCTTTGTTTCACCAATCAGAATATCTTCCAAAATACCCGTTCCTTGATTTATTAATTTGTCTTTCTGTTTTGCCAAAATTTGCTTGGTTAGTGTGTTGATTGCTGTTTCGGCATTTAGTGAAACCTGAGGATTTGTGAAAGTTCCTTTTAAACCAATAGGTAATGCTACGCTCATCGCATCAGCTTCCTGCGGACTCAAATTTTGAAGCAATTTAGTAACATCGTTGCCCAGATATTTTGCGGGCACATCCATAGTTACATTGTAATCAATAGATTTATCCAGCCCGTGTGTACCTGCAACGGCAACATTTATTCCCTTAATATCAAAATCAAAAGGCTTCACTTCAATCTTTCCATTGTTAAAGGTGAAATTTGTACTCACGTCCCTTAAACTCAACCTATCCAAATTCAAAAATGAAACTTTATTGCCCAAAGCTGCCAATAAAGGAGCTTGTTGAGGATCCACCTCGGCTGTAATAATCTGCGCCAAAGCGCTTCCAGCAAGTGTGGAAAGTTTTGGGGAAAGATCATTTGTGAGCTCCCCGGTTAACTCAAATTTCGTATTTAAATTTCCTTGAAGTGCCTTCGCTATTGGTACCAAAAACTGAAACATTTCTAATTCCTTAAACGATTGGTCAATATCAATTTTGCTCAAATCGAGATTCATCAAAAAAGTTGGAATGTCGTTTTTTGTTGAAACATTTCCCGAAAGCGCCACATTTCCGCCGAAAATAGCTGAAGTGAAATTGCTGATTGTTATTGTTTCGTTGGCAATGGCAGCGGTTCCTTTGGCATTTTTCAGTTCTAAATTGTCATAGATTACTTCATCCGCATTAAAATCTAAAGTGGCATTCAGAAAATCCGGAATCTTTACAACTCCCGATGAAGCCGTTTTTTGGGAGTTATTTTCTTTTTCTTTGGAATTCTTTTCAGAAGGAGAACCTTTAGCGGCCATAAAATCATTTACATTGAAAGTATTTGATTGCACTAAAAAGCGTCCTTTCAAATCCTGTTTGCTCATCAAAAAAGGGATTAGGTTCTGTATGTTTCCTGAAGCCCTAATATCGGTTTGCCCAGTGTTTGCATTCAGTTCTTTTAGGGTGATGTTACCGGGCTGCATGGCGAGGTTGGCGTTAGCCACTTTCAATTCGTTTTTAAAACCTGCATCATAATTAAAGTTGGTCAGGCTTGCAGTTCCGCGTGCGTCTATTTTATCATAACGTTCCTTTTCCACAGAATCCATATCAAAATTAGCAATAACATCAGCTTTGAAAATTCCACTGAGTTTTTGTTCCATTTCAATGGGCAGCACCATTTCAATATTTGCCAAGTTTAGCGTGCCCTGCATTTCCATGTTTACCAGTGGGTTTTCGGTCATATTCTTGACGCTTCCATTCATTCTGAAAGGTTCGCCATCAATGCTAAATGTCAATTTTGGAATGTTGAGGTAGGTGTCTTTTAACAAGCCTGTTTCATTTTTTAATTGGGCGTCGATTGTTATATTGTTAACCGTTTTGGGAAGATCGGGATATTTAAAGGAAGCATTGTCACTTGCTATTTTTATATCCATCATTGGGATGTGGGTGCTATCCACAATACCTTTTAACATACCATTTACGGTGAAGCTTCCAGTAGTTTTCACATCATTTATTTGCTTCACATAGGTTTCTGGGATAACGGCTAAAAAGTTTTTAAAGTCAGAAGAAGGTGTTTTGAAAGTAAGGTCTACTTCATTATTGGTCTCGTTCACTTTCACATAGCCATCAAACGTAAGTGGAAGCTCGTTGATTTTGGCTTCGTTTTCTAAAAAAGTATATTTTTGGTTTTTGAGATCGAGTTTAAAAACTGCATTTAGCGAAACCCTGTTTGTGGTTAGGTATTCTGTACTGTCAAGGCGAAATGAAGCAAGTGCTTCGGTTTCGGTATCCAGATTGCTTATTTCCTGTGAAAGATCACCACTTCCCTTATGCTGTACTTCGGTAAGTATTATGTAGGTTTTTGTGGCTTCGTCCAAATAATTTATGCGCGAATTATTTATTTCATAATTTTTCAGATCAAAAGTAAATCCGCCACTGGATTCTGCATCAGTCGTGGCGGGGGCATCTTTTTTTACGGCAATATCATAATTTGCATTACCTAAAGAATCAACCTTTATATTCACAAAGGCTTCATCGAGCTTCACTTCATCAACTTTTATAGCTTCGTTGCTTTTTTTGAAAAGTTGCATGATACCCATTTCCAATGAAAGCGTTTTACCACTCGCAAGTGTATCGCCCTCAAAAGGCGCTTTGTTGATTACGCTAAAATTATTCAACTGTAGCGATGCATCGGGAAAACTGCTGAAGAGACTCAAGTCAAGATTTTCCCAGGCCACTGTGGCGTTAAGATTTTCGTTGATGGTTTGTTTTAGCATTTTTTCAAGGCTTCCTTTAAAAATGAAAGGTGCTGCGATTAGCAACAGAATTAAAATTCCGAGAAAAATTCCTATTATTTTGAGGGCTTTCTTCATAAAAAAATTGAAAATTTCTTTTGTGATAATTGCTTTGGAAACAACCGGTTAAAAACGAGTATTCCTGCAATGTTTATATCTACGCACAAATTTACTTGGTAGTCTTTTTCTTTTCCTTAATTTCGTCTTAAATGTTAAAATTTGAATTCATTGCAACCTCTGCATAACCTTTACCTATCTCTTGGAAGCAATATGGGCAACCGCTTTGAGCATCTTCAGAATGCAGTGAATGCGCTTTTTGAAGAGGTGGGAAGTGTTGAGAAAATTTCTTCAGTATATGAAACTCCAGCAATGGGTTTTGATGGCGATCCTTTTTTGAATTGTGGCATTTGGATGCAAACCGATCTGAAACCTTTAAAAGTTCTGAAAATAATTTTGGGGATTGAAAAGGCAATGGGTCGCGAGAGAAATACCTCTAAAACATATACTTCGCGGCCTATAGATATTGACATCATATTTATTGACAATTTGATTGTTGAATCCAAAAAACTCACCGTTCCGCATCCAGAAATGCAAAAGCGAAAGTTTGTGCTGCAGCCTTTGGCCGAAGTAAATCCACACTTAGTACATCCAGTTTTTGAAAAAAATATAATAAAAGTTTTAGCCGAGTGTGAGGACTCAAGCAAGCTACAAAAGCAATCCAAATGGCTCAGCAACCCGATGAAGGATTACAATATTTCACAATATAATTATATTGCTATTGAAGGAAACATCGGGGCCGGGAAAACAAGTTTGGCCACAAAGATTGCAAATGATTTTAACGCAAAACTAATTTTGGAACGCTTTAAGGACAATCCTTTTCTTCCAAAATTTTACGAAGACGCTTCACGTTACGCCTTTCCGCTAGAAATGTCTTTTCTTGCAGACCGTTACCAACAATTGGTGGACGATATTACACAGTTCGATCTTTTTAAGGAATCTGTCATTGCAGATTACGATGTAAATAAATCCCTCATTTTTGCGGGTATTACTTTGCCCGAGGAAGAATATGCCCTTTACAAAAAACTCTTTCAAGTAATGCACAAAGATGTGCCCAAGCCAGATAGATATATTTACTTATATCAAAACACAGACCGACTTTTGGAAAATATTAAAAAACGGGGCCGCAAGTATGAGCAGAGCATAGAAGCATCTTATCTACAAAAATTGAATGCAGGTTATCTTGAATTCATTAAAAACCAACATTCTGAAAACATAAAAATCATCGATATTTCCGAGCTTGACTTTCTAAAAAAGCGTGCAGATTATCTCTGTATTTTAAAAGAAATAATTTCCTAAAAAGCCTCAGTGACCAGTTGCATTTAGCAGCCTTTATACTGTAAACTGAAAACTGCGACTGCCTACTTAATTTGCTTACCTTTGCAAAAAAAGTAACTATGAGCAGACAAGACAATCAAAACAGAGGAAAAGCTTCGGGGCGCGGTAGCAATAATCAGCGCAACCGTAGCGGTGCAAGAGGAAATGCTCCTTTAAAATCTGAATCTACCCCCAAAAAAACTGGGCGTCAACAAGACCCAACTACAAAGCCCAAATTGCGGTTTGATAAAACAGGCAAAGAAATAGGCCGCAGGGAAAAACCCGCAAAAGAAGTAAAAAAGAGCAATCCGGAAGACGGTATTCGTCTCAATAAATACATAGCAAACAGTGGTGTGTGCTCACGTCGCGAAGCCGATACCTACATAGCNACAGGCTTGGTTACCGTAAACGGAAAAATTATTAATGAAATGGGCTATAAGGTGCAATTAAGTGATGATGTGCGTTTTGACGGTCGCAGATTAAACCCTGAGCCCAATACATACGTATTGCTTAACAAACCAAAAGGTTTTGCAACAACNGACAGTAATGCNAAGGGAATGACCGTTATGGATTTGGTGGCAAACGCTACTACGGCCAAAATTAAACCGTTTGGTCGCTTGGGGAGAAACGCCACCGGGTTATTGCTTTTCACAAATGATGATGAATTTGTGCAAAAATTCACAAAAAAGGGAATACCCAGATTATTTCACATAGAACTTGACAAAAACCTTAAGGCAGAGCATCTAAAAAAAATTAAGGAAGGCTTTGCCATTGAAGGAAAGGAAATTTCCGTAGAGGAAATAAGCTATGTAGATAACGCGCCAAAAAATGAAGTAGGTTTAAAAATAAAACACACCGGAAACAGCATAATACGCACCATTTTTGAGCATTTGGGGTATGATGTGGTTCGGGTAGACTGCGTTACCCTTGGACCGTTAACAAAAAAAGATTTACCCAGAGGTCGCTGGCGCACGCTTACCGAAAAAGAACTTAACATGTTCAGTATGCTTTAGGAANTAATGAAAATTTAGTGCATTATATAAATTATTGGTTTTTTTTTGGCACATTTGTACTGCAAACAAACAAAGTTATAGTATTTTTTAAAATGGTTGGTTTTTGATATATTTCAAAAACAAAGATTCTAAATGAACAACGCATTTTTACTCTCTGCAGCTGCACAGCAGCGCGTTTTGGACCAAAGTTCCACTCTAAACGCCTTGCCTATTCGCATCTAACCTTCAAGTTAATTTTTTGTTATACTCCCTAATTTTTGGGGAATACGCTACAAGAATTTTTAATTTACACCTTTCAACGAAAACAAAAGGATGAACACCAAATACATAGATTTAATAAACCAAACATATTATTTTCCCCAAGAAGAATTTAGATTGGGAGACAATGGCCTTGAGTTTCACGGCGTAGATCTTATGGCGCTCGTAGAAGAATACGGTGCTCCGCTGAAATTTACATACCTGCCGAAAATTTCAGAAAATATAAATTTGGCAAAAAAATGGTTTGCAGATGCTATTGAGAAGAATAACTACAAAGGCACCTATAATTACTGTTATTGTACCAAGAGTTCGCATTTCAAGCACGTTTTAAACGAAGCGCTAAAAAACGATATTCATATAGAAACCTCTTCGGCTTTTGATATTGATATTGTAGAAAGCCTTAAAAAAACCGGAAAGGTAACAGATAAAACCTATGTAATCTGCAATGGTTTTAAGCGTGAAAGATATATTGAAAACATAGCTCGGCTAATCAACGACGGTCACGAAAACTGTATCCCTATAATTGATAATTATGAAGAGATTGAGCTCCTTTCTGATAGTATAGACAATCACTTTAATGTAGGTATTCGTATCGCTTCCGAAGAAGAGCCAAAGTTTGAATTCTATACTTCCAGATTGGGCATTGGATACAANAATATAATCCCTTTTTACGAAGAGCAGATAAAAAATAACGAACGTGTAGATTTAAAGATGCTACATTTCTTCATAAATACAGGAATACGCGACACGGCTTATTACTGGAACGAATTGGTGAAATGTTTAAAAGTATATGTCCGCCTAAAAAAAATCTGTCCTTCNTTGGATAGTCTTAATATTGGTGGCGGTTTCCCCATTAAAAACTCTTTGGCGTTTGAGTACGATTATCAGTATATGATAGACGAAATCTTAAACCAAATAAACATTACCTGTGCAGAAGCTGAAGTGCCCGTGCCCCACATATTTACCGAATTCGGAAGTTTTACAGTCGGGGAGAGCGGAGGTGCCATTTATGAAATCCTTTACCAAAAACAGCAGAACGATCGTGAAAAGTGGAATATGATCAATTCCTCATTTATCACCACCCTACCAGATACGTGGGCAATCAGTAAACGTTTCATTATGCTCGCCATAAACCGTTGGAATGATGAATATGAACGAGTACTCTTAGGCGGATTAACCTGCGATAGTGATGACTATTATAACAGTGAGCAAAATATGGCAGCAATTTATTTGCCGAAATTCAGAAAAGAAAAACCTTTGTATATTGGCTTCTTTAACACAGGCGCATATCAAGAAACCATTGGCGGCTTCGGTGGCTTGCAGCACTGCTTGATTCCTTCGCCAAAACATATTTTAATAGACAGAGACAAAAATAATAATATAACAACCAAACTTTTTTCAGAACAACAAACAAGCGAGCAATTGCTAAACATTTTAGGTTATGAGCACTAAGACGTACGCAGGTATCCCGCAAAAATATGCGGCCCTAGAAACATCAAAAATTGTATTGATCCCAGTTCCCTATGATGGAACCAGTACTTGGCAAAAAGGTGCCGACAAAGGTCCGGAAGCATTCTTGGATGCTTCAGAAAATATGGAGCTTTACGACATTGAAACCCAAACAGAAGTTTACAAACAGGGAGTGTATCTTGCCGACGCAATTACAGAAAACTCCTCTCCGGAAGCGGTGGTTGCTGAAGTACACAAGACCACGAAAGACTATATTAAACGAAATAAATTTGTAACAATTTTTGGTGGCGAGCACAGCATTTCTATAGGAACTATACGTGCATTCAATGAATGTTTTGATAATCTTACAGTGCTTCACATAGATGCTCACGCAGATTTACGCAAGGAATTTCACGGCAGCAAGTGCAATCACGCTTGTGCAGTTTATGAAGCAAGCCAGACCACAAACCTTGTACAAGTGGGTATCCGCAGTATGGACGTAGCAGAAACTACTGTTATGGACGAGGAAAAAGTATTCTTTGCACATGATATGGCAAAAGATGAATATTGGATGGATAAGGTAATTGAAGCTCTGGGAGACAATGTTTTTATAACCTTCGATCTTGATGCTTTAGATCCTTCAATNCTTCCTTCAACAGGAACACCAGAGCCTGGCGGACTTTTCTGGTACGAAACACTAGATTTTCTAAAACAGGTTTTTGAAGAAAAAAACGTGGTAGGGTTTGATATTGTTGAACTTTGCCCAAATAAAGACGAAAGAGCGTCAGATTTTCTTGCCGCGAAACTATACTACAAAATGCTGACTTATAAATTCGCTGGCACTGACGAAGAAGACGAGTACGAAAGTAATTTTAACGAAACCAAAAAAGGCGTTTCAAAATTTAATACAGAAGAAGATGAGTACTAGCAAAGGATCCATTTCCCAATTTATTGAAAAATATTATCTGCATTTTAATGCCGCGGCATTAGTAGATGCTGCAAAAGGCTACGAAGCCCAATTGAACCAAGGTTCAAAAATGCTCGTTTCCCTTGCGGGTGCTATGAGTACCGCCGAATTGGGAAAGATTTTTGCTGAAATGATTCGCCAAGATAAGGTACATATCATTTCCTGCACCGGTGCAAACCTTGAGGAAGATATTATGAATCTGGTGGCGCACAGCCATTATAAACGTGTTCCAAATTACCGAGATTTAACTCCGCAGGATGAGTGGGACTTACTTGAAAAAGGAATGAACCGAGTTACAGATACTTGTATTCCTGAGGAAGAAGCGTTCCGAAGAATCCAAAAACATATCGTGGAATTATGGAAAGAAGCTGAAGACAAAGGTGAGCGTTACCTTCCACACGAATATATGTACAAATTGCTCTTAAGTGGTGTTATGGAAGAACATTACGAAATAGATTTGAAAGATTCATGGATGTACGCCGCCGCAGAAAAAAATTTACCGATAGTTTGTCCAGGTTGGGAAGATAGTACCATGGGAAACATTTTCGCAAGCTATGTTTTAAAAGGCGAATTGAAAGCTTCCACAATGAAAAGCGGAATAGAGTATATGACTTTTCTTGCCGATTGGTATACAGACAATTCTGAAAANGGAATAGGTTTCTTCCAAATAGGAGGAGGAATCGCGGGGGATTTCCCAATTTGTGTCGTGCCCATGCTATACCAAGATATGGAAAGAACAGACACTCCGTTTTGGAGTTATTTCTGCCAAATCAGTGATTCTACAACAAGTTTTGGAAGTTATTCCGGAGCAGTTCCCAATGAAAAAATTACATGGGGAAAACTTGATATAGATACTCCAAAATTCATCATAGAAAGTGATGCGACCATCGTTGCGCCTCTTATTTTTGCGTATCTTTTGGGTATGTAAAANGAGGTATATATAATTTACACAAATACAAAGTTATAATCTCACAAATCGTTTCCCTCGACAAATATTGTCGGGGGAAGGGATTTCAGATTATTCAATAAACTAACAGAATGGATATACAAAAGATTGAAAATATAGAACTGAAATTTTTAACGCTAAAGGATTACGAAGCGTTGAAAGAGGCTACCATTCAATCTTATGGTGGACTTCCAAATAGTTATTGGAAAATAAATGAAATCGGTAATCTAATTGATATTTTTCCTGAAGGACAAGTTGTGATTATGGCCGATGGAGAAATTGCTGGTTGCGCACTTTCAATAATTGTTGATTTCGATGAATTGGGGGAAAAACACACATATAAGGATGTTACTGAAGACCCCACTTTTGCAATTCACGATCCCGAGGGCGATGTGCTTTACGGAATAGACGTTTTTATACGTCCAGACTTTCGTGGCTTACGTCTGGGTAGAAGATTGTATGATTACAGAAAAGAACTGTGTGAAAACTTAAATTTGAAAAGTATCGTCTTTGGCGGGAGAATGCCAAATTACCATTTGCATGCAGAGAAACTTTCCCCAAAACAATACATAGAAAAGGTAAAGCGCAAGCAAATTGACGATCCCGTGCTGAACTTCCAGATTTCAAACGACTTTCACCCTGTGCGAGTTTTGAAAGGGTATTTGGAAGGTGACACTGCTTCTGGTGAATTTGCTGTTTTAATGGAATGGGATAATATTTATTACACTAAACCCGAAAAAAAACCAAAGCCTTCTGCGGTAAAGAGTATAGTGCGTTTGGGATTAATCCAATGGCAAATGCGAAGTTATTCCGGAATGGAAGAGCTGATGCACCAAGCAGAATATTTTATTGACAGCGTTGCTGGATACCGTTGCGACTTTGCCATGTTTCCAGAGTTTTTTAATGCTCCGCTTATGGCAGAATACAACCATATGAGCGAGCCAGATGCAATTCGAGAATTGGCTAAGTATACCAAAGAAATTACTGANAAACTTTCCCAACTTTCCATATCATACAACATAAATATAATCACCGGCAGCATGCCCGAAATGGTCCGAGGCAAACTCTATAACGTTGGCTATCTTTGCCGTCGCGACGGAAGCGTGGAGCGTTACGAAAAAATTCACGTTACACCCGATGAAGAACGCGTTTGGGGTATGGTAAATGGAAATTCCCTAAAAACTTTTGATACTGACTGTGGAAAGATTGGAGTATTGATCTGTTACGATTCCGAATTTCCTGAACTTTCAAGGCTTCTTTCGGATGAAGGAATGGATATTCTATTTGTGCCATTTCTTACAGATACCCAAAATGGTTATTCAAGAGTCCGGCTTTGCGCACAGGCCCGTGCCGTTGAAAATGAATGTTATGTGGCTATTGCAGGTAGTGTGGGCAACCTTCCAAAAGTACATAACATGGACATTCAATATGCACAGAGCGCCGTATTCACTCCTTGCGATTTCTCTTTTCCTAACAATGGAATAAAAGCTGAAGCAACGCCAAACACAGAAATGATTTTAGTGGCCGATGTGGATATCGATTTACTTCGCGAGTTGCACACTTTCGGAGCTGTACGTAATTTAAAAGATAGAAGAAAGGATTTTTATAGGTTGGAAAGAGTGAAGAAATAGTTGATGAAGCTGCAGAGTTTTTAGATTGTATTAGGTTTCAATTTTTGGGAAAGTAAAATTTCCCAAACCGCAATACCAATAACCATAATATACTCTAAAGCCACCAACCAAAGGTTTTCATCAAAACCATCTTTTCCGTAAGCGGAATAGCTTAGCATTACCATAAAACTCCAAACTATCGCAAATTTATATTTCGTAAAAACCGAAAGCAAAAGGGGAGTGGCAATGTACCACGGATGTACGGTTGTTGAAAGGAAAAAGTAAAATGAAACAGCAAAAAGCATCGCAGTTATCAATTGTTGCGGCGTTTTATTTTTTCTGAATAAAGCAATGGACATAACAAAAAGAAGCACCAAAACAGGAAGGATTTTTCCAATGGTTCCAATAGTATTCCATCCCACAATTTGAAACCCAATCCATCGAATTATATAATAAACACTTGCGTTAAATTCAAAATTTTGAAACCAAAGCGCTATGGTTGCAGAGAAATTCTGAATAAATTCCGAAGACAGAAATGGGACAAAAGTTACCAAAACCGTAATTCCAATGATAGTGTAGAATTTAAATAATGAGGGTATGTCCAAAGCAGTCAAATTTTTCTTTTTCCTAAAATATTTCAAAAATAATGGCAAAAACAACAGCGGAATCAACTTAACAGAAATCGAAATTCCAATTAAAACCGCTGCCCAAAACCATTTTCCTTTAAAGAGAAGATATAGCGCCCAAACAAAAAAGAAAAGCATCACCCCTTCAAAATGGAGGTTTGCGGAGAGTTCGATAATTATAAAAGGATTTAAAAAATACCAAAATATATTTTTAATTGGAAGGTTCAACTTCTCTAAAAGTTTCTTTCCGAAGTAAAGAATACCAACATCTGCCAAAATAATCAACATCCGAAGAACAATAACAGAACCTAAAATACTTTTTCCGGCAAATAGGGCGGCAATGGCAAAAAGCAACTGGTTAATTGGAGGATAATTGCTGAAGTGACTTGCATTGAGCGCACCCATTCCTTGAATTAACTCTTTCGATTGCACAATTGAAATACCTAAAATGGGTGAAGAATCTGGAGTGAATAAATACGGACTAAAGTCTTTTAAAAGCAGTCGCCCATCCCACAGAAAACGATAAAAATCCTGCGAAAGATTTGGGATTGCCAAAATAAAAGTAAGTCGGAAAATAATTCCTAAGCCTGCTAAAAACCAAAAATTGTCCCGAGATTTCGGCAAGAATTTTTTAATAAAAAGGCAGGTAGTGAAAAATAAAGCTGTGTAAAGAGAGATGAGTTTTACAAAATCACTTCGTTCCAAATCATAACCAAAACTGATATAAAGCGCAATAGAAGCTATCGCAAATAGTAGCGGAATTTTATATTGTTTAATGAAACTCAAAAACAACTATTTAAGCGTTAAATCAAAAATCTACAATAGACAATCTAAAATCGTTAATCAATTTAATCCTGCCATTCAGCTATAAAAAGATTGGTGTCGCGCCCTCCTCCGTTATTTCTATTGGAAGAAAACGCCAACTTTTTTCCGTCATTTGAAAATACTGGAAAGGCATCAAAGGTTTCGCCGTGGGTTACGCGCTCCAGATTTTTTCCGTCAATATCTATCATATATAGATTAAATGGAAAGCCGCGCTCTGCTTCAAAATTACTGGAGAATAAAATCTTCTCGCCCGAAGGATGGAAAAAAGGTGCCCAATTGGCGTTTCCCAAATGCGTTAATTGGCGAAGCTCGGTGCCATCGGCATTGCAGATAAAAAGTTCCATTTCGGTGGGCTGTACCAAACCTTGGGTAAGCAAATCTTTGTATTCCTTAATTTCTGTTTCAGTTTTTGGACGGGAGGCGCGAAAAATTAATTTTGAACCATCGGGTGAAAAGAAGGCACCTCCGTCGTAGCCCAATTCATCAGTAATCTGTTTCACATTTTTTCCGTCGATATCCATCGTGTACAGTTCCAAATCGCCACTGCGCATGGAGGTAAAAACTATTTTATCGCCTTTGGGAGAAACGGTTGCTTCCGCATCATAACCCGGTTCATCGGTTAATTGGGCGGTTATATTTCCATCTAAATCTGCCACAAAAATGTCGAAACTATCATACACCGGCCAAACGTATTTTCCTTCTTTTTTCAAGGGAACTTCGGGACAATTGTCATTTTTTAAGTGGGTGCTACCATAAAGAATGTGTTTTCCGTCGGGCAGAAAGTAGCTGCAAGTAGTTCGACCTTTACCAGTACTCACCATTGGAGGTTGCTTATCTTTAAAAGTTTCGTCAACGTTCATCAAAAACATCTGGTCACAGTTTACGCCCCAATTTTTATTGTTGCTTTGAAAAATGAGTTGGCTATCGTCAAAACTCCAATACGCTTCCGCATTGTCGCCGCCAAAAGTTACTTGACGAATATTTTTGAAATGCTTTTCTTCAGGATAAATTAAAGTATCCTTTGTTGTTTCATCAAGAAGATACGTTACTTTTTTTTCAAGTGTAGGGGTTAAATTTTTTTCAACCTTTTTATCTCCATTTTTACAACTTGCCAAAAAGGAAACAATGAGTAGCGTATATACTATTTTCATTTTTAATGTATTTTTGAGCAAAAGTAAGGATATGCGTATAATTTTAATGTTATTTCTGGCAATATTGGTTTTCTCCTGTAATGAAACAGAGTTGAAACCAGTTTCTATGAAAGAAGACGTTGCCATTTTGGCCAACGATAGTTTAAACGGAAGGAAAACGGGCTCTGAAGGCGAAAAGAAAGCTGCAAAATACATTGCGAAAAGATTTGAAAATTTAGGATTGCATGCCAAAGGAACCGAAGACTATTTTCAAAAATTTTCTTACAGGGCTAGTAAAAATCCACATCAAGAGGCGGAGTTTACTTCCGAAAAAAATGATAGCACCGAAACTGGTGAAAATGTAATAGCGTATTTAGATAACAAAGCTGAAAACACAGTTGTTATTGGCGCACATTACGATCATTTAGGAATGGGCGGCGAAGGTTCGCTGTATCGCGAGGGTGAAGCAATACACAATGGTGCAGACGATAATGCGAGTGGTGTTGCGATGATGCTTCATTTGGCAGATTCGCTTCAAAAGGGAGGTTCTCCGAATAATAACAACTACCTTTTCATTGCTTTTTCGGGGGAAGAAGAAGGGTTGCTGGGTTCAAATTACTTTGTGAAAAATCCTACTATTGATACCAAAAAGGTTACTTATATGATCAATATGGATATGGTGGGAAGACTGAATGCTGAAAAAACTTTGGCGGTTTATGGCTTAGGTACTTCACCTATTTTAAAACAAATTGTGAATGCAAACGCAGGCGATTTAAAAATTGCCGAAAACGAAAGCGGTGTTGGACCGAGCGATCATACTTCATTTTATTTGGCCGATATTCCTGTGTTGCATTTCTTCACGGGGCAGCATGAGGATTACCATAAACCGAGTGATGATACCGAAAAGGTAAATTTTGAAGGAATGGAAATCATTTCAAACTATATTTTCAGTATCATTAAAGATTTGGATTCGCAGAAAAAGCTTCCTTTCAGAAAAACCAAAAACGAAAGCGAAGTGGTGCCTGATTTTAAGGTGACATTAGGTGTTGTTCCAGATTATCTTTTCAGCGGAAAAGGAATGCGTATTGATGGTGTGAGTGAAGATAAACCCGCACAAAAAGCGGGACTTCAAAAAGGGGATGTGGTCGTGAAAATGGGAGAATATGACGTGACTGATATGATGAGTTATATGAAGAGCCTTTCAAAATTTGAAAAGGGACAAACGGTAACGGTTACGATTGACAGAAGTGGAGATTTGAAAGAAGTTGAGGTTACTTTTTAAAAAAATGAATTAAAAAACCTCACAAATCTTTAAGACTTGTGAGGCTTATATCTATTCAATCACTTAGTGGGAATTACATCATCCCGGGCATTCCACCACCCATACCTGCTGGCATTCCGCCACCGGCATTCTCTTCTTTAATGTCAACCAAAGCACATTC
>PAZL01000010.1 GCA_002715485.1 Aequorivita sp. | reverse complement strand
TAAAAGGTTTGTATCCGTTGCGCACTTGCAATTATGACCTTGCCGAAGAAAAGATTAGGGACGGAAAATATAAAGTGTGTTTGGAATATCACTTGGGAAACTGTGCCGGGCCTTGCGAAGGGCTTTATTCCGAAAAGGAATATCACGAAAATATTGAAGCCATCCGAAACATCGTAAAGGGAAATTTTAAGGATTCGCTGCACAAATTCAAGAACCAAATGAAAGATTTGGCGGCCGATTTAAAGTTTGAACAAGCGCAGCGGGTAAAGGAAAAAATTGATATTTTAGAAAACTATCAATCCAAATCCACTGTTGTAAATCCGAAGATCAACAATGTAGATGTGTTTTCGATTATTTCAGACGAAAGCTATGCGTATGTAAATTTTCTTCAGCTTTCACACGGCGCGATTATCCGTTCGCACACTTTGGAAATAAAAAAGAAATTGGACGAAACCGATGAAGAATTGCTCCAGCTTGCCATTGTGGAAATAAGACAACGATTTAATTCACAATCAAAAGAAATATACGTGCCTTTTGAAGTGGAACTGGGTGAGGAAATAAAAGTACACGTACCGAAACTGGGTGACAAGAAAGCTATTTTAGACCTTTCCGAAAGGAATGCCAAGTATTTTCGAATGGAAAAATTCAAGCAGGCAAAAATCGTGGATCCGGATCGTCATGAAAAGCGCATTATGGCACAGATGAAAAAAGATTTAAGGTTAAGTGAAGAACCACGACATATAGAATGTTTTGACAACAGTAATATTCAAGGCACAAACCCCGTGGCCGCCTGTGTAGTTTTCAAAAATGGAAAACCAAGTAAAAAAGACTATCGTAAGTTTAATATAAAAACGGTGGAAGGTCCAGATGATTTCGCATCGATGGAAGAAGTTGTTTATAGACGTTACAAAAGATTGCTTGCAGAAGAGCAACCATTGCCGCAACTCATCATCATAGATGGGGGAAAGGGTCAACTCTCCTCTTCTTTAAAAAGCTTAGAAAAGTTAGAGTTGCGCGGAAAAATAGCGATTATAGGTATTGCCAAAAGGTTGGAAGAACTGTTTTATCCCGATGATCCCATTCCATTGTATTTGGATAAAAAAAGCGAGACTTTAAAAATAATCCAGCAATTGCGAAACGAGGCGCACCGATTTGGCATTACCTTTCACCGCAGTAAACGTAGCAAACAGGCTTTAAATACTGAATTGGAAACCATTCCGGGTATCGGAGAAAAAACGGTGGTGGAATTATTGAAGCATTTTAAAAGTACAAAGCGAATTGCTTCGGCTAGTTTTGAGGAGCTTTCAAAAATAATCGGCGCAAGCAGGGCAAAGAAATTGGTTGAACATTTCAGCAATAAATAATATAAATAATATGCCATTAATGAAGCACCTGCCTTTCATAATATTCTTAATAATTTCAACTTTTACCTTTTCTCAAGAAAAAGGAGAGCAGGATATAAAAGTAGGCCTGGTACTTAGCGGTGGGGGGGCTAAAGGTTTGGCACATATTGGAGCTTTAAAGGTGATTGAGGAGTCTGGTGTTCGTATAGATTATATTGGCGGTACAAGTATGGGTGCAATTATTGGGGCACTTTATGCTTCGGGCTATTCTGCAACGCAGCTGGACAGTATTTTTAGGCAAACCGATTTCAGTACTTTGATACAGGACGATATTCCGCGCAGCGCAAAAACTTTTTACGAAAAACAGGAGTCTGAAAAATATGCATTGGTACTGCCTTTTGATAAATTTAAGGTTGGTTTTCCATCAGGACTTTCAAAAGGGCAGAATGTATATAACTTGCTTTCAAAATTAACAAGCCACGTAAGCACGATCTCAGATTTTAGCAAATTGCCCATTCCTTTTTTCTGTGTAGCAACCAACGTGGAAACTGGCAAGGAGGTAATTCTTGACAGAGGCTACCTTCCACGTGCGGTTACGGCCAGTGGAGCATTGCCTTCACTTTTTAGTCCGGTAATGATTGACGATAAAGTGCTAATTGATGGGGGCGTGGTGAACAACTACCCTGTAAACGAGGTACGTGCCAAAGGAATGGACGTCATCATAGGGGTTGATGTACAGGATAGTTTAAAAAACAGGGACAATTTGAAATCTGCTTTTGATGTATTGGTCCAGATAAATAACTACCGAACCATTAACGACATGATTGAAAAGAGAAAAAAAACAGATGTTTACATTCATCCAAATATTGAGGATTTTTCGGTAGTTTCTTTTGATGAAGGAAAAAATATTGTGGAGTCGGGAATTGTTGCCGCAGAATCATATAGGGAAGAACTTCAGAAAATCGCTTCGAAGCAAAAGCCTGTAAACCGTGAAAAGGTTAAGTTTGAGGCCAACGACGTTATTTATATTAAAGAAGTTAGAATAGAGGGAAACGAAAAATATACTCGCAGTTATGTTTTGGGGAAATTGAAACTGCGCACGCCCGATGAAATAACTTATGAAGATTTTAGTGAAGGTATAAACAATCTTTCGGCAACCGGAAATTTTCAAGATATCAATTATAGGTTTTTTGAGGATGAAAACAATCAGTATACACTTCTTTTGCAATTACGGGAGGGAAGGTCTTCTATGATGCTTCGTTTTGCCGCGCATTATGATGATTTGTTCCGAACAGCGGCTTTGGTAAACATAACCCGAAAGCGACTTTTTACTAATAATGACATTGCCTCGCTCGACTTAATTGCTGGTGACAACCTGCGATATAATTTTGAATATTATATAGACAAAGGCTTTTATTGGAGTGTGGGATTCAATTCTAAATATCATTTTTTTGAAACGGATGTGCCCTTGAGCTTTGTTGATGCCGATTTAAATGCTGAAGTTTCACTGCCCATCAACAAACTCTCCATAAAATATAGCGATTTTACAAACCAGCTATATTTTGAGACGCTTTTCCGAAGAACCTTTATTTTCGGTTTGGGAGGTGAGCACAAATACCTTCGCTATCTATCTGAAACGATAGGTACCGATGAAAACAACCTTCCCCGAACCGTTTTTGAAAGCACCAATTATTATAGTGCGTTTGGCTTTTTAAAATATGACACTTATGACAACAGCTTCTTTCCCAAAAGAGGAGCTTATTTCTCAGGCGATTTTCACTGGTATTTATTGGCCCATGGGCGAAACAAGAGCTTTGAGCCGTTCTCTTTGGCAAAAGCCAAAATGGGTTATGCCCATACATTTTTTAATACAATTTCGGCTCAATTAACTGCCGAAGGTGGTTTTAAATGGGGCGGTCCTAAAACCACTTCATTGGATTTTGCACTCGGAGGTTATGGCTTTAAAGAGATGAACAACATAATACCCTTTATGGGTTACGAAGCTATTTCCCTTCGCGGAAATACTTATTTGAAATCTACCCTTACCTTTGATTATGAAATTTTCAGAAAAAACCACATCAATATTTCGGCAAACATCGCCAATGTGGGTAACGACCTTTTCGAAAACGGCCAGTGGATTGACGGGGTAGACTATTCCGGATTTTCAGCAGGGTATGGGTTGGAAACTATTTTAGGTCCCATGGAAATAAAATATTCCTACTCGCCAGAGCTTAACGAAAGCGAATGGTATGTGGCATTGGGGTATCGGTTTTAGTAAAAACTTAGCGGCTTAGCTTCAATATTTTTCCGATATTTGTGTAATTCATTGATTGGGATTTATCTGTGGCCTATTTATTCAGAAATCTAAATCGTTAATCTAAAAAAATCTAAAATCAGTTATGCCTTTCTACCACAAACTGGGAAAAATACCTCCCAAACGTCATACACAATTCCGAAAACCAGACGGAACCCTTTATTCCGAAGAGCTTTTCGGCACCGTGGGTTTTGATGGAATGTATAGCAATATCTATCACGAATACAGGCCTACGCAAGTAAAGGAAATAAAAAAACAATATAATGTAGCTCCAAAGATTGCACGCGCCAATAATATGGAGTCCCTTCGCCTTAAAGGATTTGACGTAAAACCTGAAAAGGATTATTTAAATAGCCGAAAGACAGTACTTACCAATAGTGATTGCAGCATTATTCTAGCAGCACCACAGGAATCACAAAAAGAGTATTTTTATAAAAATACCGATGCTGATGAATTGATTTTTATTCACAAGGGCAGTGGGAAATTGCGTACTTTCTTGGGAAACCTCGATTTTAAATACGGTGATTATTTGTTGGTTCCACGCGGAATTATTTACAAAATGGATTTTGATACTGAAGACAACCGATTATTTATTGTGGAATCGCGAAGTCCTATTTATACTCCCAAGCGTTATAGAAATTGGTTCGGACAGCTTTTAGAGCATGCTCCTTTCTGCGAACGTGATATTCGTAAGCCGCAAGAGCTTGAAAGCCATAATGAAAAGGGTGAGTTTTTGATAAAAGTTAAAAAGCAGGATGATATTTTTGAAATGGTGTATGCCTCACATCCTTTTGATGTAGTGGGCTATGATGGCTATAATTTTCCGTATGCCTTTTCCATCCACGATTTTGAACCCATTACTGGTCGCATCCATCAACCACCACCTGTACACCAAACTTTTGAAACAAATGCATTTGTAGTATGTAGCTTTGTACCGCGTTTATACGATTATCATCCTTTAAGTATTCCAGCGCCTTATAACCATAGCAATATTGATAGCGATGAGGTGTTATACTATGTAGATGGTGATTTTATGAGCAGAAACGATATTGAAGCGGGCCAAATAACCCTTCACCCCGCAGGAATCGCTCACGGTCCTCACCCGGGAGCTGCCGAAAGAAGTATCGGTAAAACTGAAACACAAGAATTGGCCGTAATGGTAGATACTTTTAAACCATTGAAGGTTACAGAGGATGGATTGAAACTTTCGGATGGAACGTATTATCAAAGTTGGCTTGACCATTAAAATATTAAAGAATTAAATTATGAGTAAAGAAGTAAAATCAGTTGATTACGGACTGGAAAAAATATTTGAAGGCGCAGAAGATTTTCTGCCCTTATTGGGAACTGATTATGTAGAATTCTACGTGGGCAATGCCAAGCAGTCTGCCCATTTCTACAAAACTGCGTTTGGATTTCAATCCTACGCATATAAAGGGTTAGAGACTGGATCAAGAGATTCTGTTAGCTATGTTCTTAAGCAAGACAAGATCAAGCTTGTTTTAACAACGCCTTTAAATAGTAAATCGCCAATTAATGATCATATAGTTAAACACGGTGACGGTGTAAAAGTTATTGCTTTATGGGTAGATGATGCCACAAGCGCTTTTGAGGAAACTACCAAACGTGGCGCAAAACCCTATTTGGAACCCACTGTGGAAAAAGATGAACACGGTGAAGTAGTACGAAGTGGAATTTACACGTATGGGGAAACGGTGCATATGTTTGTGGAACGCAAAAACTACAACGGCCAATTTCTTCCTGGTTTTCGCGAGTGGAAAAGCGATTATAATCCCACTCCAACGGGCTTAAAATATATAGATCACATGGTAGGCAATGTGGGCTGGGGCCAAATGAACAAGTGGGTTAAATGGTATGAAGATGTAATGGGGTTTGTGAACTTCCTTTCCTTTGACGATAAGCAAATCCACACCGAGTACTCAGCATTGATGAGTAAGGTGATGAGCAACGGTAATGGCCGCATCAAATTTCCTATAAATGAACCAGCCAAAGGAATTAAAAAATCACAAATAGAAGAATATTTAGATTTTTATGAAGATGCTGGGGTACAGCATTTAGCTGTAGCAACAGATGATATTATTAAAACCGTCAGTCAATTGAAAGAACGTGGTGTGGAATTTTTACCACCCCCGCCACAAGCATATTATGACGACATTCCGCGCAGATTAGGCGATCATATGAAAATGATGAAAGAAGACATCAACGAGCTTAAAAAACTTTCCATTATGATTGATGCCGATGAAGAGGGCTATCTATTACAGATATTTACCAAACCTGTGGAAGACAGGCCCACCCTTTTCTTTGAAATTATCCAACGTATGGGTGCAAAAGGATTTGGTGCCGGAAACTTTAAGGCACTTTTTGAATCAATTGAGCGGGAACAGGCACAAAGAGGGACTTTATAAAATGTAACATTGTACAAACCCCATCGTCTAAAAGAAGGTGGGGTTTTATTATTTTTGGAATGGTAGTTGTAATTTTAAAACCATAAACCCCTAAGTCTTATTTATGAAAAAGCTATTTGCGCTTTTAATTCTTTTTGGTAACATTTTATCCCTTTCTGCACAAGAAAAGGCTTATGGTGATGGCGAATTTTTCAAATTTCGTGTTCATTATGGTTTTGTAACTGCTGGGTATGCTACACTCAAAGTAAAAAACGCTTCAATAAAGGGAAAAGAAGTTTTCCATGTACGTGGTTACGGTGAAACTGTGGGTGTTTCAAAATGGTTTTTTAAAGTTGAAGACGATTATCAATCCTATATTGATAAGGAAAAAGATATTCCTTACCGTTTTATTCGCAAGATTGACGAAGGCGGTTACACCAAAGATATTGAGATAGACTTTAACCATAACACTCAAAAAGCAACGGTAAACGATAAAAAACACAATGAAATTACAGTCTTATCGTTCCCAGAAGATACGCAAGATATGATTTCAGCTTTTTATTATCTTCGGAATCAACTGGACACCGAAAACATAAAAACTGGCGACGTAGTAGAAATGAATATGTTTTTTGACCAAGAAAATTATAAATTCAGGCTAAAATTCCTTGGAAAAGAAGTTTTAGATACTAATTTTGGGCGCGTCCGAACATTAATCTTTAGACCCTATGTACAATCGGGCCGTGTATTTAAAGAGAAAGAAAGCCTAACGGTCTGGATTAGTGATGATAAAAATAAAATCCCTCTCCTTGTCAAGGCAGATTTGGCAGTAGGATCGCTTAAAGCAACTTTGACTGAATTTAAAGGATTGCAACACTCTTTTAAAATAATTGCAGATTAAATTAATTAATACAGAAAATTCCCCAGCATTGAAGAAACTAATTTTAACAGTATTCACCCTTACCCTGCTCACTGCTGCCTGCGAAAAACCTAAAGAAGAAATAGCCGAACCCGAAACGTCAGTAGAGCCAATAATTGAGCAATACGGTTACATTCTCAATGATTTTAATGTTGTACGCGATACCATCCGCAAAGGAGACACCTTTGGCGATATACTTTTTGCCAATGGAGTGCCACAGGAAAAAATTATGGAGGTAGCTACAAAATTCCGTGATAGCTTCGATGTACGAAAAATAGTGGTAGGTAAACCATATGTGCTTCTTAATTCAAAAGATTCTCTAAACAAAACCCAAGTCTTTATTTATGAAACCAATAAAGTTGATTTTGCGGTAGTAGATTTTAGGGATACGCTTTCCATATTCAACAGTCAAAAACCTGTTAGGTATGAAGATAGAACAGCATCTGGAGTTATTACAAGTTCGCTTTCCGCAACTATGGAAGAACAGAACCTAAGTCCATATATGACAGATCAATTGGCAAATATATATGCTTGGACCATCAATTTCTTCAAGCTACAGCCTGGTGATCGCTTTAAGGTTATTTATACTGAAAAGTTTATTGATGATACCATTCCTGGCGGACTCAAGGAAATTAAGGCCGCTTATTTTGAGCACAGAGGCAAACCGCTGTATGCTTTTAAATTTTCTTCAGATTCTTTAGGAAAACTTTCAGGCTATTACGATGAAAATGCCAATAACTTAAAGCGTGCTTTTTTAAAAGCTCCCGTAAAATTCAGTAGAATTTCTTCTAGGTACAATTTAAATCGAAGAATAAAATATTACGGATTTAAACTTCGTCCGCACCGCGGAACTGATTTTGCTGCTCCTGTGGGAACCCCTATTTTGGCTACTGCAGATGGTGTGGTGACCAAGTCTGAGCGCCGTGGCGGTAATGGAAATTATGTAAAAATAAGGCATAATGGCACCTATGAAACACAATATCTTCATATGAAAGCCCGAAACGTAAAAGTTGGGCAACACGTGAGCCAAGGAGATGTAATTGGCTGGATTGGTATGACTGGAAACACCAGTGGTCCACACGTATGTTACCGTTTCTGGAAAAATGGAAAAGAAGTAGATCCTTTTAAGGAAGATACCCCTTTTTCGCAGCCCTTACCGAAAGAATTGCACGAGCAATATTTCGCAAATCTGCTTCCGATGAAGGAAGAATTGGACTGCATCATGTTTTAATTTTTTCATTCGCTTAACATGTTAATAACATTGTTATTAACTAACTCTCATTTTATCAGACATTTAGGCTCTAAATTTTAACTTTAATCCTAAGTATTTCTCTTAAAGATTTCTTAATCAATTTTATTGGCGGATAATTATTTAAGATTGTACTTTTGCCGAAATTTTAAACCTAAATCCAAATTCATGAGAAAGTTTCTATTTCTTGTTTTTTTATTGGGCGGCTTTTCCGCTTTTGCACAAACAACGGTTACCGGTACGGTAATCGATTCTGATTCCAACGACCCCTTGGCTGGTGCCAACGTTGTTGAAACTGGTACTACTAACGGTGCCATTACCGATTTCGACGGAAATTTCACACTGCAAACTTCCGCTGCAACGGGTACACTTACCATCTCTTACATTGGGTACACAATTGAAAAAGTTCCTTTTAAAGCTGTAAATGGAGCTGCAAATTTAGGTACCGTTAAAATTACGGTAGATTCTGATGCCCTTGAAGAAGTAGTTATTGTAGGAAAAGGAATTATAGATATGGCAAAGGATCGTCAAACTCCAATTGCCGTTTCAACTATTTCCGCTGCTGAAATTCAAGCTAAGGCTGTTGGTAACGTTGAATTTCCAGAGGCAGTGAAAAGCACACCGAGTGTTTATGTTTCTAACCAAGCTGGAGGTTTTGGTGATTCGCAAATGTTCTTGCGTGGTTTTGACCAAACAAACACCGCTTTCCTATTAAATGGACAACCAATCAACGGTATGGAAGACGGAAAAATGTATTGGTCTAACTGGTCAGGTATGAGTGATGTAGCTAATGCAGTTCAGGTTCAACGTGGTTTGGGCTCTTCAAAATTAGCAATTTCGTCAGTTGGGGGAACTGTGAATATCGTGTCTCGTGCTGCTGGAAGAAAAGAAGGCGGTTTTGCTCGTTTTATGACTGGTAATGACAGCTACTTTAAAGGAACTTTAAGCTACGATTCTGGATTAAAAGGAAAATGGGCTTATTCCATTATGTTTGATCACTGGCAAGCACACCGAAAATATTCTGACGGAACCGCCGGTCAAGGTCAAAACTACTTTATTGGAGTTGGTTATGTGCCAAATGACACTCACTCTTTCAACTTCTTGTTGACTGGTGCGCCACAATGGCACGATCAGAATTTCTCAGATTCTTTGGAAGATTATGACCAATACGGAAAACGCTATAACGCCAATTCGGGATTCTACAACGGGGAGCGATATACTTTTAGAAGAAATTACTACCACAAGCCGATTATCAACCTTAACTGGGATTGGAATATAAGTGATAGAACTAACTTATCATCAGTGCTTTACGCGTCCTTTGGACGTGGTGGAGGAACAGGCCCTGCTGGAAGCTCAAGAAATATAATACGTGATTCAAATGGTGAGGTAGATTTTGACGCCATCGAAGAGAGCAATATTGAAGGCGCTGAAAATGGAATTGGAAGCTTTGGCGGTGGTTCACTAGCACGCAGAATGTCAGTAAATAACCATAACTGGTATGGTTTTCTTTCTAACCTTGAGAGTAATCTAAGTGATAATTTTACCTTAAACATTGGTGTTGATACACGTTTTTATAAAGGAAGCCACTGGTACCAAATGAACGACCTCTTAGGGCTTCAGGGATATGCAGATAACTTTGGTTACGGTGACCAAAGACCAAGCGATTATGTTATTAGCGAAACTTTTGAGGCAAACCCATGGGCAGCATTATTTAACTCTGCAGATGAAGGGCAACGATTCAACTTTGACTATTCGGAATATATAAACTACATCGGTGGTTTTGGTCAAGCTGAGTATAAAACTGATAAATTCTCAGCCTTTATCCAAGGTGCTGTTTCTACACAGAGTTACCAAAGAGAAGGTCGCGCACAAGGAGTAGAAGTTGAGGGCGTAGATGGCTTTGGAAAGTCTGATAAAGTAAATAAGCTTGGCTACAACCTAAAAGGTGGAATGGGTTACACTTTTATTGAAAACAATACCATTTTTGCCAATGCCGGATACTATTCAAGACAACCATTTTTGGATAATATTTTTGACGATATTAGAAACTCAAACTATATCCTAGATGGAGATAACGAAATTGATAACGAAGAAATTTTAGGTGTTGAAGTTGGCTATAGAATTCGTTCGGGAAGGTTTTCATTGGATTTGAATGGTTACTATACCTCATGGGGTAACAGATTCCTTAGAGGTGGATTTATTGAAGCTGACCCTACCTCTTCAAACCCTGTTGAGCAAGTTGACCGTTACCAAAGATTTACTGATATTACCCAAGTTCATAAAGGATTTGAGTTTGAAGGAAAATACCGTCATTCAAGTGCCTTTATGTTCAGAGCTTTCGGAAGTATCGGTAATTGGAAATACGATGGAAAAACACCTTTCCAAACCAGAGATAACGAAACCAATGCATTGTTGGAAGAAGGCTCAGTTAACTTGAGCGGAACAAAAGTGGGCAATGCTCCACAAACTTCTTTCGGCTTTGGTTTCAAATACAATGTAATAGGTGGTCTTACAATAGATGCCGATTATAATATCTATACAGACCTTTACGGATTTGTAGATGCTGGGGATGTGATAGATGCATCTTTAGCAGGAGAAGTATATCAAGCAGAGCGTTTGCCTGCCTATAGCTTGCTAGATGCTGGAATTACATATAAGTTTAATTTTGGAGGTCAAGACCTTACAATTAGAGCAAACTGCTACAACGCTACAAACGAAATGTATTTAAGCCAAAAAGACTCTTTCGGTTACTTTTATGGTAATGGAAGAACTTGGAACGCTAGCATTCGTTACGACTTCTAATAAATATTAAATTGGTTTATAAAAATGCCCCAGCTTTTTGGGGCATTTTTTTTATTTATAAACCTTATATTTGATGCACTTCAAAAACACACAAGTATGTATTCAACAATTCAATTTATTCATTCCTATTGGGCTTATTTAGTGCTCCTTATTGTTTTGCTTGCAACCATCAACGCACTCGCAGGATTTTTCTCAAAAAGGGAATATGGTGCCAAAGATTTTAGAATTTCACTCTTTGCGCTTATCGTCACACATATTCAGCTGCTTATAGGCTTAGTGCTATATTTTGTTTCTCCGTTGGGTTTACAGAATATTACTAATTCGGGAATGGGAGTTGTAATGAAAGACTCCACCGCTCGGCTATATGCTGTGGAACACCCTATGGTTATGATTTTGACCGTTATTTTTATAACGATTGGGTACTCAAAACATAAAAAGAAACTGCTTTCCAGCGGAAAATTTAAGACTCTGGCGATATTTTATACCATTGCACTTGTTTTAATGTTAAGCAGAATTCCGTGGAACGAGTGGTTCTAAAGAAATTATATTTCTAAAAAAAATCCTGCTGAAAATAGCTCAGCAGGATTTTTTATTTTTAAATGAATAGAATCTATTCCTAATTTTTCTCCTTAATAAGATATATAAACACGGGAAAATGATCGCTGTAACCACCCGTGTATCCATTTACAAAACTTCGGAATGGATACCCTTTATATTGTCCGCGGGGTGTAGCTAAGTAGCTTTTGTTGAAAATTCCCGCCTTGTAAAAGCGATAGCTTGAATAGTCTTTTTTTGCCAATTCCGTTGAAATAATGATTTGGTCAAAAAGGTTCCAGCCGTCCCGATAGGCCAGGGTGCCCAATCCTTGTTTAAACATATCTTCCATTGGATTGTAAAGCTCTTTTATTTTCATGTTTTCGCGATCATTTTTGGCTTTTAAAATATCCTTTACGCTTTCATTGGTTGGATCATCATTTAAATCGCCCATGGTAATAATTTTTGCATAAGGGTCTTCACTAAATAAGGAATCCATTATTTGTTTGTTAAGTTCTGCGGCTTTTATACGCTTGGGTCTGCTGCGTGCTTCGCCACCACTTCGCGAGGGCCAGTGGTTAACAATAACGTGGATTTTTTCACCGTCCAGCATACCGCTCACCAATAATTGGTCTCTGGTATAAATACGTTTGTTACGGTCTTGGTCATCATAAATTACAAGTTCGTAGGCTTTGTAATTGGTAGGGGTAAAAAGTTTTTTCTGATATAACAGAGCCACATCAATCCCACGACGGTCAGGACTGTCGAAATGTACAATGCCGTAATCTTTTTTTACCAAGGGTTCCTGGTTTAAAAGATCTTCAAGTACGCGCCGATTTTCTATTTCGCTAACGCCAATAATTGCGGGAGAAGTTCCTGTAACATCTTCACCTATTTCTGAAATCACCTTGGCCATATTGGCCAATTTTGCTTCATAAATTTCCTGGGTCCAATGATCTTTTCCGTCTGGGGTGCGGTCGTCGTCAAAAGTGATTGGGTCGTCTTCATAGTCAAAAAGGTTTTCAACGTTGTAAAAGGCGATGGTATTTACTTTGTACTGCTTTTCATTTTGGCCGAAAGAAGCGGTGAATGTTAGCAGTGTTATGGCGAAAAACCAAATGGATAATTTCATAGTACTTTTCAAATATTATGTTTAAGTAAAGTTTTATTCATTAATGGGGCCAAAAGTAGTTATTTCATTTAAAAAATTTATTTTTGCACCCTATTTTAAAGATATCTTAATATTAAAAACTTTAAATTTTAGAATGAACAAATTCATTTTTACCTTAATGGTTATCTTTTCGGGTTTTTCAATGTTTGCCCAAGAAACCTTAATTACTGGTAAAGTGCTAGACACAAATTCCAGTGAACCAATCCCAGACGTAGAAGTCAGTATTTTAAACAGTATTTTCACAACCAGCAGTGATGCCGAAGGTGTTTTTTCTTTTTCGCAGGAAAGCCTTCCGCAGGGCGAGCAGGTTTTGGAATTTTCAAAATCAGGTTATGTTACTTTAAGAATCCCAGTAACTATCCAAAACAATGCGCCAGTGGCTTTAGAGTCAATTTTGATGGAGGTTGACCTATCAGCAATTGAGGCCCAAATAGGAGTTATTAGTCTTACAGATAACGAATTGGACGAAGACGAAGGAACTTCTTACAACGTTTCAGGTTTATTGCAGGCTTCAAGAGATGTGTTTTTGAATGCAGCTTCGTATGATTTTAGCGCAACTTTTTTCAGACCACGAGGCTACGATTCTGAAGATGGAAAAGTCCTTATCAATGGTTTGGAAATGAACAAACTATATAATGGAAGGCCCCAATGGTCTAACTGGGGAGGTCTCAACGATGCCCAGCGAAACCAAATGTTTTCGATGGGTACTTCTGCAAATGAGTACAACTTTGGCCACCTTGCAGGTACTACCAATATTATTATGAGAGCGTCGCAATACCGAAAGGGAGGGCGCATCTCTTATGCTACAAGTAACAGAAGTTACCGTGGCAGGGTTATGGGCTCCTATAACAGTGGGTTGTTGCCAAGCGGTTGGGCCTATTCTGTGCTATTATCGAGACGTTTTGGTGAAGAAGGATTTAATGACGGTACTTTGTACGATGCCAATTCATTTTTTGCGTCAGTAGAAAAAAAATTGAACGACTCCCACAGTCTTAACCTTACAGCATTCTATACGCCGAACCGAAGAGGTAAATCTTCGCCCAATACCCAAGAGGTATATGACCTAAAAGGAACTCAGTACAATGCATATTGGGGTGAGCAAGATGGCGAAATTCGCAACTCGCGTATTAGGGAAATTGAAGAGCCTGTTATTATGTTGAACCACTTCTGGGATATTTCAGAAAAAACTCAACTTAATACCAATGTGGGCTATCAATTTGGAAAAACGGGGAATAGCCGTTTAGGTTATGACAATGCCCCAAACCCTGATCCTACGTATTACCAGAAACTGCCAAGTTACTTTTTGGCAGACCCAACCGGTACAAACTACGAAGGAGCCTACCAGGCTTATTCAAGTTTTGTTAACGATGGCCAAATAGACTGGCAGGATATCTATGAAACAAATATTTTTTACGGAGGGACATCGCGGTACTATCTGTATGAAGACAGAAATGACGATAAGCAACTTTCCGCAAATACTATTTTGAACTCGCAGTTGACAGACCACATTGCCTTGACCGCTTCTTTTAATTATAGAAACCTTAATTCAAGCAACTTTGCCAATATGATAGATTTACTGGGCGGCAATGGTTATTTGGATGTTGATACCTTCAACTTTGGCGATGAATCACAAAGTGATTTGAACAACCCAGACCGCGTTGTTGGTGAAGGAGATAAATTCAAATACAACTTTGAGCTTGACGCTACAGACTATAGTGGTTTTGTACAAGGGCAGTTCACTTATTCAAAAGTAGATTTTTACTTGGCAGGAAAACTAGGCAAAACCACCTATCAAAGAAATGGACTGTACCGTAATGGTAACTTCCCAGACAATTCTTTTGGTAAAAGTGAAGCATTGGATTTTACTACCTATGGTGGAAAAGCAGGAGCTACCTATAAAATATCCGGAAGACACATTTTGGAAGTAAACGGTGCATATTTTACCGATGCACCTTCGCTTAGAAATTCCTTTTCCAACTCACGCCAGAACAACAATACTGTTATTGGTTTAACTGAAGAAAAGAACATGAGCATTGACGGGAGTTACATTTTCCGTTCGCCAATCGTGAAAGCACGTTTAACCGGTTACTACACTTTAATGCAGGATGCTTCTGAAATTTCCTTCTATTATGCCGACGGTATTTCAGTTCCCGGAATTAATTCAACCACTGCATTTGTACAAGAGGTTTTAACTGATATTGATAAAAAGAACGTGGGAGCAGAGTTTGGTATCGAAGCCCAAGTTACCCCTACCATTAAGTTAAAAGGCGCTGCAGCTTATGGACAGAATACGTATGATAATAACCCAGACCTCTATATAACCTCTGATGATTTTGACAACGTTGTAAGCTTTGGAAAATCATATTTGGAAAACTATAAAGTTGCTGGCGGTCCCCAACAGGCTTATCAAATAGGCTTTGAATACCGCGACCCAGACTTCTGGTGGTTTGGCGCAACTACAAACTATTTCAACAATGCATATATAGATGTGTCGCCACTTACTAGAACATCAAATTTTTATTTGGACACAGACGGACAGCCTTTTAACGATTACGATCCCGCAATAGCAAGAGAATTGCTAAAGCAGGAAAAGTTTGATGACTATATGTTGGTAAACGTTGTGGGCGGAAAGTCTTGGAAAATAAAAGATTATTTTGTTGGCTTCTTTGCAAGTATCAACAATATTTTCGACGAAAAATATAAGACTGGTGGTTTTGAACAGGGAAGAAGCGCAAACTACAGAACCCTTTCTGAAGACACTGCAAACGATACCCGTGTATTTGGGCCAAAATACTGGTACGGATACGGAACTACCTATTACCTTAACCTTTACGTAAGATTTTAAATAAGAAAAAAGAATTAATTTTATAAATATGAAAAGATTACTGAACATCAAACTTATACCTTTCCTATTTTTCTTAGGAATGATTGCTACTTCCTGTGTACAGGATGATGACTATAACGTGCCAGAGATTAATGTAGAAGAACCAAACGTTGACGTAAACACCACCATTACTGCCGTTAAAGAAATGTATGGCGGTTTTGAACCTGTAAAAGTTGAAGCAGGGCCAGATTCTACAGAGCCACTTTACATAGAAGCTTATGTAGTTTCTAGCGATGAGTCTGGTAATTATTACAAGCAGCTTATCATTCAGGACAAACCTGAAAACCCAACAGCAGGCCTTTCAATTTCTACCAATGCAACTGACCTCTACACTAAATATGGTCCGGGCCGTAAAATCTACTTCCGCGTTGATGGATTGTATATTGGTGAATATGCTGGTCTGCCAACAATTGGTACTCAAGATGGTGATGAGGTTGGACGTATAGAGATTGAAGATTTTGAAAGCCGTATCATGCGTTCTACCGAAAGTGTTGAATTGGTTCCTACGGTTATAGGAGTGGCGGAAGCATCAAACCCTGCAAGATTGAACACTTTAGTAAAATTTGAAGGTGTTCAGTTTCCTGACGGTGTAGCGGGTGTTGAGGCATACGGAAACCTAGACAATACTTTTGGCGTAAATAGAACCGTAGAAAACTGTGATGGCCAGACTGTTTTATTAAGAACCAGTGGCTTTGCAGATTTCAAAAACATGACTTTACCTGAAGGCAATGGTACCCTTACTGCTGTTTTGAGTATTTTCAACAGCGATTATCAATTGTTTATTCGCGATACAGATGATGTGCAGATGGACGGAGAGCGTTGCAGCAATGGTGGTCCCGGCGATGCTTTGGAATTACCTTTTTCAGAAAACTTTGAAGGGCAAACCGCCGGTACCGGTATGAATGTAAATATTTCAGGATGGACAAACGTCAACGTAAATGGGGGTACCCGTCTTTATGAAGTACGTGAATATAATTCGAACAAATATGCGCAGACATCAGCTTACAACTCAAATGAAAACCCATATGAAGTTTGGTTAGTTACACCAGGACTTATTTTACCTAGCGGATCTACTCCGACCCTTACTTTTGAAACAAATGATGGTTTTAATAACGGCGCTGCACTTACAGTGAAAATTTCAACTGATTTTACAGGGGATGTTACAACAGCAACTTGGACAAACTTGAATGCAACCATTTCCAGTGGAAACACAAGCGGTTATGGTGATGAGTTTACCCCTTCTGGTGATGTGGACCTTTCTGCCTATGCGGGCCAAGTAGTTTATATTGCTTACCAATATGAAGGTGCATCAAACGGAACTACTACTACGTACCAAATAGATAATGTTTCCGTAGTGGAATAAGGTTTAAATAATTCATTTTAAAAAGCTGCTTGTAATTTTTTACTTGCAGCTTTTTTTTTAAGATTTATCATTATTTTGGTTGGTTTTGATTATCTCAGGATTTATCGGTTTGAATAGACTAGGAACGCGATATAATCGCGAACCAACAGGGCATTCAAAGTTTGATCTATCGGTGTTGTGAAAACGGGGGTGCCCACGCTAGAGTGGGATTGTGGTGACGATATAATAGAGACTTACCCACCAGTGAGTGACCAGTGAGGTATCTAGGGAGTAGCGTCGGCATGATATCGGCATGCAGTCGGCTTAGGAGCGGCTTAAGATTGGTAATATTAGTTTTTAAGAGGGAAGAAATATTAATTGCTAATATAGTAAAAAAAGATGTTTTTCCAAATTTAGTTGAAGTTGGGAGGCTACCATACAGTCCTCCACCAAACTTATTACTATCCCATAACATAAGAGCGATACCCAAGGATATGGAGTTAATCATACTCTTTTGGAAACCGATTATACAATTGGATTTCATCCAAACTTAACTTATAGTTCTAATGAAAATGGTACTTCGGACAGAATTTTAATGGGGTTAATGTATCAATTGGTATATTAGGAAATTCTAAAAGCGGATATTTAGATGCAAATATGAGCATTAAAGGCATTGAATTATCAGTAAATGGAACATCAATTCCGCAATTTAACAATGAAGGTTCTAGCTTAATTCAATATTCGAATGGGGGAAGTTTGATCTATAAGTTTCTTATTCCAGCAAGTACTTTTCAATCAATTGACAACTTTAACATGAAAATTGATTTTAAAGGATTATATTCTGATCATCAACAGGGAGCATTCTTAAAATATCCCACTATTTTTGGAACTACAACACTAATGCCTAATTTTACCAATTTCACCGAAAATATAAATCATGAAGAAATGGACTATGATTTTAAAGATTAATATACTCTTTCTATGTTTAACATCTTGTCTTGGTAAAGGGGACAGTACTGTGAATTCCGAGTATTTAAAAAGACTAGATCAGCTCAATTTAGATTATACATTAACTGGAAATGAAAAGTTTTTAGACTCTGCCTATCAAATAATAAATTCTCAAAAATTTATTAAATCTGGGAAAATTGATAAGAAACAGTGGGAACGTATTTTCCCTATATATTTTAAATCGCAGCACTATGATGAGTTGTTAGAATTAATGGATCGTGTGGATTCATCGGAAATCGTAGATTTTTCTAATTTTAATCTGTATGCAAAAGGGNATAGAGAGTATAAATTGCATAATAAAAAAGAGGGCGATAGATATGTGCAGGATATTGTTAGTTCAAAAGAAAGACAATTTGAGAAGTATCCGAATGATTCTTTANTATTAATGGATTTGCTTTATTTCAAAGCACATTTAGTGTCTCGAGACTCTTTAAACTTAATAATTAATAAATATAGGGAGAACAGCAAGTTTTCTAAGAACTATTTCGAAAATATGTTACCTGATTATATCAATGATTTTTATAGGCTAAAGGACAAATATATTCATGGTATAAATTAGTTTGTACTCAATTAACGTTTGCTTGATTAGGATAGACTCCCATGAGTGCTAGTTCTTATCTCAATTCCTAATAATTTTCAATGGAATTTATATTCAAAAAAGACTNTTTAAAGCAGCTTTTTACTTTTCATACCGGAAAAAATCAAAATCTTTAGTTTTAAAATATTCAAATTAAAAACCCCCGCAACAATCCGCAATGGAAATAAGCAGGGGTTCTTTTTCTGGTTGGTTACCAGTTTGATTGTATAGTATAGACTAACGCTTTACAATAATAAAATCGGAACGTCTATTCTGCTGATGTTGGGCTTCGGTGCAATTGTCCCCGCAAGCCACCGCAGGTCTGCTTTCGCCAAATCCTTCTCCGCTAATACGTTTTTTTGCGATTCCTTTTGAAATTACATACTGTACAGTACTTCTAGCACGTCTTTCAGANAGGTCCATATTATAAGCCTCAGTACCGCGATTATCGGTATGGCCTTCCACTTTAATTACCATGTCAGGATTCTTNTTCATCAATTCCACTAGTTTGTCCAGTTCAAATGCAGCTTGTGGCTTGATGTTATGCTTGTCGAAATCGAAAAGAATTGGGTTCAACTTTACCATATCGCCTTCTACAATATCGTCGATTGGGCGAAGGGCAATGCGTACATTCTTCTCGCCACTGCGCTGTGCAGCAATAGTTTCGGCATTGCTTTCATATCCATCCATAAATGCCTGAACTACGTGTGCTTGGTTACAGGCCACTGTAATTGTCGACTTTCCACTAGCATTCGTATTTTGGCTTTTTAATTTGTTCTCTTTGCTATCAAAAAGATCCACTCGTGCGTTAGCCAATGCCTGNCCGGTTTCGGCGTCAACAACCATGACTAGAAGTTCGCATGACTGCATTTTCTTAATCTTATAAATATCATCGCTTCCCTTACCACCTTTTCTGTTGGAAGAAACATAACCTTCTTCAGTAGCTGGGTTGTAAGAATATGCAAAATCATCTTCACTGCTATTTACACCAAGACCTAGATTTCTAGCCTCGCCAAAACCATCACCATTAGCTTCTGCTGCAAAAACATCCAGTCCGCCTATTCCCAAATGCGCATCGCTACTAAAGTAGAGTGTGCCATTAGAGTCTACAAAAGGAAAGCCTTCCTTTCCTTCGGTATTGATGTTATCTCCTAAATTTACAGGGTTTCCAAACNTACCATCTTTTGCTATAGACACTTTGTAAATGTCTGCCTTGCCTTTTCCACCCGGACGATCGCTGGTAAAGTAAAGGGTGCTTCCGTCTGGACTTAAAGCTGGATGACTGTTTGAGTATTGATGATCGTTAAAAGGTACAGGCTTAATGTCTTTCCACTCGCCATTAACATTTTCGGCATAATAGATATTTAACTGGTTAATGCCTTCTTCGTCTTTTTTGTATTTACCATTATAGTAATCGTTGCGGTCAAAATACATCCGTTTGCCGTCTGCCGTTATCGCTACGGTGCTTTCATGGTATTTGGTGTTTACGTCTCCATTCAACAGCGATTCGTTCTTTTCAACCCCTCCTACCATGGAGGCTTTGTAAATATCCAAAAATGGTTCCTCATTCCATCCGTATTTTTTGCGGGAAGTGTTTCGGGCAGAAGTAAAATAGAAATCGTTGCCTACGACCATTCCGCCAAAATCTGAATACTTTGAATTCAGGGCATCAAGGTTTGTGGCGGCATATTTTTGAGCATTTTCGTCGACAATTTCCGGCAAATAGTCAGGATTCTTCATAANTGCTACTGCTCTGGAATCGTTNGGTTTCATTGCTGCGAATTGCTTCATATGCGTGTTGTACTCGCCAAACTTACCGTTCGCCTTAAGCGATTGGGCATAGTTGTATACCGTTTCAGGATCAACATCCTTCTTTTTTATTACTCTTTTGTAATAGGTNTCGGCTTTTTTGGTATCGTTTATAAAGAAATAACTATTTCCCAAACGTTCAAAAACGTAGGTACTGCCTTCGCCTTTTTTTAGTAGTTTTTGATAGGCTTCAGCGGCATCGGTATATTGCAGGCGATCGTAATATTGATCTGCCTTTTTAGTTTTACTGTTTTGTGCGAAAGCCATTGTACTGCTTACCGCTATGAGTAAAAGGATTGTATATATCTTGTTCATCTTNAATGAATTTGTTTGGTTATTAGAAGAATCTTGGTGAACGTAAAACACGTGGCTTAAAGAACAGATCGAAGGTTAGCACTACTTCGTGCGAAGCTGGCCCAACTGTTTTAAGGTCGGATGTTACGTGGTCGTAAGCATAGCCTACGCGGATGTTTGGGGTAATCTGGAACCCCACCAAGCCGCTAAACGAATCGTCCATTCTGTAAGATGCTCCAAGTTCAAATCTGTCGTAAAATAGCGCATTCAGGTTTCCATCATAAGAAACGGGAGCGTCAAAGGCAGATTTCACCATTACGGAAGGCTTCAACTTAAAGTTTTCAGAAACTTGGAACACATATCCTGCGGTTGCGAAATAGTGATTTGTTTCAGAACCGTATTTAATTCCATTTTCATCGAGGTGAACCGATTTCAGCATATTTGGAACAGAGAACCCAACGTAAAACTTTTCCCCATACAGAAAGGCACCCGCACCAATGTTTGGGTAGGTGTTGTTTATGTCTTCTGAAAAGAAAGGATCGTTTGGATCCTGAAGTTCCAGACTGCTTAGGCCAACCTCATGAAATGTAGCTCCGGCTTTTAGGCCTAAAGCAAGTTTANCAGTGTTGCCCAATTGTAANGTGTATGAAAAGTCTGCATACACNTTTGTTTCACTTACAGGGCCCAATTCATCTTTTATTGCTGAAAGACCGAGGCCTACTTTTTCACTTATTGGCGAATGTGCCGAAAAGGTAAAAGTAACGGGGTTGTCGTCCAATCCAGACCATTGGTTTCGGTAAAGCGCGGTGAGTGAAAGACTTTCCTTTGACCCCGCATAGGCAGGGTTCATCACGTTCATATTGTACATGTATTGTGTGTACTGAGGGTCTTGCTGTGCCTGTGTATTCTGAAAGAGTAACACTGCCATCAATACAATTAGGATATATATATGTTTTTTCATTTTTATCTTTTTGATAGTTAAAAAGTATTTAATGGTTTTTAGTTAGCTTCTTGGTTAAGATAAATCCAGCCTGTGGCTTGCGAACCATAGACCGCGTCATTACCAGCAAGGTCAATTACATAGAAATATGTTCCTGTGGGTAGGTCGTTGCCATCATTTGTTTGACCTCGCCATTGGTTTGTGTAATTGTTTTGTTCAAAAACCAGGGTTCCCAATCTATTAAAGATTTGAAGTTTACTGATTCCGGTTCTATCATTTAGGAATGTAAGGTCCAGAATGTCATTAAAGCCATCTCCATTTGGCGAAATACCTTCAGAAATGATACAGTTGCCTACTGGATAAAGTGTAACATCCACAGAATCTGTAGCGGTACAACTGCCCAATGTTATTACTACACTATAAGTTTGAGCGCCCAAGAGACCGGCTTCCAAAGAAATTTCCAGAGTGCTATTGGTTTCACCAGGGATTGGATCTCCATTAAGGAACCATTGGTAGCTCACGCCTTCCTCGATAGTAGTAGCTGTTATAATTTGAAGTTCGTTAGGACAGGTAATAAAATCTTCGTCGACCACAACCTCAAGATCGTCACGAAGATTAACAACAATAGAATCTTCGCCATTACAGCTATCTACGGTTACAATAACAGTATATTCTCCTTCTTCTGTAATCATAAGTGTTTGGTTGGTCTCATCAGCAAGTAGTACTCCGTTTAAATACCACTCATAAGTTGCATTTTGAGGATCGCCATCTACTTCGGCAGTAAGAATGGTATCTGTATCAAAACAACTCACAAAATCATCACCAAGGTTTACGATTACAGGATCTGAAATAATAATATCTATACTATCGGTTACAATACAAGGCCCTACAGTTATTTCCAATGTATAGGTTCCGCTTTCGTTTACTGTTATTGTTGGTGTGGTTTCGCCTGTACTCCATAAATAGGTAATTCCTGAAGTGTTCCCCGTAATTACTGGAACTATCTCAAATGAAGCGCCATCGCACAGCACTTGGTCTGTGCCTAAATCTAGAGTTGGCGGATCATTCACAATCACATCAACATTAAATGTTTGCTCACTACAGGGAGGGTAGATAACCGTTACGCTATATGTTCCCGCTTCCGTTGGAGTAAATGTAGCATCTGTAGATACGGTGGTTCCGGTTCCATCAGTCCATATATAAGTAACCAAAGCTAAATCAATATCAGGATTGGTAGGTGTTGCATCCAATACTGGGAAATCATCACCCACACAAAGCTGAATTTCCGTAGGTAAATTACCAGTAAGATCAAAAATAGGATCTACAATTAGTTGGAATGAAACTGTGCTGAAACAAGTAGGTTCGTTGGCTTTTTCTACTCTTACATATATAGTCTCTGGATTAGATACATTGGTATATGTTGCTGGATCAGCAATTGGAAATTGGTTAGATTCAGCATTAAACTGTGTTAAGTGGAAAGAAGTGTTGAATAGCGCAGGGTCTTGTCCATTTAGAATTATGGCAATTTGATCTTCTAAATTAAATACTGCCGTTTCGTTTCCATCTACATCGCAAGTGCTTAGGTCTGGCGGGGTAACAATTTCAGGTTGTTGGTTTTGCAAACTGAGGGTAATATCATCAATTGCTAGATCGTTTCCGCAACCTCCATCGGCATTATTGATAAGTACAAGCTGTATGTCTGTATTAGCTCCCGTATTGAAAACAATCGCAAATTCCTGCCAGTTTGGGGCCGTTCCATTGGGAATATCTCCAGTATTCGTTTCGGAAATAAGGTTTCCGGCAGGGTCTTCAATTCTAAAGATTACGTTTGAAGGGATGCTGTTTCCGCCACAAATATTTGTGTTAGTATCATATACTGTAGTAATCCACGCATTGAATGTATATTCTATATTTGGGTTCAAAGTGATGGTGCGTCTGTAAAATTCACCTTGATCGAAAGAAGCATTAACGAAAAGCATCCTTCCATCCACATCGCCTTCGGTATGGTCTTCCATATCTGTAAACCATCCTGTGTTCAATCCTGCAGAAGTATTGGAAATAGTATATTCACCATCTTCTACTTGTGTAGTTCCGTTAAAAATATAATTTGTATAGGGTGTGGAAACTCTTCCAGTACCTGTACCAAAATTTTCTTCAAAATCTACACCCTCACAAATGGGTTCTATGGTACAGTTAGGGCTGCTGAGGAACAGAATGTTTACACTATCCGTTACCACGCAGGAACCTTTTGTTATTTCGAGTGAGTAAGTGCCTGAAGCCGTTACTGTGATAGTAGGGGTGGTCTCGCCTCCAGGACTCCATAGATAGGTAGCTCCCGTAGTGTCTCCAGTTATTTCTGGAATTATTTCATAAGAAGGGGTATCGCAAAAGCTTATATCCGGGCCTAATTCCAAGCCTAGGTTATTAGGATCCAGTGTTACTGTAATATCATCTGTTTCTGTAATTACATCTCCATTACAGTTTGTGTAAATTGCCTGGGCGGTGTAGGTAGTTGATTGGTCCGTTGGGCACACATTTATAGTTGGATCGGTGCCAATAACAGTTCCCGATGCATCTAGCCAAGAAAAAGCAACGTTTGATGCGCCATTAGGGGTAAAGCGCCAAGCTTCGTTGGTAGCAGCCCAATCGCTTGTATTTCTTCCAGGAGCAGTGTAACCAACAGTACCATTTTGGTTTTGTATTCCCAAAACAGCATTTCCATCATTCCAGGTACAGCCGCTGGGTCTGTCCTGAACATATACTTCCACCACATTGGTAGTTTCGTAAATAACGATTTGTGAAGTAAGTGAAAGGTTTGGGCAGGCTGATCCAAAATAAGTAATATTAGGAAAGTTAACCACCATAGTTCGGCAAGGAGATTCTCCAAAAACAGCCCAGTTTATAATGCCCGAGCCTTGCACCGATGGATCAACATCCATGTAAGGGCCAAAGATTGTAGTGAGAAATAAGTTGGGACTTGGAATGGGGTCATCAAAAGACCAATCACAATAATCGCCAGGCTCATTGTTTGCCAAGTCGAAAGAAACTACTGCGTTCGATCCAATAACCATTTGGGTATAAGTTTCACCAAAAAAACAGAAATCAAAAGGTAATTGGATGGCAGGAGACCATATATCATCTGTGTTCACTGAAACAGGTGTTCCTCCCGTAAACGGGAAAGGTGGGTCATACGTAATTGAAGAAACTTCATAACTGGTAGTTTCGCCAGTGTCTAAAAAACTTGCGGTAAGATCGGTACATGGTACGCCACACTCAAGCACAATGTCTTCTCCCGCATACACGTTAGGGCATCCAGGCCCTTGCGAAAATGCAGAAAAAGATATGGCTAAAAGACTAAAAAAAGCAAGTAAGTTTTTTTTAAAGTTGACTTTAAAGAAATGATGACAACTTTGTAAATAGAGAGGTAGTTTTTTATTCATAAAGTTTTAATTGGTGGTTGTTATTAAATGGCATTAAGCGTTAACTTTTTTTTAACAGCGAAATATATGAATTTTCTAAGGAATACTTTTTCATTTTTTTCAAATTGAATAAAAAGCCTTTAATTAGAATCATAAAATGGTCATAAGGAGCATAGAGGTCACAACATGTGTTTTGTACATTTGTGGAAATATTGATTTTTAAATAAATTGTATATTAAGAATCAATGACAACTACAACTTACAGTTTTATATACTATGATTGAACCAACGGATATATCTTATGAAAAGGCAGTTTTAATCGGATTGATAACCCAATATCAGGACGAAGAGAAATCTAACGAATATCTGGACGAACTTGAATTTTTGGCATATACGGCAGGTGGCGAAGTTCTTAAACGCTTCACCCAAAAAATGGATGTGCCCAATCCAAAGACTTTTATTGGTACCGGAAAACTGGAAGAGGTCAAAAATTTTGTTGACGAGCATGAAGTGGGCGTCGCAATATTTGATGATGAGCTTTCGCCCGCGCAGCAAAAGAATATTGAAAGGATACTGCAGTGCAAAATCATAGACCGTACAAATTTAATTCTAGACATATTTGCACAACGGGCTCAAACCAGTTATGCCCGAACTCAAGTAGAGCTTGCACAATATCAATATTTATTGCCTAGATTGGCAGGTATGTGGACTCACTTGGAACGTCAGCGTGGGGGTATCGGGATGCGAGGTCCGGGAGAAACTGAGATTGAGACCGACAGACGTATTGTGCGCGACCGTATTGCTTTACTTAAAGACAAATTAAAGAAGATTGACCGCCAAATGGAAGTGCAGCGCGGCAATCGTGGTTCTCTTGTACGAGTAGCTCTTATTGGGTATACAAACGTAGGAAAATCTACTCTGATGAATGTGATAAGTAAAAGTGATGTCTTTGCAGAAGATAAACTCTTTGCAACTCTCGATACTACGGTTCGGAAAGTGGTTATAGGCAACCTTCCTTTTTTGCTGACTGATACAGTGGGCTTCATTAGAAAATTACCCACGCAACTTGTGGAATCCTTCAAGAGTACGTTAGATGAGGTACGAGAGGCAGATTTACTGCTGCACGTAGTAGATATTAGCCATCCATCCTTTGAACACCATATAGACTCCGTAGATAAAATTTTAGAAGAAATAGGTAGCGCAGACAAGCCTACTATTATGGTTTTCAATAAAATTGACGCCTATGACCCGGAGAAAATCGACAAAGACGATTTGATGACCGAAAAAACCAAGGCGCATTATACACTGGAAGAATGGAAACAAACCTGGATGTCCAAAGTAAACGGCGACGCCATATTTATCTCTGCTTTGAACAAGGAAAACTTCAGCGAATTCCGAAAGCTGGTTTATGAAAAAGTAAAGGAAATACATACCACTCGTTTCCCATATAACAATTTCTTATATGATGAATATACCGAGGAGGATTAAAATTTTTTAGCAAGAAATAAAATAAAGCTGCCAAGAATTGAAACTTGGCAGCTTTATTTATTATACATTTTATCTCTTAAAAGCCATAGGTTAAACCAACGCCCAAAGCTTCGCGAATCTGGAACCCTTGTACTGCATTGTCATCATATATAGCTTGAAAAGTTACGTTTGTAGTGATGTATTTATTCACTTTCATCACAAGATTAAGGGTGTAATCTATATCTACGTTTTGTGGATCTTCAAGATAATTTGAATAAAGGTTCAATATATTTTCTACGGATATATTCGCCATCACATCAAATTTTGCATATCCAGAAAGCGAAGCGCCAAATTCAAAACGACTAGTTTCATTGGCATCAACCCCAAAATATTTGTTCTGGTTATAAGCATCCAAAGCACCTGGCACTGACTCATCTACAGCGGTAAATTCTTTATCCACCAAGATGAATTTAGCAGTTGCTGGAGAAATATTCACATACAGATTGTCGCTTTTTTTCCAAAGCATACCAGGGCCAAACTGTATGTAGGCTGGAGACAAAATATGTGTTGTTTCGGTACGGTAGCCTTCATCTTCAGGGTTCAGGTCAGTATTAAACTCATAGCCTTTCGCAAACTGGGTCTTAAAGTTAAAAAACAAAGAATAGTACCAGTTGCTTTCTTTTAACTGCTGCCCTAAAATAGAGTTCAATTCCAAACGATCGTTCGTTTTTCGGGAATACTTATCATCCTTGTTTTTGGTAAGGCCATATTCGCCTATCAAGCGGTTATTCCAGCTAAGTTTGTCATGTTTATAATTGAAATCATAAGTGAGAGAAAGATTTCCCGAATAATTGGATGTTCCACCACCAGTCCATTCGTGATTGAAAGCTGCTTGGTTAAATAAAAGTGAAAGGTTTCCCGCACGGGTCCATCCATTGGGAATGGTATCTTTTGCATTTTCGTCTTGTGCTACCATTACCATTGGTGCAGTGAAGAGAACTGCAAGAAGTAAAAGTTTTTTCATTTGTATAAAAAGTTTTGTTTTTGCAAAAGTACTTACTCTTTTGAATATGTGGTAAAAACAGCACTAAAAACAGTGCCTTTTTTGTGAATTCTTACGGTAAATTTTAAAATTTCCTACTTTCTTTTAAAAAGCGGCACAGATGAGCAAGCTTCGCCATACATTATGCTTTTTGCGACTGGCTGTAGTTTTTGTGCCAAAAGTACATAAGCATTCTGTGGAATAGGTTTATGCGCACAACCTTTTATAATTACAGGTTTATCCCTGTATTCAGAAATATCAATGTTTTGGAGTATTTCTGCAAAGAGGAGACTCTCTAGTTGGGCCAAACTTCCAACCGTTACTTTTTTCGCAAAAGGAGCTAAATGAAGTGATAAAAGTAAATATGCCCAGCCGGGCACGATGGCATCGGTACTGCAAAAAAGAGCTACGTACTTATCTTGGTACTGACTCCAATCGTGTTCCTTGGCTTGCTCGCGAAATTCACTTTCGCGAAGTACAATGCCTTCCAACAACCATTGTGAAATATCAAAAGCAATCCTTTCTCCCTCAGGATAGATTGCCTCAAGGTCAAAAGTTACCAATTTGCTATTTGCTACACGATTTACTATTTCTTTCACAGGAAAGGTTTTTTTTATTAATGTAAAATGCTACTAAATACTGAGCGCTTTTTAAAGCATCCCTAACTCTAGCTTTGCTTCTTCGCTCATCAGTTCCTGTGTCCATGGTGGGTCAAAAGTTATTTCTACCTCTGCATCCTTTATCATTTTCATCGACTTAACTTTTTCCTCAACTTCCAGTGGCAAGCTCTCTGCTACCGGACAATTGGGGGTGGTGAGCGTCATCAATATTTTTACTTCGCGGTCTTCATTGATGAATACGTCATAAATTAATCCAAGTTCGTAAATATCCACGGGTATTTCGGGATCATAAATGGTTTTTAGGACGGTTACTATTTTTTCGCCCAATTCGGCCATGTCTATTTCTGTATCTGCTCCCATATGTTTAATTTTTGAGTTGTGTTTGGTATGCAAATGCATACATTTTCATTTGCTTAATCATGGAGACTAAGCCATTTGCACGTGTAGGTGAAAGGTGCTCTTTCAAGCCTATTTCATCAATAAAATCGGTATTGGCATCTAGTATGGCCTGTGGTTTTTGGTTTGAAAAAACACGGACCAACACAGCAATAATTCCTTTTGTGATAATTGCGTCGCTATCTGCCGTAAATATAATTTTCCCATCTTTTATTTCTGAATTGAGCCACACTTTGCTTTGGCAGCCTTTTATCAGTTTATCGTCGGTTTTTAAATTTTCGTCAATCAACGGAAGGGATTTGCCAAGCTCTATCATATATTCATAACGCTGCATCCAGTCGTCGAACATAGAAAACTCGTCAATTAATTCTTCCTGTATTGCTTGAATCGTCATAGCTTATTCAAATTATTTTTCATCTTTCTTTGCACTTAGCAGTACACTGCGGTCTGTTTTTGAGTAGAAGGTAAGTATCCCATTATCCAAAGCGTATGAGCCTGTTTTGTTGAGTGCGTTCAGAAAATCACGTTCTGTTTTCATAATTTCTTTTTCTGTACAAAATTTTTCACTTACCGCAAGATCACTAAAATTAATTGTATAAAGATCAATGGTGTAATTTCCAAAAACTGAATTACAACCAGTAGTTCCACGGAAGGAATTGTCCAATGCTGACATTGTAAAAGTTGGGTTGGTAGTATTTGCTAATTTTTTCCCGTTGATTGCAGTAACGGTATAGCTTCCCGTAAGTTGTACACTACCAGCAACGTCAATCACTTTTTTAGTTTCATCGCAACTGATAAATACTATACTGAAAATAAGAATAGATAAAGTGGCAAGTGTTTTCATGTCTTTATATTTTAAAATTGAACACTCAAAGTTCAAGTTTTAACTATTAGTGATGGCTCAACTTAACATCAATTTAGCTTTTTTTACGGCTGCAACCAAAGCATCAACTTCTTCCATCGTATTGTAAAATGCAAAGGAAGCCCGAACCGTTCCTGGAATTTTGTAAAATTCCATAATGGGCTGCGCACAGTGATGGCCGGTTCTTACAGCTATTCCCAATTTGTCAACAATCGTACCTATATCGTATGGGTGAATTCCTTCAACGTTGAATGAAACCACAGAAGTTTTGTCTGGTCCCGTGCCATAAATTTTCAACCCTTCTATTTCTAATAGCTTTTCAGTGGCATATTTTAAAAGTTTGTTTTCGTACTTTTCAATCGCTTCAAAACCGATGGCGTTTAAATAATCAATCGCTGCCCCAAAAGCAATACCGCCACAGATATTGGGCGTCCCGGCTTCAAATTTATGCGGAAGTCCTGCATAGGTGGTTTTCTCAAAAGTCACTTCTGCAATCATCTCCCCGCCGCCTTGGTAGGGAGGAAGCTTGTTGCCCCACTCTTCTTTCATATAAAGAATACCAACCCCAGTTGGACCACACATTTTGTGGGCTGAGGTTACGTAGAAATCTGCATCCAGTTTTTGAAGATCGGGTTTTATATGTGAACAGGATTGTGCCCCATCAATTAAAACCGCAGCTCCAACTTCATGTGCTTTTTCGATAATTTCCGCGATGGGATTGATTGTTCCCAACGCGTTTGAAATATGGTTTACAAAAACTAGTTTCGTTTTTTCTGAAAGCAATTTTTCGTATTCTGAAAAAACCAAAATGCCTTCTTCGTTCATCGGAATCACCTTCAGAAGGGCTCCTGTTTTTTCACAAAGCATTTGCCAAGGCACGATATTGCTGTGATGCTCCATTGCGGAAACAATTATTTCATCACCCTTTTTTAGAATTTCAGAAAAACCGTTTGCGACAAGATTTATGCCGTGGGTGGTGCCTGCGGTAAAAATGATTTCGTATGCTTCTTTTGCGTTGAAATGCGTCTGTATTTTTTTTCGCGCAGTCTCATAGGCATCCGTAGCCTCCTGTGAAAGTGTGTGCACCCCACGATGAATGTTTGCGTTATAATTGCTATAATAATCTACAATGCAATCAATAACCTGCTGTGGTTTTTGCGAAGTGGCTGCATTATCCAAATACACTAGTGGATAGCCATTTACCTTTCGGGAAAGGATGGGAAAATCGTTACGTATCTTTTGGATGTCGAAGGGCATTGAAAATTTTGTCTATTTGAAAATTTGGATTGTAATTTTTGCCACGATTTCACGAAGCGTAAAATATAATAATTCGTGAATTTGTGGTGACTATAATATTAAAGCTCAAACCCCAAACTAACCCCTATTTTATTGGCAATGAGTTTGTTGATTCGTACTTTCAATTCCGGAATTTTTACACTTTCCAAAACGGTGTTTGCAAAGGCGTACATTAACAAAGCGCGAGATTCTTTCAATCCAATTCCGCGGCTGCGCAGGTAGAAAAGAGCGTCTTCATCAAATTGGCCAATGGTACAGCCATGTGAGCATTTTACATCGTCTGCAAAAATCTCCAGCTGTGGTTTGGCGTTTATTGTAGCCTTGTCATCAATCAAAATATTATTGTTCTGTTGAAAGGCGTCAATTTTTTGCGCATCTTTTTCTACTATAATTTTTCCGTTAAAGACACCTGTGGAAGATTCTGCAAAAAGCCCTTTGTAATCTTGGTGGCTTTCGCAATTTGGCGCTATATGGTGCACTAGTGTGTTGTGGTCTGTATGTTGTTTTTCTTCAAGAATGGTGATCCCCTTTAACGTAGAATCGCAGTTTTCGCCTTTTTGGAAGAAATTGAGGTTGTTGCGCACCAACTTCCCGCCGAAAGCAAAGGTGTGTACGCGGCAAACCGTGTCGCGCTGTTGCGAAATATAGGTGTTATCAATAAGTGAAGCCGTAGCTTCATCATTCTGAATTTTATAGTAATCAACATAAGCCCTTTTTTCAGCAAAAATCTCCGTAACTGAATTGGTCAAGACTTCATTGTTGGAAAGGCTTTGATGGCGTTCAATTATTTGAACATGTGCATTTTCACCAACTACAATCAAGTTTCTAGGCTGTAGAAAAATTGCGGCTTCATTTCCTGTAGAGAAATTAATTATCTCTATAGGCTTTTCTACTTCTTTATGAGCCGGAATGTGTATGTAAGCGCCTTCTTTTGTAAAAGCAGTATTGAGTGCAGTTAGGCTATCGCTCTTTGCGGCCTTGTTGAAATAGGCTTCAATCACCGGCTTGTATTTGCTCTTGTTCAAAGCGGCTGACATTAAACAAACATCTAATGAGTCGTGGGTTGTTTCTGAAAGGAATGAATTGTAAACCCCATCTACAAAAACGAGTTTGTAAGTATCAATTTCGTGCAGAAAATACTTACGAACATTTTTTAGTTCTACATTCCGTTCTTTATTTGAATAAACGCTATAGTCGGGTTTTAACAGGGAATTAAGCGAGGTATATTTCCAAGCTTCTTCCTTTTTGGTAGGAAATCCTTTTTCCTCAAAAATTTTAATAGCGTTGTTTCGCACGTCGTGCAATGGCGAATCAAACTCTAAGTAATCTTCGAGAGCGATATATGATGATAATAATTTGTCTTTAAAACTCATTTCTTTTAATTCTGAATTGTTTTTAAACCAATTCCTCTTTAATCCAGTCGTAACCTTTTTCCTCAAGCTCGTAAGCTAGTTCCTTGGTGCCGGATTTTACTATTTTTCCGTTCATCAAAACGTGAACAAAATCTGGAACTATATAATCTAACAGACGCTGATAGTGGGTAATTACCACAACCGCATTGTTTTCGCTTTTCAGTTTGTTTACCCCATTGGCAACAATTTTTAAAGCATCAATATCTAGTCCAGAGTCAGTTTCGTCCAAAATAGCAAGTTTTGGTTCAAGCATTGCCATTTGGAAAATTTCATTTCGTTTCTTTTCACCTCCCGAAAACCCTTCATTCAAAGAGCGTGAAAGGAATTTGCGGTCAATTTCCAGCATGTCGGCCTTTTCCTTTATCATTTTAAGCATTTCTGAAGCTGGCATATCTTCCTGTCCCTTGGATTTTCTGGTTTCGTTAATGGCCGTTTTTATAAAATTAGTTACAGAAACTCCCGGAATTTCCACAGGATATTGAAAAGAAAGAAAAATTCCTTTATGGGCTCTTTCCTCAGGATCCAATTCTGAAATATCCTCGTTTTCAAATGTAATGTAGCCTCTGCTAACCTCATACTCTTCTTTGCCCGCAACAACCGAGGCCAAGGTACTTTTCCCAGAACCATTGGGGCCCATTATTGCGTGGACTTCACCTGCTTTTACTTCAAGATTAATACCTTGCAGTATATCTTTTCCTTCAAGTCCGGCGTGTAAATCTTTTATTTTTAACATTTTAATTGTTCTTTGCTGATTCTTCAAATTTTATATCCGCTTCAGAAGGTTTGTCACTTACCCTCATTATTTCTGTTATTGTAATCACTTCTTCCCACTCGCTGTCGGTATCGGTATTTTTTGAAATATTTCCTCTTACAACTACGCCCACCATATCAAAATCATTCTTTTTTACTTTGGCCACCTGCTGGGAAAGTTGCTCTGACATTTCGTTGCGCTTCACACCGTAAATAAAGTTGTTTCCCATTAACACTAAAGCACCATTTGAATCGATATAATCTCCTTTATAAGCTTTAACTTCAACATTTTCGGTAGCTGTTTCTTCAACTTCGGAATTTTTTTCTTCAGAATTTTTACAAGAAAATACTACTGCTAAAAGCAATGACAACAAAACGATTTTTTTCATAGGTTGTATAATTTAGTTTTCTAATTAATTTTCCAAAACATTATGTGTTTAGCCTACTGATCCTTCTAGGCTTATTTCCAATAGTTTTTGTGCTTCCACGGCAAACTCCATTGGTAGCTTATTCAATACTTCTTTGCTGAAACCATTAACTATGAGTGCAATGGCCTTTTCGGTGTCAATACCACGCTGATTGCAATAGAAAATTTGGTCTTCACCAATTTTACTTGTCGTGGCTTCGTGCTCTATTTGGGCAGTTTTGTTTTTAGCTTCAATGTATGGGAATGTATGTGCCCCACAACTGTTGCCCATTAACAATGAATCACATTGCGAAAAATTTCGTGCATTATCTGCATTGGGCATAATCTTTACCAAACCACGGTAACTGTTCTGGGATTTCCCTGCCGAAATACCTTTTGAAATTATGGTACTTTTGGTGTTTTTGCCAATATGGATCATTTTGGTTCCCGTATCTGCCTGTTGAAAATCATTGGTAACGGCAATGGAGTAAAATTCACCAATGGAATTGTCGCCTTTAAGTACACAACTTGGGTATTTCCAAGTTACGGCACTTCCTGTTTCTACCTGCGTCCATGAAATTTTTGCGTTTTTTTCGCAAACACCTCTTTTAGTAACGAAATTGTAAACCCCGCCTTTTCCATTTTTATCACCGGGGTACCAGTTCTGTACAGTCGAATATTTTATTTCGGCATCGTCTAAAGCTATCAATTCTACAACTGCGGCGTGCAATTGATTTTCATCGCGACTGGGAGCCGTACAGCCTTCCAAATAACTTACATAACTGCCTTCGTCTGCGATAACCAGCGTTCTTTCAAATTGTCCCGTCCCAGCCTGATTAATTCTGAAATAAGTAGAAAGTTCCATTGGGCAGCGAACCCCTTTAGGTATATAGCAGAACGAACCGTCACTAAAAACGGCACTGTTTAAGGCCGCGTAAAAATTATCGCGCTGAGGCACGACGGTTCCCAAGTATTTTTTTACCAATTCGGGATGGTTTTTTATTGCTTCAGAAATAGAGCAGAAAATAATTCCTTTTTCTGCCAAGGTTTTCTGAAAAGTAGTAGCTACGGATACGGAGTCCATAACAATATCTACTGCAACACCGGCCAATTTCTTTTGCTCGTCCAAAGAAATCCCCAGTCTTTTAAAAGTATCTAAAAGTTCGGGATCTACTTCGTCTATACTATTGTATTTTGGTTTTTTATTGGGTGCGGAATAATAGGAAATATTTTGAAAATTTGGCTTTTCGTAATGAACGTTTGCCCAATCGGGCTCTACCATTTCCTGCCAATACCGGAAGGACTCCAAGCGCCATTCAGTCATCCATTCGGGCTCTTCTTTCTTTTTTGAAATGGCACGAACTACATCTTCGTTTATCCCTATGGGAAAAGTGTCAGATTCTATATCGGTATAGAAACCATATTCGTATTCCTTGGTTTCCAGTTCTTTTTTTAAATCATCTTCAGTATACTTGCTCATCCTCATTTATATTTTAAAGTGAAAAAGATTCTCCGCAGCCACAGGTGCGGTTTGCATTAGGATTCTTAAACACGAACCCTTTTCCATTCAGGCCGCCACTGTATTCAAGTGTAGTGCCAACTAAATATAAAAAGCTTTTTTTGTCTACGGCTATTTTTACATTTTCTTCCTCAAAGAGTTTATCGTCTTCACCTAAATTATGGTCAAATTTTAGCTCATAGCTTAGTCCTGAACACCCGCCACTTTTTACGCCAACGCGTACAAAGTCATTTGCAATATTAAAGCCCTCTTCGGCCATCAATTGTGCAATTTTGGTTTTTGCGCTTTCACTTACCTTAATCATATGTAGATTAATTCTAAATTAGACGGCAAATATACATCAATTCGCACTTTTAACCATACGGAAGTAGGATTTTAAAACTATGGCCCCATAGTTTTAAACAATAATTAACACCCCATATTTTTTGGGGTTTTAGATTTGAAATTTACTTCAGAAATTAATTGGGATCCTGAAAATCAGGATTATTGATAAAAGAAGGGTCTGAAAGCGAAAGAAGAAATGCCTTTAAGTCTGCCTTATCAGATTCTGTTAAATGGACTCCACCGCGAGATACAGCTTTCATCAGCGGATCAATGGTCCTGGAATACACAAGGCCTTCGCTATAATGATTTATAACCTCATCCAAAGTTGCAAAGCGGCCATCATGCATATAGGGCGCTGTATAAGCTAAATTTCGTAGGGAGGGTGATTTGAACAGGCCATCGTCATTTGGGTCTCCGGTCACATTGCCCAAGCCTTTGTCGGTAATGATTGCATCAAGGCCGTTATTGTGAAAAATATTGTCTGTCCATAGTGGACTGTTTTCATTACCGTGGCAATGGAAACAATCTCCGCGCGATTCATCCATAAATATTTGAAAACCATTTAATTCCTGGGGCGTAAGATTGCCTTCTCCCAAAAGATATTTATCAAAAGGTGAATTTCCTGAAATCAGCGTTCGTTCAAACTGTGCAATGGCTTTTGCTATCAAGTCTCTAGAAATGTTACTTGTACCGAAAGCTTTATTAAAAAGTTCTGGATAACTGGCGTGGCTTTGCAAACTTGCTACAGCATTTTCCCACGTATTGTGCATTTCAATTGGGTTTTCCACTGGTTCAAGGGCTTGGTCTTCAAGACTGAAGGCACGACCGTCCCAGAAAAATTTATTTTTTGTGTTCCAAGCCGTATTGAAGATAGGCATAGAATTTCTTGTGCCTTCCAAGCCATCTATTCCTATACTGAAACGATCGGTATCGGTAAAGGAATTAGCAGGTTGGTGGCAAGAAGCACAGGCTTGTGTTCCGTCACCGGAAAGTATGGGGTCAAAAAACAATTTACGGCCCAAAGCAACACCTTCTACAGTTTGCGGGTTGTCAGAGGGTACGGTTGGGGGAGGTAGCAAGCGGTCAAAAATAGGAGGAACGGTCAATGGTTTCGGAGTGGGTATATAATCTTCATTGGGATCTGCAGGATCTGGATCGCTTGATGAACAAGCAATAAACAAGCTCATGGCTAAAATTCCAAAGAATACTCGAAACAATTTCATGGACCGTTCCTTCAATTTTTTAAATTATTGTGTGATATCACCAATGCTGAAAACGGTTGCGCCGTTTCTTTGCATATCTTTTTGGGCTAAATAGTTCATCATTAAATTAACGCTTCTGTCGTTAAGATCCCAAGTTAAGGGGTTTTTGTACCATTCTGAAATATCCATTGCTATTTCTATGGTTACATCGCCAGAAATGGTAAAGTTTTGGTCAAAATCAAAACTGATGAAGTTTTGTTCAAAAACACCTTCACTTACCCTCGCAGTACCGTTGTGAAAATTATAGGGCTGTGATGTGCCGTTTGAGTCGTCAAAATTACCATCCATCTGCATAAAGTGGTAACCACCGCCAAGCATTGTAGGCCAATTCCAATCAGCAGCATTTAAATCTGGATAAGCTCCATTTACATTGTCTTCTTCATTAAAGCCATAGATAAATGAAATGCCCGTATAATCACCGGTAGCTACTGATTCTGAAGGGTTAAAAGTCAATGAACCTGCATCGGCAAGATCAATTAATTGGTAACCATCAAAAGAAACAGTTGTACCGTCTGCTTTATGAAGCTCAATACGTGAAATTAAATACCGAAGTCTATTAATGGAAACATAATTTCCTGCGGCATTTTCATAAACTCCTGTGGTGTAATTGGACGGTGTAATGTCATTTACTCCCCAGTTTTGGGTAAATTTAAATGATACGGCAGCGGTTACAGGGGTATTATTGCCATCATCATCATTACTACAGCCAATTGCAGCAAATGCAATAGCTAATAAAAAAACTATTTTTTTCATAGGTTAAATAAGGGATTTGTAAATTGTTAAAACTATTTTATTTTAATTATTAAAAAATCTTTGGAGCCTCTGTTTGAAGGTATATCCAAATCGTTACTTTCACTGTTGCCTACCACTAAAATTTTATTGTCAGAAGTCTCAATTGCTTCTGATGCAAAATCTAGGTTTGAGCCGCCTATGCTTTTTTGAAATTTCAGGGATCCACTTCCGTCAACAACAAATACCCAAACGTCATTTACGCCATTGTTGATTTGTAGATCTCCATCGGCACTTCTGCTATGACCGGAGAGTATATAATCTCCATTGTTGCGCTGTACAATGCTGTGGGCAGTATCAAACTGTGATCCGCCAAAAGATTTTTGCCAGATTTTATTTCCGTTATCGTCAAATTTTACCATCCAGGCATCAGCATTTCCTTGTGGAGATGTAACATCTTGGTCTGAGCTTCTTGAGTCGCCAACCATTATATAATTACCGTCATTGGTTTTTATGGACGCATAGGAGTTGTCTATCTCGTCTCCCCCAAATGATTTGGTCCACACCAAATCGCCATCAGCGGTTAGTCTAACGGCCCAGTAATCGTAGCTACCTTTTGGATCAGTTTTATCAAAATCAACACTTTCAGAGGTACCTGTCATTAAAAAGCCCCCATCTGCAGTTTCGTGGGCATCGTAACTTCGGTCGTTATTGGTGCCCCCAAAGTAGCGCCTCCACTGTGTGTTGCCACTCGCGTTTAATTTTATTCCCCAAAATTCACCTACGCCGTGCATTATGCCTCTTTGGAAATCGTTTCCAGCACCGCCACTTGCCGAAACATCGAAAAATCCCGTTACAAAATATCCGCCATCGGAAGTTTGAATAGCTTTAAAAGCTTGATCACTGCCGGAAAAACCAAAAGTTTTTTCCCACATAATCGTGCCAGAGTTATCTACCTTTACTACCCAATAATCCTGAAAGCCTGCATTTTCAAAAACATCGCCATCGCTACTGGTGGTATAGCCAGATAGAAGGTATCCTCCATCATTGGTTTTTGTAATTCTGGAAGCATTTTCATCATCGCTACCCCCATATGTTTTGCTCCAGATTACATCCCCTGTTTTAGAAAGCTTTAGCAACCAGAAATCGCTATCAGAGCCGGAACGGTCTGTAATATCGCCATCGGAGCTTCGGGTGGTTCCTAAAACTAAATAGTTTCCATCTGTTGCTTCAACTACTGAGACTGCTTCGTCTATTCCGCTTCCACCATAGGTTTTTACCAGTTCTACTTCACCATTTATCTCAGGTTCGGGTTCTGGCCCATCATCTTTTCCGCAAGAAAAAAATAATAATGAGAATAAAAGCAGAAATGGCAGCGTTTTAATTCTTGGGGTGTTTATAATTAGCATATTGGGGATAACAAGGTTTTTTAGTCTATTAATAATCGCTTTGTAGTAGTTGAATTTATTTTCATTACATACATTCCCGATTGAAGGTTAGAAACGTTTATGTTTTCGGAAAGACTTTCAGTGAAATTTAAATCCATTATTTTTTGTCCTAATACATTAAAAATTTCTACCTGTACTAATGGTTCTTTTTCTGATGAAATTGTAACAACCTCTGTTGCGGGGTTTGGAGCAATTGCGAAGTTTGAAACTGAATTGTCGTTAACTCCCAAAAGATGATCTCTAACCACAAATAGGCCACTGTCAATATCGCTGATTACAATACTACCGCTGGCAAAATATGGGTAAACACTCCAAGCACCATCAAAACGGGCTGAATTACTAGTTGGATAAGTGTCGAAAAATTTGGTCTCTACCATATTTTCGTTGTCGATATCGCTAATATCAAAAACTCGCAATCCTGCACGGTAGCTGGATAGATAGAATTCATTGCCTTTTACATAACCATTATGGTCAATTGCGGCTATATCTGCTTCATATTCAAAATGAATCTCTGGGTTGTCTAGGTCACTTAAGTCAAAGATTATGGTTCTGGTATTGAACCCAAAGTTAGACTCGTCCAATTCGTCACCCAGGATGAAGTAGCGTTGATCTTCTGTTAACCAGCCTTGGTGAGTGTAATCTACACTTCCGTAAAAACCGTTTGATATAGCTATTGGGTTGTTTTTATTGGTTACATCAACAATGGAAACTCTGTCTTCGTTGCTTCCAAACAATATTTCGCGTCCTGTATAATCTGAATCCGGGCCATTATAAATAACGACTTGAGCGTCATGGCAATAATTGTCATCGCTAAACCCACCAGCTCCCACAGGGTTCAATGGGTCTTGAATATTTACAAAATGTGGGCCTCCACCAAAAGTGCTTGTTCCAACAGCATATGCATATCCCGTGTCTTCGTTAATAACAATATTATGGCAATTTCCAAAACCGTCATAATGAGCATCTTCTGTAAAAATTTCTGGAGCATTTGTCACATTACGAAGGCGTGTTAAATCAAAAACTTGCATTCCGTGGCCTCCGGCTTCACTTACTATAAAAGCGTGGTCGTTATAAACCTTTATGTCTCTCCAGGTACTAGAATCTGTATGCGTAGGAAGTTTACCAAGATAAATTGGGTTTACGGGGTCTGTAATATCTACAAAGGCAGTTCCGTTGCCCAAGCCCATCAATGCATATTCTTTTCCATCCAGTGGATCGGTCCATCCCCAGGAATCATTTCCTCTGTCAGAGCCAAAAGTATTAAGGCTTATGCGAGATAAAAGGTCTAAGCCGTTGCAGGGGTATTGTCCGGCCATACCATTTTCACAAGGTGTTTGTGCGAAAGAATAAGTTGCAATTAAAAGAGCTAAAATTGGTAATATTTTTTTCATTTGTATTTAATATGAGGTTTAAAAGCGGCTAAATGTAAACATATTATCCCTTTTTTTACAAACGTAAATGGTTAAATATTAGTATTGTTGTTTTGTGGCAATATTTTATTTGGCTTTTTTATTGGTTATTGAAGCTGTATTTTTGTCAAAATTCCTAACAAAACTGATTCATGTTTGAGAACAAAGACAATTCCAATACCAATATTGAAAATTTAGGAGAATTTGGCTTGATAGACCATCTTACCAAAAATTTCAAAATAAAACAAAAGTCTACTGTAAAGGGTGTGGGCGATGACGCCGCTATAATATCTTGTGATTCAAAAAAAGAAATGGTAGTAACTACAGATTTACTGCTGGAAGGTGTTCATTTTGATTTAAGCTATGTCCCATTAAAGCATTTGGGCTACAAGGCTGTGGTCGTAAACCTTTCCGATGTTTACGCCATGAACGCAGAACCATCACAAATTACGGTTAGCGTGGCAGTTTCCAATAGATTTCCGGTAGAAGCATTGGAAGAGCTATATTCAGGGATTCAAGCTGCGGCCAAAATATATAACGTAGATTTAGTGGGTGGCGATACTACCTCTTCAACTACAGGGTTACTGATAAGTATTACTGCCTTAGGGACTGTAGGCAAAGGCGATGCCGTTTATAGAAGTGGTGCAAAAGAAAATGATTTACTGGTTGTAACTGGTGACCTTGGCGCTGCTTATATGGGGCTACAGGTTTTGGAGCGGGAAAAGGAAGTTTTCAAGGTGAACCCCAACTCGCAACCCGATTTGGAACCATACTCTTATTTAGTAGAGCGACAATTGAAACCAGAGGCGCGAAAGGATATTCCAAATTTATTAAAAGAATTAGGTGTAAAGCCTACAGCAATGATTGATATTAGTGATGGTTTGTCTTCAGAAATATTACATATCTGTAAAAGCTCAAAAGCTGGGTGCAATTTGTATGAAGAGAAAATTCCTTTGGATCCGCAGGTTATTTCCACTTGCGAAGAATTCAATCTTGATAGCACAACTATAGCTTTGAGCGGAGGGGAAGATTATGAATTGCTTTTTACAATTAATTCTGAAGATTTTCCGAAAATAAAGGCAAATCCACATCTAACTGTGATTGGACATATAACCGATGAAAAAGAAGGGGTGCACTTAATTAGTCGTGCCGGCTCAAAAATACCATTGATTGCACGTGGCTGGAATGCCTTGAAAAATAAAGATTAAATTTAATATAAGGCACCATAAAACTTATTGCCTATTTAAAGGCAACAGAATATTGAGGAAAGTTGCAGATTCTTAATGGATTGAAAGTTTTTTCTTTTTAATAAAAAACGATGATAAACACTCGTTTACTTCGCGTTGTTTACGTGTAAGTAGCTCAAATTTACCAGAATAGCTGTTTGAAACCTCCTTGCCACAGCAAGCACATTTATATTCATTAATGTGATCGGTAATTTTGCGGGTTACGATGTAATCATGGCCAAATGCGGTGCATACAAGGCTCAAAATTGGAGGTCGGTTTTGGGGCGTAACTTTATCCATATTTGTTAATTTAATTGTGATTATTTCCTCAATATTAACATTTTTTTAGATAAAGTGCAAATTTTATCCGATAATATGTAAATAATCCGCAACAGAATCCCTATTTTCTATCAAGCTCATATGGCCCCCTTCAATAATTTTTATTTTACAACCACATTGCGCGGCTAACTTTTCTGCTTCCAAAATTGACAAAATAGGATCTTCTTTGGCCAAAATTACATGTTTGTCTTTTTTAAAGTTTTTCAAAACTGCTGTTCTGTTCTTTCTATCTCGCATTCCTTTTATTGCGGCTTTTATTCCTTCTACTGGAAAGGAATACGCTTCCGTTTTTAAAGTTTCAATTTCTGATGTAAAATTTTCTCGAGATTTTTCTGCAAAAAGATTACCAATAGCCATACTGATATATGCCTTTGCGTTCTGGTCTATCACTTTTAAAGCTCTATTGCGGTTTTTCTTTCTTTCCTCAGAATCTGCTGCAGGGGTTGAGTTTAAAAGAATAATTTTATCTACTTTTTCTGAAAACAATTCGGTGTAGGCCAAAGTAACATAGCCGCCCATCGAGTGTCCTATAAACGTTGCTGACGAAATGTGTAGCTTTTGAAGTACTGCATCCACAACTTCTGCCATCAGCTCCATGGAATGGGTTTCTGCAATAACGCCGCTATTGCCATGACCAGGTAAGTCAATAGTGATTACAAAGTTATTTTTTGATAGCTGAGGAATCAAAGGTTTCCACATGGTAGCGCTTTCCAAAAAGCCGTGTATTAAAACGATAGCTTGGCCATTTCCGAAGGTTTCGTAATGGATGGGTGTATTATGAAAATGGTATAGCATATTTAAAAAAGGCCCAACAGGTTTTGAAATCTGTTAGGCCCAAAGTGTTAGTTCTTGATTCCTACTTTCTATTTATTCATTATTTCTTCAATCTCTTCCGCTTCAATAGGTATGTTGCGCATCAAGTTAAATGGTTCTCCTTTTTTCTGGATTACTACGTCGTCTTCCAAACGGATTCCGAAACCTTCCTCGGGAATATAAATTCCCGGCTCTACGGTAAATACCATGTTTTCGGTCATCTTTTCCCAAAGAATTCCATAATCATGAGTATCCAGACCTATGTGGTGGCTGGTGCCGTGCATAAAGTATTTTTTATACGCAGGCCAATTAGGATCTTCGTTTTTTACATCGGCCTTATCAAGCAGTTTTAGGTCTAAGAGCGCTTTGGTCATTAATTTGCCTACTTCCTCGTGATATTCTTTCCAGTAATTTCCGGGCACCAGCATTTTTGTGGCATCGTCCTTTACTTTTTTTACAGCATCATAAACTTCACGTTGACGTTTGCTAAACTTTCCGCTTACGGGAATGGTTCGCGTCATATCGCTTGAATAATTTGCATATTCAGCACCCACGTCCAAAAGAATTAAATCGCCTTTTTTGCACTGTTGGTTGTTTTCAATGTAATGAAGTACATTGGCGTTATTGCCACTTGCAATGATGGGCGTATAGGCAAAGCCGCGGGAACGGTTTCGTAAAAACTCGTGCATAAGCTCTGCCTCAATTTCATATTCCCAAACGCCGGGCTTTACGAAATTTAGGAGTCTTCTAAATCCTTTTTCGGTAATGTCGCACGCTTGCTGAAGTAGGTCTATTTCAATTTTATCCTTCACGGAACGCAGTCTTTGCAGTATGGGATTGCTTCGTTCCCAATTGTGTGCAGGAAACTTTGCCTTTGTTTTTTGGATGAAACGATCCTCGCGTGTTTCGGTTTCCACGCTTTGACGGTAATGCTCGTTGGTGTTGAAATAAATGGTCTGTGCTTGGGTCATTACTTCAAAGAAAATCTTGTCGAATTCCTTCAGCCAATAAATGGATTTTATCCCGCTAACCTCAGTAGCTTTTTCCTTGGTGAGTTTTTCGCCTTCCCAAACGGCAATGTGGTCATTGGTTTCGCGCACAAAAAGCATCTCGCGGTGGTCTTTGTTTGGCGCATCGGGGAAGAGTACCAACATGGTTTCCTCTTGGTCTGCACCCGTTAGGTAAAAAATATCGCGCGCCTGCTGAAAAGGCATGGTGCTGTCTGCGCCAATGGGGTAAATATCGTTACTATTAAAAACCGCCAAGCTTTTTGGCTTCATCTGTGCCATAAAGTTTTTACGGTTTTTTATAAAGAGTTTGCTAGAGATTTGATTGTACTTCATGGTATTGTTTTATGAATTTCTTCAAAATTAAATATTATAAAGTTATCCAAGCGCGGGAAAGGGTTAAAAGTGTACTAATTGTGTTGCCTGTTTCGTAACACTATTCCACTTTATAAATGGTTTGTGTAGAAACAAATTCAATCCCATCAATTCTGGCCTCGTATGTGTAATTGTCTTCTTCGGTCGAAATAATACTTACCTTAAGTGCTTTGTCTTTATAAAAAGCTACACCTTCAGGATTTCCTTCTATCATTTGTAGTTCATATTCACAGGGGCTGGTCCATTTCACCCTATAGGTGGATTGTTGATTTGTACCGTCTATTTTTTCAACTTGAATAGAATCATTTCTGATAATGGTGCAGGCAAAGTTGATGGCGGGATCACTCATTTTAAATGTTCCGTTCTTGAATTTCTCACAATTTTCTTGTGCTGTAATTGAAAAAAATGAATTGAGTAAAGCGAAAAATAAAAGGTGTTTCATTTTATATTTTTTAGGGTTGATTTATTGAAAGTATTCTTTAAGCCATATATCAAAAGCTTCGATTTTTTCGGTATTTGCGTCCAGCCAAGCTGCAGCCTTTTCATTTCCGCTTTGCGAAATGTACATACAATAGGTTTCAATATGATCACTTTTTGCAATATCATAGAAGAATGGCACGTAAAATTCCCAATAAAAACCAGCTTGCTTTTGGTCTTTCAATTCACCCAGGATTTTAAAAAAAGATTCGGTGTTTTCTACAAAGAGTTCTTCGGGGGTTTTGTCTGCGTTCTCTGGCAAAAGATTTGAGGCGCCCATGAGACCGAGCATTAATTTGGCAGCAGAAAAAGGGTCGTCATCCTCGCCCATAGATACATTTATTGTGATTGCATTATCTTTTTCTTGAGTTACATTTCCGCCAAAATTTTCACGAAGAAATGTGTAGGCTTCGCTGGAACGAGAGGAATCTGGTTCCAAGAACAAAAAATAATGGTTGGCCAATATTGACTGGACCGTATTGCCTTTTGCCGATTCAATATTAGCGAGCATCCAGTGACTGCTGGGATGGTTTGGATTGCTTTCTATGGCATGGATTACATGCTCTTGAGCTTTATCCATTTGGTTCAGTTTATAATGGTTTAAAGCTAGGTTGTAATGTAATAGATAATTATCTGGAAACTTCCGGATGGCCTTTTCAAAAAGTTTTATGGACTCTTTTACTTTTCCCATCATATCCAAGGCTGAACCTTTAACAAGATATGCGCTTATAATATGATCATCTTTTTTGTCAATCACAATATCTGCACGGGCAATGGCATTTTTATAATCCTTTTTATGGAAATAGCTCAGAGCCATTTCATAATTGACTACGGTAGATTGCGGATCAAGGACCAATGCTTTCTCATAGGCTTCTAGTGCTTTATCGTAATCTCCATTGTCATGATGGGCTATGCCTTCTTCTATGTAGGCATTGATGCTGTCTTGGGCGCTTAACTGAAGAGTGAACATTGCCAAAAGTAGTATGGAATAAAGATTTTTCATAGGTATTGGGTTTATTATTTTGTAGGCTGCTTATTTATTTTAGCATTTAAAAATGCAACAATTTTTTGAAAGTTTTCTGTTCCTAATTCATTTTCGCTAAGCATATAAGAAGGAGAAAGGTGATAATTTAAATACAGTAACAAAGTGTTTTCAACAATATTGAAGCTTTTAAAACCTGACCAGTTTATTTTAATACTATGGATATAGTCCTTAACCGAAAAATACTCGTCCTTAAATTCCCAGACTATTTTTTCATCGGCTATTTTTTGTTTGCCAATTTCAGTATTTACATTATCAAAATAACTTTTCTTCCGAGTTTTATAGAAATTATAGAATTCAAAGAAGTTTATTAGATAGTGAATACCTATACCCAAAAACAATAATCCTAAATAGTTTTCAAGAAAAATTTGAAAAATTCCAAAAAGTAAAGAAGGGACACCCCAATAGAGCCTTCGTTTATTTTTTTTCAAATTAGTTTTCCAGGCCAGATTAAAAGCAAGCTTCATTTGGTCTGAATAGGTTTTTTCGCAAAAGGGGAGTTCGAATGTCAAGGGGTGATAAAGATGTATGGCTATTTGTTTTGGCTGTGTAATTTAATCTATAATATTCAAAGATTCTATTACATTATAATTTCTATACTCTTCTAGCTTGGGGTCATAGAATTCAAAAATTGAGTATTCTATTTCCACTTTTTTCTTATTGTAGCTATTAAACTCGTTTTGCAAATCATTTTTGCTTTCTATGAATGTGAGCCAATAAAATTTGGAAGTTTTACCATCCTCGGCGGTAACTGTAAAAGTAATAAACTCGTTTTTTTCGATTGATTTGATAACTCCTTGCATAGCATTAAGCGTATTTTCTTGATCGCTACTGCTACTGTCATCTGCTTCTATGTTAGAAGCAATCCGTTTCATCTGGTCTGGGCATACGGTAATCATTTCTATCGCTATGAGTCTGCCAAGCTTTTCTCCATCATATTGTATTTCGTCCATATTGATACCGTGATCGCGCAGTAGCTCTGCCTTGAATAGATTAGCCTCGTTAATCATACAAAGGCCTATAGTTGTACTGCTTAAATCTTCATTATTGGGTATATCGGCCAAACACTGACAGGATTTTTCTACTATTTGGGTCATATAATCTTCTTGCGATTGAGCGATGTAGGAATTTATAAAGAGTATAGAAGATAGCACTAAGATTTTTTTCATGGGTTTGATTTTATTTGATTATTAATGAAATGGTGTTTCCGCAATGGGCTATACACGGTGTTGCCATTAGTTTTTATTCAGTTTTATTGTCAAAAATTCAGTAGAATCCGTTTCAATTCCGCTTGAGTAAATTGGAATCAGATTTTTGTTTTTAATCATATATTTTTTGGCTCTTTTTCCCCATCTTTTTTCTTTGACTTCCTCGTCCAAAAGAATAATACTATCTTTTATTTGGTAAATTCCTCTGTCAATAGTTGTCCATTCGTAATCTCTTGTCCGCAACATATATTTTCCGTCTTTCAATAGTCTTAATTCAGTTCCGAAAGTATCTTTTGCAATAAATTCAGGCTCTTTTTCAAAAAAGTCTTTTGGAAACCAAAAGGAACTAATTGCTATAAAAGTAGAAATGAAAAGTATTGTCAAAATGATTTTCGATTCTCTAACTTCAATACCTTTCTTAATATTTTTTCCTTGTTTTATTAAGGTGTAAATAAAAACGACAATTCCGAAAACTAAAAAAAACAAATATTTAAAAAATGCAACTAATCCCCCAAAAGAACCTTCAGTTCTTAATTCCGATTTTAGAACCAAAAAAAGGATAATTCCAATTGGAATAAATGCTCTAAATATTGATTTGTAGTTCGTTTTTCTCAAATTAATGGCAACCAGTTTATCCCCCCAACTTTATAGCATTTATCCCGCCAATCGGGTGGGCTAAACCCGGGAATTAACTTTTTTAATTCCGTATAGCACTCAAATATAATCAAATACTCCTAACCAAAATGCCAGCATTAGGGTCTTGGACCATTCCATGTACCTATAACAGCCACCCGTTAGGGTGCACAGCCCTTGCGTTTACGTTCAGTGCCCTACCGTTTGGGTTGGGGACCCCAAAATATACGTGCAACAACCCCAACGTTTGGGTTAAGACCCCTAAACTATACGTCCACCAACCCCAACGTTTGGGTCATTAACCCTAAACTATACGTCCACCAACCCCAACGTTTGGGTGCTGAACCCTAACGGGTAGGTAAAACACGCCAACGGATGGGTCTTTAACCCTAACGGATGTGCTTTTAACCCCAATGGATAGGTAAACCACCCAAACGGGAGGGTCTTGAACGCTACCGTTGGGGTGCGGGCAAACTAAAAAACCCTGCAACTTAAAAGATGCAGGGCTTTTAACCGGAAATTAAAATACATTTTTGTTTTAGGGTTCCGTGGGGGTTTCTGGCTTATTGGTTCTCGAGTAAAACTGTTTCATTTCGTCATACTTGGTTTGGTAGCCTACCTCGCCGCTTTTCAGCTTATACATGGTGTAGGCATAATCTGCATTGGCGGCGTTATAATTATCAAAGTCAAAAAGAATCTTGCTGCTCTCCAGGTCTTTCACTATCCCGTAAAGGGACTGCAGGGTGTTTTCAATAAAAGAGCGCATGTTATAATCATTGGTAAACTCGGTCCAGTCCACATCTGGGCTGCTAAGGGCGGGTTGGGTGTCGTTAAAGCTTTTGGCTTTGTTCACGATGCCCTTGTTCAGTTCGTTAATGCTGCCGTAGCGTTGGCGCTCTTCAGGCGTTAAGTTTACGGCAATAGGCTGGAGGAGCGCTCGCAGGCTGTTTATGGCTTCTGAGATGGCTGCTTGTTCCACTTCCGTTAAGTGCTTGTTGTTTAAATTTGTAAATGGCATANTTATAGGATTTTATATTAAACAATAGCGCTAATNTTAAAAAAATAGCAATANCAGTCAAGAGGGGAAATCCCCCATTTTTTTGAAGAAATTTCNTACTTTNTTGAAAGGTACTTTGTGGTGTGAAACAATTTTTTGATGGAGAATTTCAGAAGATGCAAATCAAAGTAAAATTGCACAGGTTTTTATTATGTGAAAAAAGGTATGGTTCATTCCGGTTTTCACCTTTTCGCTACTCCCTAATCACTAAACCAACTATTGCAAAACCCGCCCCATTTATTTACCTTCCACTTTTTAAAACCAGTCTCAATGAATAAACTTTTCCTTTCGGCGCTTTGCCTGGCTACTGCAGTTTCCTTTTCACAACAGCCCGCTACGCCCGCAACCGTTGTGGCAAACGGCATAAACGCAAAAACACAGCTTGCGCAAGATTCCCCTGTTAAAAACTTGCCCTTTAAAAGCATTGGCCCTACTATTATGAGTGGGCGGGTGGTAGATTTTGCCGTAAACCCAAACAATCCCATAGAATTTTATGTGGGCTATGCCAGTGGTGGGCTGTGGCATACTAACAATAACGGAACTTCCTTTACGCCCGTGATGGACAATAGCCCTACGCAAAATGTAGGCTGCGTGGCGGTAGATTGGCAAAACGGTACCATTTGGGTAGGTACGGGCGAGGTAAATGCCTCTCGTTCCTCGTATGCAGGAATTGGTTTGCTGAAAAGCGAAGATAAAGGCAAAACTTGGCAAAATATGGGGCTAACCGATAGCCACCACATAAGCAGTATTCTTATAAACCCTTCTAATCCTGACGAAGTGATTGTGGGCGCGGTAGGGCATTTATATTCAACAAACGATGAGCGCGGTGTTTTTAAAACCACTGACGGAGGCAAAACCTGGCGCAAAACGCTTTTTATAAATGATGAAACGGGTATTATTGAAATTTCCGCCAACCCAAAAAATTTTAATACGATGTATGCCACCGCTTGGGACAAAGACCGCAAAGCTTGGAATTTTGATGGCAGCGGCGAGGGCAGTGGCGTTTACAAAAGTACCGATGCCGGCAGTACATGGGCCAAGGTTTCAACCGAAAACAGTGGTCTGCCCATAGGCAAGGGCATGGGCCGTATGGGCACCGCCGTGGTAGATGACAATACGGTTTATTTGATTGTTGATAACCAATTTCACAGAAAAGAAGAGCCAAAAAAGGAGGAAACCGATATCCTAACCAAAGACGATTTCAAGACAATGGATGTGGCTGCCTTTCTGGCCTTGGATGATAAAAAGCTGAACCAATTCCTCAAAATGAACGGGTTTCAGGAAAAATACCGCGCCGAAAATGTAAAACAGATGATTCGCATAGGTACCGTAAAACCTGAAGATTTAGCAAAATATCTAGAGAATGCCAACAGTGCTTTGTTCGATACTCCGGTAATTGGCGCTGAGGTTTACAAAAGTAACGACGGCGGTAAAACCTGGAAAAAGACACACGATGGGTTTTTGGATGATCTGTATTATTCATACGGATATTACTTTGGAAAAATACACGTGGACCCCAGCGATGCCAATAAAATATATGTGTATGGCGTGCCAATCCTAAAATCTGCCGATGGCGGAAAAACATTTGAAAGCATTAGTGCAGATAATGTGCACGCAGACCACCACGCCCTTTGGATCAACCCAAAAATGTCCGGCCATTTAATTGACGGCAACGACGGCGGCGTAAACATAAGTTATGACGATGGCAAAACGTGGATAAAGAACAACGCTCCCGCGGTTGGGCAGTTTTATTCCGTAAATGTAGATCACGAAAAAAAGTATAATGTGTACGGCGGTTTGCAGGACAATGGGGTTTGGGTAGGGCCACACGATTATGAAGCCAACCCCGGTTGGATGCAGGATGGCAAGTATCCGTACGAGTTCCTTATGGGTGGCGATGGTATGCAGGTAGAAATTGATAATAGAAATAGCGATATTGTTTATACGGGTTTTCAGTTTGGCAATTATTATAGGTTAAATAGAAAAGGGGGAGCACCCGTTTATATTCAGCCGAAGCATGAACTGGGCGACAGTCCGTACCGCTTTAATTGGCAAACGCCTATATTGTTAAGTCCGCACAATCAGGATATTCTCTATTTAGGAGGAAATAAATTAATGCGAAGCATGAACCAAGGCGATGATTGGACGGCTATTTCAGCAGATTTAACCCAAGGCGGAAAACCCGGTAATGTAGCCTATGGAACGCTAACCAGCATTAGTGAGTCGCCCTTCCAGTTTGGCTTGCTCTACACGGGTAGTGATGATGGTTTGGTGTATGTTTCAAAAGATGCTGGCGGCAGTTGGACAATAATTTCAGGCAGTTTCCCAAAAAATCTCTGGGTGAGCCGCGTGATAGCATCTTCGCATAAGAAAGAAAGAGTGTATGTTACACTTAACGGGTATCGTTGGGATGATTTTAAGCCCTATGTATTTGTAAGCGATAATTATGGCGCTACATGGAAAGATATAAGCAGCAACTTGCCAGCCTCCCCCATAAATGTTATAAAAGAAGATCCGGTGAATGAAGATTTGCTGTACTTGGGCACAGACAATGGGGCATATGTATCCTTCAATCGTGGGGCGAGTTGGGAAGTGTTTTCAAAAGAATTGCCCAATGTGGCTGTACACGACTTGGTTATACAGCCAGAAGCAAAAGATTTAATACTTGGCACCCACGGTAGATCCCTTTATGTAGGGGATATTGCTTTGCTTCAAAAACTGAACTCAAAAACGATGGATGAAGTAGTGCTTGCAGAAATGGAAACTGAACACTTATCACCACGCTGGGGAAGCAAATTCAGTACTTGGGGAAAAATTTATGAACCAGAGGTCAAAATCCAGTTTTACAGTCCGCAGGATGCCAAGGCAACCATCACCCTCAAAACTGAAGAAGGGAAGGAGTTGCAGCAATTTAGCGTGGAGGCGTCAAGGGGTGTTAATGTATTGAATTATGATTGTGCTATTTCAGAAAAAGGGGTAAAGACACTAACGAACAGTGATTTAGAAATAAAAAAGGCCGAAAACGGAAAGTATTATCTGCCAAAGGGGAAATATAGCGTAGTGTTAAAATTAATGGATAAATCAGCTTCAACTGTTTTTTCAATTGATTAAATTGATATATTTGGTTTATCTAAACAATTTAAAAATTACTTATGATGAAAAAATTACTTATTCTTTCAATTGCATTTGCTTTAGGAACTAGTGTTTCTAACTATGCACAACATGCAGAAGCAGCCCCTCAAGTTCAAGGAAACTCAAACACTGAGAACACAAATGCGCTTTTTGACCTTATATCAGTTGTAGACGTAGGTGCTTCTACAGGAGTCAACGGGTTGGCGGCTGTAATTTATTTTAATGATCAATATTTAGTTGCAAGATGGGACGCTACCCAATCGTCTGAATTTTACCGCTTAGACAATAATGGTGGTTTTATTGAAAGTTTTACCATACCAGGTTTGGATGGAACACGTTCTATAACCACAGACGGTACAAGCTTATATATGGGTACTGCTGGCCTCACAATTTATGAGGTTGATCCAGTATCTATGACAATAGACAACATAATCAATATTACAACCACTTCATCAGCAAGTGCGCGTATGTTAACTTATGACTCCACATTGGATGGAGGAAATGGAGGTTTTTGGATTGGAAATTTTAGTAATGATATAGCATCTGTTGATATGGATGGTAATGAGCTTTCTGTTATTCCTGCAGCAACACACGGAACAGTTGTATACGGAGGTGCTATTGATAATGTATCACCTGGAGGGCCTTTTCTTTGGATCCATGATCAAACTGGAGCAGCGCCAAGTCGTGACTTCGTAACACAATTAAATCCTGCTACAGGAGCACAAACTGGAGTAAAGTATGATTTTACGAGTGATGGAAGTTCTAACGGAGCTACCGATGTTCTTGCGGGAGGTTTGGCTATTACAGATGAATTAGATGGTCATAATGGTTATGCCTTAGTAGGAATGTGCCAATGTACACCTTCAAACCTGGTTTTTGCAATTGAGCTAACCGAAGACATTGCTGGTGTTAATGACAACGCTTTAGCAAACTTCAGCCTTTCTCCAAACCCTGCAAGTGGAAGAGTTAACATCAACACTACAGTTGCTGGAGAAAAGCACGTAGTTGTTTATGATGTTTTAGGTAAGCAAGTTATCAATACTACCGTTGCTGGTAATGAATTGAATATTTCTTCATTGAAAGCTGGTGTTTATATGGTAAGCGTTACTCAAAACGAAGTTTCTGCTACTAAGAAATTGATCGTTCAATAAGCATTAATTCAAAACAAATTCAAAAGCCGTTCATCTAAATGAACGGCTTTTTTCGTATAACAAATCTAAATAACAGCGTAATGGGTCTAAATTTTTGGCATTCAATTTTTGGTAACGTATTTTTGCACAACTATTCTTGAAATAAAACCATAATGGCAATACTATCCTCTTCAATTGCTCGAAAAGTAGCTATGGCACTTTCGGGCTTGTTTCTTGTCTTCTTTTTGGCACAACACTTTACCATCAATATCACTTCGGTCATAGACCCCGATACTTTCAATAGTTGGTCACATTTTATGGGGCACAATATCTTGGTTCAGTTTATCCTCCAGCCTGTTTTGATTTTTGGGGTGGTATTCCACTTTATTATGGGAATTGTCCTAGAAATTAGAAACAATAATGCAAGACAGATCAGTTATAAATCTTTCAAAGGCAATAAAAACTCAACTTGGGCCTCGCGAAATATGATTATAAGCGGTGCTGTTATTTTGGCATTTTTGGGGCTTCACTTTTACGATTTCTGGTTTCCGGAAATAGTGCATAAATACATTGAAAGCAACCCGCTGGATGCCACCCGCTATTACCCTGAATTAGTTCATAAATTTGAAAGCCCTGTTCGTACAGGCTTGTACTGCTTGGCTTTTGTATTGTTGGCGCTTCACCTTTGGCACGGCTTTTCTTCGTCTTTTCAAAGTATGGGCTGGAACAATAAATATTCAAAAGGATTAAGGGCATTCACGCAGTTTTACGCAATATTTATTCCGTTAGGCTTTATTTTCATTGCCCTTTACCTTCACTTTAATCAAATCCACTAAAAGAAAAAGCAATGTCGAAATTAGATTCCAAAATACCCAAAGGACCCTTAGCCGATAAGTGGACAAAACATAAAAACGATATAAACCTCGTTAACCCAGCCAACAAGCGTAATATAGACGTAATTATGGTGGGTACAGGCCTTGCCGGTGGAAGCGCAGCCGCAACTCTTGCCGAATTGGGCTATAACGTAAAAACCTTCTGCTATCAGGATTCTCCACGCCGTGCACACTCTATTGCAGCGCAGGGAGGTATCAACGCAGCAAAAAACTACCAAGGCGATGGCGATTCAAATTACCGATTATTTTACGATACCATAAAAGGAGGCGATTACCGTTCGCGCGAAGCAAACGTGTACCGTCTTGCTGAGGTTTCAGCAAATATTATTGACCAATGTGTAGCACAGGGCGTTCCTTTTGCACGTGAATATGGTGGGTACTTGGACAACCGTTCCTTTGGAGGTGTTTTGGTTTCGCGTACTTTTTATGCAAAAGGACAAACAGGACAACAATTGCTTTTGGGTGCTTATTCGGCAATGAACCGCCAAATTAACCGTGGAAAGATTACTCCTTACAATCGCCACGAAATGCTGGATTTGGTGATTGTTGACGGAAAAGCAAGAGGAATTATTGCTCGTGATTTAGTTACAGGTGAAATTGAAAGACATTCCGCACATGCCGTGGTTATTGCCTCGGGAGGCTATGGAAACGTTTTCTTCCTTTCCACGAATGCTATGGGAAGTAATGTTACTGCTTCGTGGAAAATCCACAAAAGAGGAGCTTACTTCGCAAACCCTTGTTATACACAAATTCACCCAACATGTATTCCTGTTTCCGGCGACCATCAAAGTAAGTTGACATTGATGTCGGAATCACTTCGAAACGATGGAAGAATTTGGGTGCCAAAGAAAAAAGAAGATGCAGAGGCTATCCGCCAAGGCAAGAAAAAACCAAATGATTTATCGGCAGAAGAACGTGATTATTATTTGGAAAGAAGATATCCTTCCTTTGGAAACCTAGTGCCGCGTGACGTTGCTTCACGCGCTGCCAAGGAGCGTTGTGATGCAGGTTTTGGTGTAAACAAGACAGGACAGGCGGTATTTTTAGACTTTGCCTCTGCGATTGAGCGCTACGGAAAAGAGCAGGCTGCTATCCACGGAAATCACAACCCTAGTAAGGAAGAGGTTACAAAACTAGGAAAGCAGGTTATCGAAAATAAATACGGAAACCTTTTCCAAATGTATGAGAAAATCGTTGATGAAAACCCGTACGAAACTCCAATGATGATCTATCCTGCGGTGCATTACACGATGGGCGGCGTTTGGGTAGATTACAATTTACAATCTACCATTCCAGGCTGTTATGTTACAGGTGAAGCCAACTTTAGCGACCACGGGGCAAACCGCTTGGGAGCATCGGCCTTGATGCAAGGTTTGGCAGATGGTTATTTTGTATTGCCATATACTATTGGAGATTATCTTTCAAAAGATATAAAAACAGGAAAAATACCAACCGATTCGAAAGAATTTGATGAAGCTGAGAACAAGGTTCGTGAGCTTTTGGAGAAATTGGTAAATAATAAAGGAACACACTCCGTGGATCATTTCCATAAGAAATTAGGCCATATTATGTGGAACAAATGTGGAATGGCAAGAAATGCAGAAGACTTAAAGTCGGCTATGGCTGAAATCAGAGCCCTTAGAGAAGAATTCTGGAGAGATGTAAAAGTTCCCGGCGGAATGAACGAAATGAATGCCGAGCTAGAAAAAGCAACCCGCGTGGCAGATTTCTTGGAGTTGGGCGAACTTTTTGCAAAAGACGCACTTCACCGAAATGAAAGCTGTGGGGGTCACTTCCGCGAAGAATACCAAACCGAAGAGGGAGAAGCCCTGCGTGATGACGAAAACTTTATGTACGTTGCCGCTTGGGAATATACAGGAGATCCTGGAAATGAAGTACTTCACAAGGAAGAATTGGAATACGAGAATATTGAAGTTAAATCGAGATCATATAAATAAAGAGTATGAAACTTACACTAAAAATATGGCGTCAAAAAAACGCAACTACAAAGGGTGAATTGAAAACATATCCTATTGATGGAGTAGAAGGTGACATGTCTTTTTTAGAAATGCTCGACGTACTCAACGAAGGTTTGATAAACAAAGGTGAAGAACCCGTAGTTTTTGATCACGATTGCCGCGAAGGTATTTGTGGAAGCTGTTCATTGCAAATTAATGGCGAACCGCACGGTCCAGATAGATTGGTTACCACCTGTCAATTACATATGCGTATGTTCAACGATGGTGACACTATTGTAATTGAACCATTCCGCGCAAAAGCTTTTCCGGTAATTAAGGATTTGGTGGTAGATAGAAGTGCTTTCGATAGAATTCAGCAGGCTGGTGGATATATTTCCGTGAATACCTCTGGAAATACAATTGATGCCAATACCATTCCCGTAAACAAGCACGACGCCGATGAATCTTTCAATGCTGCAACCTGTATTGGTTGCGGAGCCTGTGTGGCTGCCTGTAAAAACGCTAGTGCGATGCTTTTCACTTCTGCTAAAGTGAGTCAGTTTGCACTGCTTCCACAGGGAAGAATAGAGGCAACTGAGCGCGTTTTGAATATGGTTGCGCAAATGGACAAGGAAGGTTTCGGAAACTGTAGCAATACAGGAGCTTGTGAGATTGAATGCCCAAAAGGTATTTCTTTGGAGAATATAGCCCGTATGAATCGTGAGTATTTAAGCGCGAGTTTGAAAGGTTAGATATTTTTTTCAGTTTTAGATATAAAAAAACCGAGGCTTATTGGTCTCGGTTTTTGTTTTTTTTAAAGTAATCCTATTCAGTATAATGCACAATCATTTCTTCTGTTAGGTTTTTTAAAATAATTTTTAGGAATTTGTCCGTATCATAAGGCTTAACAATAATATCATTCATCCCCGAAGCCTCAATTTTATTTCTCATCTCTTCAACCTCAATAGCGGTCAAGGCAACAATGGGTGTCGATTTGTCAAATTTTCGTATTTCCTTTGTGGTCTCAATCCCATCTTTGCCTGGCATATTTATATCCATCAGCACGAGGTCAAAAATTTCCTTTTGTAGCTTTTCTATGGCAATATTACCGTTTTCGGCAATGCCACAAACCATACCGTGATTCTCCAAAATTTTCTTGGTAACTATTTGGTTTATGCGGTTGTCGTCCACCACAAGGACCCTTTTTTCATTCAAAACATTATTGTCACCCAACACTTTATCTTGAAGTAAGTGCTTCAATATTTCAAATTTCAACGTAAAGCTAAAGGTAGATCCCTTTCCAGGCTCGCTTTGAAGATTGATGGAGGAATTTGACGCTTCGAGCAGCTTTTTAACTATTGTAAGGCCAAGGCCGGTACCCTGTATTTTAAAATCTTCGGAATCTACTTGCTGAAATTCCTCAAAAATTGCTTTCTGTTTTTCTTTTGGAATGCCAATGCCATTATCTTGGATGCTAAAGTGAATAGTCACTTCATTTTCAGATATAGCCTCTTCTTTTGCGGAAATATAAATATTTCCATTGGTTGTAAACTTTATAGCGTTGCCCACTAAATTCATAAGAATTTGTGATAGGCGCACCCGATCCCCGATGATAGTATTTGGAATATTTTCTGAAATTTCTACGTGCAATTTGTTTTTATTCTGCACCAGGGCATACTGAAAAGATGAGACTATGGATTGGGCCAATTCCCTTAAATCAAAAGGAACCCGTACTTCCTCAAGGGTATTGGATTCAAGCTTGCTAATTTGGAGCACATCATTAATGAGCGCTAAAAGATAGTCTGCGGAAAACTTCAGGTTTTTTAAATCTGCTCGATGATTCTTTAGGGATTCATCTTCCAAGAGCACTGAACTTAAACCAATAACGCCATATAGTGGAGTCCGTAATTCATGGCTAACAGTGGAAAAGAACTTGCTTTTTGCTAATGCCAGTTTTTCAGATTTCTCTTTTGCTTTTAGATATTGTTGGTTCTTTTCTTTTAGGGTAAGGGTAAGTTTTTTTCTGCCTCTGTGCGAAATGTAAAGAATTACCAAGAAGATACCCATTAATATTGCTGCGCCGATAAAAAAGGAGAGCAAAATGTTATTCATCAACCCTTTTTCAGAAAGTAATTTTTTTTCCAGCTCTGCTTGGTGGGCCTGTTTTTTATATTCATTTACGCTAAATTGTGCAGCAGCATTCTGAATGGCCATCAGCTTTTCTTTTTCAAACTGTATTTGTGTGAGGCTATCAAATTTTTTCCGGATTAAAAAAGCATCTTGAAAATCTCCTGTTTCGTAAAGAGCGCTACTGTATTCTTTATATACTTCAATTAAAATGTCATCAATATAATTTCCTGCTTCTGCAAAGGCGATTGCTTTCTTAAAATTTTCAATTGCATCTCTGGGTTTGTTTGAAGCGAGTTTTAGCTTGCCTTGAAGCAGGTTCATTTCGGTAGTTAAACCTTTAAACGCCATTGCTTCTATTCCTTCTTCAGCTTTTGTGAAGTAATGCTGCGCCTTTTGCATGTCGCCTTTGTTAAGGTATGATTCAGATAGGTTGTAATAGGCCATCGATGCTTCTAATGTGTCTTTTCTCTTTAATGAAAGGGGAAGTGCTTTTTGGAGAAAAGGAAGTGCAGAATCGTATTTTTTTTCGGTGAGGTACAGTGCGCCAATAAGGTTATAGGCTCTGGCTATTTTAAATTCATCTTTTGATTTTTCGGCATATTCCAGATAGGCATCGGCATAATCGTGGGCATTCTTAAAATCTTTTAAATATATAAATGTAGCTCCCATGATATAGCGGGAATAGTATGCAGCCTCAGCATCACCAATGTGTTCTGCAAACCTAATATTATCAATAGAGGTTAGTATTACGGAATCATATTTCCCTTCAAAGAGGCTCCTGTCTGTTCTATCCTGCATTATTTTAAGAGAGTCCTTGAGGTGTTGTATGCTATAGGCCTTTTGGGAAGATAACGTGTCTTTGCTATTTTGCGCAAATCCAATAAAAGAAATTAAAAATATGGTAAGGCGTAAATAATTCAAAGTTCAGAAAAGTTGAAAATGGATTTTTAAGAGTACTAAAATAATATATAATAATGAGATTCAACTATAAAAACCTTATGTTGGATTTGGAAAAGAATTGAATTCTTTTCAAATGTGGGAAAAATAAATTCTTGTTTGCATTCCACAGGAAAGCACTTAAAATCTCGCAACAAAAAATTATCTTTAGACAAAATCGTAAGTCATGAACCAAATATTTTTAATACTTAGCTTTTTTACAGTGTTTACAGTTTTTTCACAATCCAAAAAACCTAATGATCCGCTAGCCCATACTTTTTCCATAGTTGCAAGAGATGCCAAAACCGGTGAAATGGCCGTGGCTGTGCAAAGTCATTGGTTTAGTGTAGGAACTGCCGTCCCTTGGGGTGAAAGTGGCGTTGGGGTAGTAGCTACACAGAGTTTTGTAAATAAATCTTTTGGAATCAAAGGGTTGGAATTACTAAAAGAGGGAAAATCCCCTCAAGAAGCTCTGGACATTTTGTTGAGTGATGACGAGGGAAGAGATTTTCGTCAAGTTGCAATTTTAGATAAACAAGGAAGGGTTGCAACGCATACTGGAAAAAGCTGTATAGATTATGCGGGCCACGCCAATGGCAAGGATTTTTCGGTACAGGCTAATATGATGCTGAATGATAAAGTAGTCCCTGCAATGGAAAAGGCTTGGATAGAGAATAGTGAAATGCCTTTGGCCGAAAGGATGGTTGCAGTGCTGCAGGCTGCGCAAGAGGCAGGGGGCGATATTCGTGGAAAGCAATCTGCGGCATTGGTTGTTTTTGCTGGTGAAGCTTCTGAGGAACCTTGGAATGATAAATTAATTGATTTAAGAGTTGATGATTCTGAAAATCCCATAAAAGAAATTGAAAGGCTTTTAAAAGTCTTTAGAGCTTATGAACATATGAACGAAGGCGATTTATATGTAGAAAAGAACGAAATGAAAAATGCCATGGAGGCCTATAATAAGGCTATGGAAATGTTTTCTGAAAACTTAGAAATGCAATATTGGACTGCGATAACATTAGCAAACGATAAACAAATGGAGAAAGCTTCGGAAATGCTGCAAAAAATCTACGCCAAGGATGAAAACTGGCGGGAACTTACTCGAAGACTACCTAAGGTGGGCCTACTTAATATTTCTGAAGAAAATTTAAAATTACTGCTTAGGTAGTTTTCAATTTTAAATAGGAATAAAAAAACCTTCACGATAGCGTGAAGGTTTTTTTTAACAAAACAAGTCTATTACTATGCCTCAGCGTTTGGAACGATTGAAACGTAGCTCTTGTTATCTTTCTTTTTGGTAAATTTTACAATGCCATCCACTTGCGCGTGAAGTGTATGGTCTTTACCACCGTATACGTTTTCACCTGGGTGATGTGTATAACCTCTTTGTCTTACAATGATATTTCCTGCAATAGCAGCCTGCCCTCCAAAAATCTTAACGCCAAGACGTTTCGATTCTGATTCGCGACCGTTTTTGGAACTACCAACTCCTTTTTTGTGAGCCATTTTGTTTCGGTTTTAAATATTATACTTTAGCAGGATTATTTTTCAATCCCACCGTCTAATTTGTCTTGTAATTCCTTAAGCTCATCCCACTTACCGTCAGCTGCCAACTTTGCTTGTTTTGGCCAAGTATCGGTAACTAAGTGTGCTAAATTAGAACTCGCTTCAGAAAGAATAGTTGCGATAGCTTCTGGCTTTGCTTTTGCAACTTTTGCAAAAGTATCAAGTCCAGCAGCAACCATAGCTTCTGCAGCTTTTGGTCCAACACCTTCAATCTTTTTAAGATCATCTGCTTTAGCGGCTTTTTTTGGAGCTGCTTTTTTGGCGGGTGCTTTAGTTTCAGCTTTTGCTTTAGTTTCTTTTTTTGGTTCGGCTTTTTTAGCTTCTTCCTTTTTGGCAGGTGTAGCTCCTGAAGCTACAATGCTCTCAATTACGATTTCAGAAAGATACTGGCGGTGTCCGTTTTTCTTACGGAAACCTTTTCTTCTTTTCTTTTTTAAAACTATAACCTTGTCACCTTTAAGGTGCTTTACGACTTTGGCTCCTATTTGAGCGCCGTTTATAGCCGGGGCGCCAATGGTAATATTGTCTCCGTCACCAATAAGAAGTACATTGTCAAAAGACACTTTTTTCCCTTCTTCTACTGGCAAACGATTAACAAAAACCTTTTGGTCTTTCGCAACTTTTACTTGCTGCCCTGCTATCTCTACAATTGCGTACATAGCGAATCGTTTATAAATTAGTTAAACAAAATGCTTTCACCGTCCGGTAAAAGCGGGTGCAAATATAATTTTTAAAAAGCAAACGACAAAGTGTTTTTTATTTAATCTTTTCAGAACCAATTATCCAAGTAGCCTGAATCTTAAAAGTGTTGCTGGCTTTTAAATTTGAAATTTTATTTCAGGGTGTTTCTGTTACCGTCTTGGGTGTTCCAAGAGTTTTTAAGAAGTTGCATAAAAGTAAGCGTTAATACTAAAGTGGTAGAAAAGCCCATAATTAAGATTGATAAAACTAGCATTAGCGTACCCATATCATATTCTAGGTTCCACACTTCCATAATATTGGCCGCAAATTCGGTGTCTATTTGGTACATATAGATTGCCATAAAAATAGTGAAGATTATAGAGGCTATACCGCCAGAAAGCAAACCTACTTCAAACCCTTTTTCATACTGAAATTTATCTTTTCGGGAGGCATATTTCTTCAATGCCATATAAATTCCAATGCCGAATATAATTCCGTTTACTGCGCTCAATACTGGATATTGATGCAGCCCAATTAATTTTAAAAGAAGGAAATACGCGATAAGAACTATTGCGATCCAAATACCGTAACGGGAATATACTTTGAACATAATCAATGGTTTTACAGTCAAAAGTTACGAAAACTTGACGAACCTTTTGCAAAGGGTTTGTTAACTTTTTTCCGGAGAAGTTTAGACGGCACTATTCCCAAGTGATGGTTTCCATTAATTTTCGGATGTCTTCACGAAGGTATATTACGGCTGGATATATAGAATCAAAATTAGGTTTGGCGTCAAAATAGAGAGCACCGTTAAGGAAGTGGTTAGTGCTATCGGTAGCGTAAAATTCAGCTTGGGTAGCGGCGTTTCCATTTATCATATAAAACATACCGTACACTTTTTTATCAGGATTTACAAAGGGTTGCTCGGGAATACTATTTGCTTTTATGGTATGGTCATAAGCTAATTTTTGCGCATCCTGCAACAATGAATCCAAGTTGTTATTTTGCACATTTTGATATGTAATATATAAAGTAGCTCTCATATGCGGGTAGGTTATATTAAGGCCGCAATTGTTTTTTTTTACCATGGTGGCGTTCTCATTCATTTCAAAAGAATAAGGGCAGTCCGTATTTATGGTACGGTAGTCGGGTTGTGGGTAATCTAGACGGAGCATAGCCGAAGGTTTCACCAAAACATCATCTTCGCAGGAAGCGAGGATAAAAATGGTTGAAATTAAAAAGAAAACGATTCTATTGATTTTCAATGGTAAGTTTTATTTGTTTTATTCGTTTGCCCTCAAATGCTTCAATGGTAAACGCATAATTGTGGAAGGATATTATTTCATTTTTCTTCGGAAACCCTTTTGAAATTTCCAAAAGGAAACCGGCAAGCGTTTCTGCTTCGCCTTTTTCATCTTCAAAAATCTCAGGATCTTCGGGTTTAATTACTTTATAGAAATCTTTCAAAGGGGTTTTTCCTTCAAAAACGAAGGTATTGTCGTCTAATTTTGAAAAAATCAAATCTTCATCGTCAAACTCATCGCTAATTTCGCCAACAATTTCCTCGATAATATCTTCCAAAGAAATCAAGCCACTCGTGCCGCCGTACTCATCCACCACAATCGCGAGGTGCATTTTCATCTCCTTGAATTCGTTCAGCAAATCGTCCAGTTTTTTGTTTTCGGGGACAAAATAGGCTTCCCGTTTTAAGGTTTTCCAATCCAGGATTTTACGGTCTGTGTAAGGTATCAGGTCCTTCACATACAGAATGCCCGTAATGTTGTCCATACTGTCTTTGTAAACAGGAATGCGCGAATAGCCGTGCTGGATAATTTCGGGGAGAATTTCCTTAAAGGGCTGTTCTTCGTTCAGTGCAAAAATATCCATTCGGTTTTTCATTACCTGCTTGGTGTCGGTATTTCCGAAAGTTACAATACCCTGTAGAATTTTTTGTTCTTCGTGCGTCGTGTCTTTATTTGAAAGCTCCAAAGCCTGCGAAAGATGATCTACGCTGATGTTTGATTTTTGCTTGCCATAGCGGTCGTGAAGATAGAGTGTGGCGGAGCGCATGGGCAAACTGATTGGCGATAATAAAGTATCCAAAATATTAAGGGGCTGCGCCATAAATACTGCAAACGAGATACGGTTGCGGTTGGCGTATATCTTTGGAAGAATTTCGCCGAAAAGCAAAATAAAGAAGGTTACCACACCTACCTCAACAATAAAACGCACGTCAATGCCATAAAAATTTGATTCAATTCCTGAAAACAGATCATCGCTCAAGGAATCAAAAAGCAATACAATGGCAATATTTATAAAGTTGTTTGCAACAAGAATTGTAGCCAAAAGCTTTTTTGGTCTTGCTAATAAACGCTGGACGATGCCCAGTTTTTTTGCAATTGTTTTTTCTTCGTTGGTTTCAAAATCAGAAGGCGTTAAAGAAAAGAACGCCACTTCGGCTCCTGAAATAAGGGCAGAAAAGGCTAAAAGAACAATCAGCATTACGCCGCTTGTTATTTCGGTAATATCCAAAACGTTAAAAAAGAAAAGTAAACCAGGGGGCTCCGTGTCCAAGGTATTGGTTTTAGTTAAACATTAAAAAGGAAGATCATCCTCTTCTTCAGAAACTGAGTTGTTGCTTTGTGGTGTCGACGAAGACTGAGAATGTTGTGAGCTTTGGCCAGCATTACTGCCGCCATTACTTTCACCTTTAGGGGTCAAGAATGTAAAATCGCTACAGTGAATCTCGGTACTGTACCTATCCATTCCTTTATCATCCTGCCATTTGCGAGTTTTTAGGCGGCCTTCAATATAGACCATATCGCCTTTCTTTAAATATTTTTCACAGATTTCAGCGGCCTTGTTCCTAACTACAATATTGTGCCACTCCGTATTGGTTACGCGTTCGTTCGTCGTTTTGTTTGTATAGGTTTCATTGGTTGCAAGCGGGAAACGGCCCAAGCTGTTTCCGCCTTCAAAATAATGCATTTTCACATCATCGCCGGTATGCCCAATCAACATTACTTTGTTCAATGTTCCACTCATAATTGTAATTTTATTTATTTGTGCAAAGGTAGATTTTGCGTTTTAAATATAAGGAATTTTTAAATTTTTATATGAAATGATTTGCTGTTGCAATATTAAGGTGTAAGCAATCAATAATCTTCAAAAAATTCCGAAACAAAATTTTCAATCAAAACCGGGACGGCATAATTTTTCACTTCGGAAATCGGAATTGCATTTTCAGTAGTTTCCGAAGTCTCTACAATCCAGAAAAGTGTGCTTAAATGTTGGTGGGATAATTTATGAACAACTGGGTTTTCGTTGAAAAGGGAAATGGATTTAACATTTATTGTTTCTGAAAAATTATGAAACTGTGGAAGTTTTTTCAATTTCGAAAGATTTATTTTCTCTGAAGTTTCAATCAGCGGAAATTCATATAGTTTGTGCCAAATTCCTTTCCCGGTGCGCTGCTGCAAAATAGTATGCTCGTTTTCCGAAAGAAAAACCAAATAATTAAAGTATCTTTTTTTTACTGGTTTCGCTTTAACTTTTACAGGCAATTCCGAAACTTTCTTCTGCTGAAAAGCCACACAACTGTCATTGAAAATACAGTTTTCGCAATCTGGGTTTTGCGGCACACAGTAGCGTGCGCCAAACTCCATAATGGCTTGGTTGAAGGTGCCTGGCTGTTTTTTGTCAATCAAATGCTGTGCAATTTTTTTAAATTCCTTTTGCCCCGTGGTAGAATTTATGGGAGTGGAAATTCCAAAAAACCGTGAAAGAACGCGATACACATTTCCATCAACCACAGCTTCGGGACGGTTGAACGAGATGCTTGCAATGGCGCTCGCGGTATAATCGCCAACGCCTTTTAGGTTCAATAAATCTTTATAATTATTTGGAAAAACACCGTTCATTTCATTAGCAACCATTTTTGCGGTTGCGTGCAAGTTCCGGGCACGGGAATAGTAGCCCAGACCCTGCCAAAGTTTTAAAACCTCATCTTCGGTAGCGTTTGCTAAATCTTCCACATTTGGATAGGCCTCAATAAACTTTAAATAGTAAGGTAAACCCTGCAAAACGCGGGTTTGTTGCAGCATAATTTCAGAAAGCCAAATGTGGTAAGGGTTGGTAGTATTTCGCCAAGGTAAATCACGTTTGTTTTGTAAATACCACGCAATGAGTTCATTGGAAAAATATGGAGCTGTTTTGGGCATTGCGTAAAATTAATCTATATCCCATTAAATTTTAAAGGATTAAGGTTTGAATTATTGATTTTAAAATATGTATATTTGCGGTCTCTAAAAAAAATCTAGTAAAAGAAAATTAATTAAAATTTAAAAGTAATGACGAAAGCAGATATCGTAGCGAAGATTTCAGAAAAGCTAGGAATGGAAAAGAATGAAGTACAAGCTACTGTTGAAACCTTTATGGAAGAAGTAAAGAACTCTTTGGAAGGTGGAGACAATGTGTATTTAAGAGGTTTTGGAAGCTTTATTATTAAAACAAGAGCTGAAAAAACAGGAAGAAACATTTCAAAAAACACAACTATTAAAATACCAGCTCACAATATTCCGGCCTTTAAACCTGCAAAAGTTTTTGTTGAAGGCGTAAAGACCAACGTGGACGTAAAATAATTCTAACCCGTTCCACTTAGGTGGAGCATTAAAAAAGACTTTAGTATGCCAAGTGGTAAAAAAAGAAAAAGACATAAGGTAGCGACCCACAAGCGTAAAAAGCGTCGTCGCGCTAACCGCCACAAAAAGAAAAAGTAGTTTCTAAACTACTTTTTCTGTTTTAAAAGTGTTTCGGAAATTGTACTTTTTTGGTGCTATTTCCGAATAGAACAAACGATAAATCGTTCTTTGAAAATGAGATTGCAACAGCCGGCTTTTGGTTTTGGTGCAGTTTCGCCGGATTTTATATAAATCTGTGAAAAATATTGTTTAATTAGTTCCGGATTATATTTCGGAACGACAAAATTAATGTAACGTGAACTACGAATTATTTATTAGGTCCGGTTCACAAGAAGTTGATTTTGCCCTTTTAAAAGATGGAAAGCTTATAGAGCTCCACAAAGAGGAAGAGGACAACAATTTTACTGTTGGCGATATATTTCTTGCCAAAATACGTAAAACAGTCCCTGGTCTAAACGCCGCCTTTGTGAACGTGGGTTATGAGAAGGATGGTTTTTTACACTATCACGATCTCGGCCCGAAGGTACTTTCACAATTGAAATTTGTGAAAAGTGTTAGCTCAGGTAAGTTAAAGGATTATACCTTAAATAATTTTCCATTCGAAAAAGAGATTGATAAGCATGGCAACTTAAACGATGCCTTAAAGAGCAATCAATCCATCTTGGTTCAAATTGTAAAAGAACCCATTTCCACAAAAGGCCCACGTATAAGTTCCGAGCTATCCATAGCCGGAAGATATATTGTACTGGTGCCGTTTTCAGACCGCGTTTCTGTTTCTCAAAAAATAGAAAGCAACGAAGAAAAAGACAGGTTAAAACGCTTGATAACAAGCATAAAACCAAAAGGATTTGGCGTTATTATACGCACCGTAGCCGAGGGCAAAAAAGTAGCAGAACTGGACAAAGATTTACAGAACCTTATGGATCGCTGGACGGCGATGTGTAAGAAGCTACAAGGGGCGCACCACCCTTCAAAAGTGCTGAGCGAGCTAAACAGGGGAGCATCCATCATCCGCGATATGTTTAACGATTCATTCTCCGCAATACATATTGACGATGAAACCCTTTACTTGCAAATAAAAGATTATGTGCAGGAAATTGCACCAAAGAAAGACAATATCGTAAAGTTTTATGACAGCAATGTCCCGATGTTTGAAAAGTTCGGAATAGAAAGGCAGATTAAAACTTCCTTCGGAAAAACAGTATCGGGAAGCAAAGGAGCTTACCTGGTAATAGAACATACCGAAGCAATGCACGTAATAGACGTGAATAGCGGTAACCGAAGCAACAAACAAAAAACACAAGAAGGCACCGCGCTTGAAGTGAATATGATTGCGGCCACTGAGGTGGCAAGACAGCTAAGGTTGCGCGATATGGGAGGAATTATTGTGGTAGATTTTATCGACTTGGCAAATGCCAATCACCGCAAACAACTCTATAATCATCTTCGTGAAGAAATGAAGGATGACAGAGCAAAACACAAAATTCTTCCCCCAAGCAAATTTGGGTTGATACAGATAACCCGTCAACGTGTTAGGCCAGAAATGAACATCAAAACTCGCGAGGAAGACCCCAGCATTGGAGGCAATGGCGAGATTGAAGCGCCTATCATTGTGATAAATAGAATTAATGAAGAGGTAAAACGCCTTTTCAAAAAAGACTATAAAAAGATAACGCTCAATACGCATCCTTTTATAGCGGCCTTTTTAACCAAAGGTTTCCCAAGCGTGCGCACCAAATGGTTTTTGGAGCACAAAAAATGGGTAAAAATCCAACCTCGGGATGCTTATACGTATCTCGAATATCACTTTCACGACAAAGACGGTGAATTGATAAAATAACCAAAACCCCTTTTGAAGACTTACTTCGGAAGGGGTTTTTTTGTTAGTTTTACTTCCAGTTTGAAAACACATAAAACATACACCGTTGATGAAGCTACCAAGAGAATGGAGCGCTATTGTGCCTATCAAGAACGTTGCCATAAAGAAGTTCATCAAAAATTGTATGAAATGAGAATGATTTCCAAAGCCGTAGACCAAATAATTGATCATTTATTGCGAAACAATTTTTTAAATGAAACGCGATTTGCGCAAGCTTTTGCACGGGGAAAATTCAGAACCAAAAAATGGGGCAGAAATAGAATTGTTAACGAATTGAAACGTCGCGAAATTTCAAAATACAACATTCAGATTGCCCTAAAGGAAATACCCGATGCTGAATACTATACAGCCTTTGAGACTTTGGTAGAAAAGCGATTACTTCAATTGGTTTCTGAAAAAAACATTCTGAAAAGAAGAAAAAAACTTGCAGATTATCTTCTTTACCGAGGATGGGAGCCAGAATTGGTATATGAAAAGGTAAACGAAATTTCAAAATAAATTATGTAAATAAAACTTGACATTTGAAAAAAAATTATATATTTGTGTCAATATAACTTTACATAAAATCAAATACACTTTACTTATGGAAACAAAACAGAATTCATGGAAAGACGCTTCAAAAAAGAATATAAGACAATTAGCTTATTGGACCGGTGGGTGGGTAGTAACAATGGCAATAGCCTCCTTTGGTCAAAAATATTTCTGGGAAGGCAATACTGTCTTATCCATCATATTTATTTTTATAGCTACTCTTGTTGGCATAGGGATGATCCTTATGAACCGAAAGTACATTAATAGTTTGGATGAAATGCAACGAAAAGTACATATCGAAGCAATGGCTATTGCTTTAGGCGTTGGCGTGGTTGGTGGCTTAAGCTATTCATTACTAGATCAGGCAAATGTTATCGGTTTTGATGCGGAGATAGCAGACTTGGTTATGCTAATAGGGATAACATATTTGATAGCAACTTTCGTAGGCAATAATAAATACAGATGAAGAATAAAATAAAAGTACTTCGCGCAGAGCATAATATGACCCAGGCTGAACTGGCAGCTGAGGTTGAGGTGTCTCGACAGACCATAAACGCTATTGAAACAGGAAAGTTTGATCCCAGCTTGCCGTTGGCATTTAAGATTTCTAGATTGTTTGAAATGCCTATTGAGGATATTTTTCAGAATGAGTAACAATGCCAATTATTTGAATTTAAAAAAGCACAACCAACATGGTGGTGGTTGTGCTTTTTCTTATGATGAAGGTTTGTCCTAACTAAGTTTTCTGAAATAATTATTTGTAACGATTTATTTTTTCTTTGGATTTTCTCCTTCATCTTCAGATAAACTATTATTACCCTCCACTTTTTTTCCCTTCAAATATTCTGGCAATTCCATACCGGCCATGTTAAACATTTCCTGAAGTGGCGGTACGGAACCGTACATTCCCGAAATAAAGTTGGAAGTTGCAGTTTTGCCATCTTTTGAAGAACCGTTTTCCCAAACGGTAACCTTGTCAATCTTAATGTTTTTAATGGCTTCAGACTGAAGTTTTACTAACTCTGGAAGTTTATCGGCTATCAATAAAAGCACTGCATCTTTGGAGTTGTTTCCAGCAGCTTTTACAATTCTATCAAAACCTTCTGCCTGTTTGGTAAGTATTTCAAATATACCCTGTGCTTCTGCTTGTGCCTTGAACAAAATTGCATCTGCTTCCCCTTTGGCTTGGCGTCTTATTTTTTCAGCTACTGCTTCGGCATCTATCTCAACTTTTCGTTTGTCAATTTCAGCGGGAACGATAATATCTGCAAGTTGTGTGCTTCTTTCCCTTTCCGCACGTGTAATTTCCGCTTCTTTTTCGGCTATATAGGATTCTTCCAATGCTTTTGCTGACTGTACCTTTTCAGAAGCAATCGCTACTCTTTCGGCTTCTGCTTCACGTTGGCGACGCAGCGAGTCTGAATTTGCAACGTTAATCTTTGCAATGTTTTCGCCTTCCACGGCCTGCGCATTTGCTGCAGCAACCTGTGTGCGCTCATCCTGTTTTGCATTTGCTTCCCCAATGGAACCATCCCTATTTTTTTCAGCTACAGATTTACGAGCAGCATTGATGGCATGGGCAGCAGCTTCTTTACCCAAAGCTTCAATATAGCCAGATTCATCAACAATGTCGGTTATATTCACGTTGATTAGTTTTAAACCAACTTTCTTCAATTCAGACTCAACACTGTTAGAGATATTAGTCAAAAACTTATCTCTGTCGTTGTTTATTTCCTCAATGTCCATCGATGCCACAACCAAACGCAACTGACCAAAAATAATTTCTTTTGCAAGTTCTTGAATTTGCTCCAAGCCTTGACCAAGCAAGCGCTCTGCGGCATTTTGCATAATGCCCGGTTCGGTAGAAATACCTATGGTGAAACGGGAAGGAACATTTACACGAATGTTTTGCTTACTTAGGGCATTTATTAGATTAACCTCTATTGAAATAGGGGTCAGGTCAAGATATTCGTAATCTTGGATTACTGGCCAAATAAAGGCAGCACCTCCATGAATACAGCGGGCCGAGTTTCCTGTGCCAACCTTTCCATAAATTACCAAAATACGGTCTGAGGGACAACGCTTATACCTTCTTATAAAAGTAATTAGGATGATAAAAACAAATAAAATGGCAAACCCAATAGCCAATAAGGGCGCAAATGATTCTGCTTGAAGTGGTAAGAAAGTCATGATTAGGCGGTGTGTTTATTTACTATTAAAATTCCCGTACCCGTTACTTGTACAACGGTTACAATATCTCCTTGGTGAAGGTCTGAGGGTTCGTCTGTCAGCGCATCAAGTTCGCGCATGCCTCCCTGAATGTTTATATGTACTTTTCCAATTCTTGAGCGGTTGGCGCCTATAGTAAGGTAAACTTCGCCAATCTGGTTAAGTGCGTTTTCAATTTTCAGGGAGCCGCTGCTATTTAATTTTCCCAAATAGTAAAACAACGAAGCCATAATGGCCATCATCAGTAAACCACACGCTGTCGAAATTAATATTGTCATCCCTTTAGAAAGCCCTTCGCCAATACAGGCAATTCCTGACCATCCAAAAAGGGTGAAAAATCCAATTAAATTTTTAAAGGAAAGAAACTGAAAGTGAATTCCCGTGTCGCCTTCTATATCAGAGTCTACGTCGCCAGTATCATCCACTTCACCACCTACAAAGGTTAAAATTATAAGGATAATAAAAATTGCTGAAGCGATTAGGGCTATGGACCAGTAAACCTTTTCAAAAGGCTCAAATGCTGCAAACCATTCGTTCATTGGTTGGGTTGTTTTATTAAATGTTGGGTAAGATATGAACTTTATGAAAAGGTTGCAATAAGTTGAAAAATTATTATGAAGATATTTATGCGGGATTCATAAAAGATATATTTCTAAATTTTAAACGGAGCCTCAATATTTACCGAAATCAAAACCCAAGCCGCCCATACATCCGGTGTCGTTAGTTTGTAAATTGACTCCAACTTGAAATTTTATATCTCCTTTGCTTAAAAAGGCTTGCTCAAAAGTTGCCAGCAAACAAAGGATTGCAATTATTAGTATGAAGTATTTATATTGAAAAACTTATAAGAAAGATACTGAAATATTAAGAATTTACAGCGCATTATTAGTACGAACGATGGCTTGCTCGTTTTTCCAATCAATCCATTTTTGGCCTTTCAACTTTCGCATTAATTGGTCAAAATAGCGCATAAAAACAATATTGTATACTGCTTTAGCTAGGTTTTTTGGGTTTCTGGGAATAGCCCGTAAACTCATGGAAAAACCCGGAGTAATATAACGCATATAGTGCCAATACCCTTCGGGCATATACAAAACGTTGCCGTGTTCCAAATTCGCGATGTAGCCTTCTGCTTTTTTTAATGCTGGCCATTTTTCGTAATCTGGATTGTGGAAATCTATATCTTCACGAGTAATCAATGAATGTGGAATTTTATAGAGATAATCGTTCTGTTTTTGGTCAAAAAGAATGACTTCTTTTTTTCCTTGAAAGTGAAAATGGAAGATGTTTGCCAAATCAATATCGTAATGCATAAAAGTGTACGAGTCCTTTCCGCCGAAGAAGAGCATCGGTAAACCTTTCATCAATTTGAGGCCAAAATCCGGAAAGTCAAAATCATTTTGAAGCTGGGGTACTTCCTTTAAAATATTCCACAGAAATATCCGGTATTTGGTAGGCTCGGTTTTAAGAAGTTCCACATACTCACGCATTTTCATTTTTGCATGCGGTTCATTAAAACCATCTTTGTGGCTCACGGGACGGTTATCGTAAAGGGGAACCATTTTATCACCCGCAACGTCAGCCATATAATCAAGATTCCATTTGGTAAATGCAGGCCAATCCTCAACAAACCTTTCAATAATGACTGGTTTTTGTGGTTTAAAATAGTTTTTTAGAAAATCTTCTTTGGTAATAGTTTTTACCCTATCTATTTGCTGTAACTGCATAGTTTTTATCAACGTGTAAAGTTACAAATCCTATATAAAATGATAGGAGGGTGTTAATATAACTTTAAGGATTTAGCCCATACAAAAATCCCAAACTCCATTATTTTGGAATTTGGGATTTTGTAGAATTTTGAATTTTTAGCTGTTTAATCTGCTAAAACCATCACACGATTGTTGTTGCATTCAACAGTTCCTCCTGAAATTTGCAATACCCATTTATCGCTTTCCTTAGTGAATTTTTTTTCGAAACCTTCCGCAATTGTTGGGTTTCCTTTGAATTTCACTTTTCCTTCCTGCAAAACAGAAACAATAGGGGCGTGGTTGTTTAACATTTGAAATTCTCCTTCCACTCCCGGAACGGTTATGCTTTCTACTTCTCCAGCAACTAAAGATGCTTCGGGGGTCACTATTTCTAAGTACATATTTTTTAGCTTTATGCTTTTAGCTTTACGCTATAAGCTGTTTACGCTTCCGCAAGCATTTTCTCACCTGCAGCGATTGCTTCCTCGATAGTTCCTTTAAGGTTGAAGGCTGCTTCCGGAAGGTGATCCAATTCCCCATCCATAATCATATTAAAACCTTTTATGGTTTCTTTAATATCAACCAAAACTCCAGGAATACCGGTAAACTGTTCTGCTACGTGGAAAGGCTGTGATAGGAAACGCTGTACACGACGCGCGCGACCTACTGCCATTTTATCTTCTTCAGAAAGTTCTTCCATACCAAGAATCGCAATGATATCCTGTAATTCTTTATAACGCTGTAAAAGCTCTTTTACTCTTTGTGCACAAGCATAGTGCTCTTTTCCAAGAATTGATTCGGTAAGAATACGAGAGGTTGAGTCCAATGGGTCAACCGCTGGATAGATACCAAGCTCAGCAATTTTACGCGAAAGTACGGTTGTAGCATCCAAGTGGGCAAAAGTTGTTGCCGGTGCTGGATCCGTTAAGTCATCCGCAGGTACGTAAACCGCCTGTACTGAAGTAATAGAACCTCTTTTTGTTGAAGTAATACGCTCTTGCATCGCACCCATCTCTGTTGCCAAAGTTGGTTGGTAACCCACCGCTGAAGGCATACGTCCAAGAAGTGCGGAAACCTCAGAACCAGCTTGCGTAAAACGGAAAATGTTATCTACGAAGAAAAGTACATCCTTTCCTTGTCCTTCGCCAGCGCCATCGCGGAAATATTCAGCAATGGTAAGCCCTGAAAGTGCAACACGTGCACGTGCTCCTGGTGGTTCGTTCATCTGTCCGAACACAAAAGTAGCTTTGGATTCTTTCATAGCTTTTTTGTCAACTTTTGAAAGATCCCATCCGCCATTTTCCATAGAGTGCATAAAATCGTCACCGTATTTTATAATACCGGACTCAAGCATTTCGCGAAGCAAGTCATTACCCTCACGAGTACGTTCACCTACACCAGCGAATACAGAAAGACCACCGTGGCCTTTCGCAATATTATTAATCAACTCTTGAATAAGTACCGTTTTACCCACACCAGCACCACCAAAAAGACCAATTTTACCACCTTTTGCGTAAGGCTCAATAAGGTCAATCACTTTAATACCTGTGAAAAGAACTTCGGTAGAAGTTGAAAGATCTTCAAATTTTGGAGCCTCACGGTGAATTGGAAGCCCGTTGTCGCCAGCTTTTGGCAAGTTCCCGATACCGTCAATAGCATCCCCAATTACGTTGAAAAGTCGGCCATACACATCATCGCCAATAGGCATTTGTATAGGTGCTCCTGTTGCAACAGCATCTACACCGCGGCTTAAACCATCTGTAGAATCCATTGATATGGTACGTACCATACTTTCACCAATGTGAGATTGAACTTCAAGAACCAAAAGGTTTCCGTTATTGTTTACCTCTAACGAGTCGTATATTTTTGGAAGTTCCGATCCGCTATCAAACGCAACGTCAACTACCGGGCCAATAATCTGTGCAACTTTTCCTGTACTTTGTGACATGAGTAACTGTTTATTTTATAGTTATCTAAGGGCGCAAATACCACCCCTATTTTGAACGGTGCAAAGATAGTTTTTTCTGAATGAAATTTGCAATGGAAATCTTTAAAAAATTTGATGTTTTTATTGAAAAGCAATGACAGCTTATAAATCCTCTTAAGTCCTGCTATTTAAAGCTTTTCACATAAACCTCTAACTTCTTTCCCGAAAAGTGTAATAATTTTTTTCTGAAGCGAATTGTCTTTGGAAATGCTGCGCCCGTCAATTTCAACAACGGGCGTAAGTTCACCCATTGTTCCCGTTGCAAAAACACCGTCTGCATTGTAGAATTGTGAAAGCGTAATGTCTGCTTCGGTAATTTCAATATCGTACTTTTTACACATTTCAATAACTGAATTGCGAGTGATTCCTGGTAAACAAGCGTGGCCAAAGGGGGTAAAAACCTTTCCGCTTTTCACCATAAAAAGATTACTGCCGTTAAGTTCAGCAATAAATCCGCGATCGTCCAGCATTAATCCTGCGTCTTTCCCGGCTATGTTTGCTTGAATTTTTGCAATAATATTGTTGAGCAAATTGTTATGGTGAATCTTACTGTCCAAAAACTGCGGAGAGTTTCGGCGTTGGCTTGTACTTATCACTTTTATGCCGTGGTCATTGTCATACACCAACGGTTTCCATTCCGCCAAAACAATCAGGCAGGAGCCATTTTGATTTAATCGCGGATCCATGCCGCTGGTAATTTTTTCACCGCGCGTCAACGTCAAACGGATATGTGTATCGTCGTTCATTCCGTTAGCATCGAGCGTTTGCTTTATTGCTTTTTTTATGAATTCTTTGGAAGGAACATCTGTAAAAGCCAATGTTTTTGCAGATTCCTGTAAGCGGGTTAAGTGTTTGTCCAAGCAAACCACACCTTCGGGATATACGCGCAATCCTTCCCAAACGGCATCGCCTCCTTGAACCGAACTGTCAAAAACCGAAATTTTTGCTTCACTTCTAGGGTATAATTTATCTTTAATAAAAACTTGGATGTTGTCGTTTTTGGGGTTGGATTTTTGAAGCATATTAATCGTTGGTTAAAATGTTATTTTTTAAAGTTTCGTAATATGGAAGCGCTTCCTTCAGTAAAGAATCCAAATGCTCAGGTAAGGGCTGTGAGCTGCTTTTTTGAACTGCAAATCCTTCAGAATTATGAACATTTCCGTACCAATGTTTTGCCCAAATGCCATCTTCCGGAATTCCTCCTTTTTTCCAAGAAAGCATTTTTTCTGAAAAAGGAATATTGAGCAAATTGCAAAATTTTCTGAGGTAGGTTTCGGGGTTTTCCAAAAGTGCATCACTGTCAATCACTATTGGGGTTTCCCCGCTTTTCTTAAGAAACAAAAAAAGTTCTGAAGCTTTTTTTACGCCTATATCACTTAAAGTTGGTGTATGGATTACTTTGGAGAAAGAAGCGATTAATTTTTTTGGGTGCCGAATCAAGATTACATTTTCCCAGTTCAAAATAAACTCTGGAGAATGGGTTAAATAATGGTGCGCCATCCCTTTTACAAAAACATTATTCTTTTCGGAAAGTGTATTGATTTTTTCAACTATCTTTTCTTCATTCAGTTCCATCGTTTGCAGGATTTCCTGTTGGGATGGGTGTTCGTTTTCCAAAGCAGCATTTTGTAGATAATAACCGTAAAATGGCTCGTCCAAAACCGTGATGTCTTCGCGTTGGGCAAAAGAATACATTAAGGCTGTGGAAAGATTTCTCGGCCCGGATATTAGGTTGATGACTTTCATTGAAATAAAAGTACATCAAAAAAAAGAGCTTATAAAATGTTTTATTCTACAGTAACTGATTTTGCCAAATTACGAGGCTGATCTACATTGCGACCAAGCATTACGGCAATGTGGTACGAAAGTAATTGCAGCGGAATGGTAGTTACCAATGGAGACAAGGCTTCGGCGGTGTGTGGAACTTCCATAACATAGTCAGCCATTTCCCTAACAGCAGTATCACCTTCAGAAACTACGGCTATAATTTTTCCTTTTCTTGCCTTAATTTCCTGAATATTGCTAACCACTTTATCGTAATGATCACTTTTAATGGCAATAACCACTACGGGCATTTGTTCGTCAATTAAGGCGATGGGTCCGTGCTTCATTTCGGCAGCGGGATAGCCTTCAGCGTGGATGTATGAAATTTCTTTTAACTTCAAAGCGCCTTCCAAAGCTACAGGGAAGTTGTAACCCCTTCCCAAATAAAGAAAATTGCGAACGTCTTTAAATACGGAGGCTATCTCTTTTATTTTGTCTTCAGTATGCAAAGCTTCTTCCACATGATTTGGAATAAGTTCCAACTCGTGTAAATAAAGCATAAAATCGCGATGCGAAATAGTGCCTTTTGCCTTTGCAAGGCGAAGAGCTATCATGGCCAAAACAGTAATTTGTGTTGTAAAGGCTTTGGTAGAGGCAACACCTATTTCAGGTCCGGCGTGTGTATAGGTGCCGCTATGGGTTTCTCTAGAAATTGTAGAACCAACCACGTTGCAAATTCCATAAACAAAAGCGCCCTTTGATTTTGCAAGCTTTATGGCTGCCAGGGTATCGGCGGTTTCACCACTTTGTGAAATAGCGATAACCACGTCATTTTCTGAAATAATTGGGTTTCTGTAACGGAATTCGGAGGCATATTCCACTTCCACGGGAATGCGCACCAAATCCTCAAAAATATATTCTGCAACCAGTCCGGCGTGCCAAGAGGTTCCACAGGCCACGATAATGATGCGGTCTGCATTTATGAATTTTTCAATATAATCTTCAAGTCCTCCAAGCTTTACAATGCCTTTTTCGGCAAGTAAACGCCCACGATATGTATCTTTTATTACTGCTGGTTGCTCGTGGATTTCCTTGAGCATAAAGTGATCGTAACCGCCTTTTTCAATTTGCTCAAGGTTAAGTTGAAGCTCTTGAATGTAGGGCGCAACCAATTTATCGTCCTTAATTTTTCTGACTTTTACATCACGCCCCAAGCGAATGATGGCCATTTCTTCATCTTCAAGATAGATAGCGTTGTTTGTAAATTCTATAAATGGTGAAGCGTCGCTGGCAACAAAAAATTCATCCTCTCCGATACCAATAGCAAGTGGGCTGCCAAGTTTTGCGACTACAATTTCATCTGGTTTCTTTCTGTCGAAAAGTGCGATGGCGTATGCTCCAACCACTTGATTTAAAGCAATTTGAACGGCTTTGCCAAGTTTAACTTTTTCGTTTATTTGAATGTCTTCTATAAGGTTTACCAATACTTCCGTATCAGTGTCTGAGGTAAATTTATAACCGCGTTTACTCAATTCCTTTTTTAGGGAATCGTAATTTTCAATAATACCGTTGTGAATGATTACCAAATCTCCACTATTGGAATAGTGTGGGTGGCTGTTTACATCGTTTGGAACCCCATGGGTTGCCCATCGGGTATGGCCAATACCGAGGCTTCCCTTTCGGGAAATCTCATTTTCAGCTTTTTCTTCCAGACTGGCAACCTTCCCTTTTGTTTTGCAAAGTTGAATATCTGTTCCGTCAAAAAGCGCAATTCCGGCACTGTCATAACCTCTGTATTCTAAACGTTTCAATCCGTTGAGAATAATTGGGTATGCTTCTTTTTTGCCGATATAGCCTACAATTCCACACATACGAAGGGTTTAATTAGGTTCAGTGTAATAAATTTGGAGTTTTAATCTTTTTTCTTGGTTTGGCGTTGCGTTTCCGTAAAGAATAGTTCCTTCTGGTGAGACTACAGTACTTGAAGGTATTTGCTCAATATTAGGCTCCATGGGGTTTTGAAGTTTCTGCGTAGTCCTGGTTAACACATTTTGAGACACAACTATGCCCAAGGGTACATTTGTACTGTCTTTATTGATTAAATTACTTATATGAGTTGTTATTTTTAATTTGTAATATTCACCGTTGCCGTCACTTCCTCTTTGCAGTTTTCCGTAATGGTTTGTAAGTGCATCTACGGCCTCGAGACCATTTGTTGGATCAAGATTGTAATCTGCCAGTACATTGCTGTTCTTAAGGTCATAAATTATAATGCGTTCAGGTTCTGTAGCGCCCCCTACCATTAAATCCTGATTTACATAAAAAATGAGGTTTGCCTCATTGATCAGCCATTTCTTATCTCGAAGAGTTTCAAGTTGATCTGCCACGCCATTATTGTCGTTGTCTTTTCCGAAGAGTTCCACAACCGAAATAATTCCATCGCCACCCCGAAGATAAAGATTTTCATTGCCGGTTTCAATATTCGGATTCTCTACCGCGGTTTGTATTTGAGTAGGCAGTTGGTTGGTAAAAGTATTTACACTAATTCCACCACTAAAATTTAATTTAAACACATCATTTTCTCGTTCGTCGGGATCATCTTCGTTATCGTAACTGTAAAAAATAGAGACGTATGCTTTGGTAACATCAAAAATAAAAAGGCTTCCGTTATCCGTGGGTGAATTTACTTTAAAATAAAGACCTCTTAAAAAGTTTTTGAAGTTATTGCTATTGCGCAATTCTGGAGTCCCTTCCATATCAATCACTTTGGTTTGGAAGAAAGCAGTGTCAAGTTTTATGCGAAGGCCGGGAGCAATCTCCTCTTCATTGTCTTCACCTTCAAATATAACATAACTGTTCTTTGTGGGCAGAAAATTTTCTACAGCGGCTAATTCTTCACCTAAATAACTCTCAAAAACATCTCCCTGAGTAGTGTAATAATTTTGAAATTCTTCAAAACCTGTATTAGGATCATATTCCCTTAAAAAATAATTTGATTCAAATACAGATACATTAATGGGAGTGGTACCATAAATAGAATCCAGTTCGTAAGTCGTTACGCTGTCCACTGTAGTTCCTGTACTGAAATATGGTAAATACACAAAAACACTATCTACTTTGGCATTATCGCCAAAGCTGGGGTCGCTTGACCCAAGGGTTAATTGAGATAAAAGATTTACTGTTGACTTTCCATATACAGGATCGTTATAAACCCCAAATTGGTATGCAGGCAATCTGTTGCTTTGCACAGGCCCAAGTTTTCTGCTGTATGCAATTACGGATTGTGATTCATCCAAGATTCCGTTGGGGGTTTCAGTGCCCAATACTTCAGAACCCAAAGTGGAAATATCTTCCTGGCAAGAAGAGACAGCAATTATTATAAAGAAAATAGCACCTGCAAGTGGCAACAAATTTTTAATTTTCATTTGTTCTATAAATTGTTTTGGGTGAAATGTAATAAGCTCATTTCAATATGATTGTTGAAGAAATTATTTTAAGACTTTTGAGCTGTAAAAGTCTAAATATGCTTGGGAAAAATTTTCCATATTATGATATTTTAACACAGGTTTGTCTAAAGTGTTAATAAAATCCTCAAGCTCTTTTGGGATATCTTCAGATCCTACAATTACTGCGTCAGAGTTTTTGACGGCTATTTTCATGAGGTTTACATAACTTGGCTCTTCAAGTTCAGTAATAACTTCATCATCAATAGCATCAAACCTAACTTTATCAATTGTGTTTTTAGCTAACGTTCCATCGAAGCCTTGATTGTACACAGAAGTAACTATTTTACTATTTTCAAAAAGTGGTTCGTTTCCGTAATAATTCCGTAGATATAAGGGAAGAAAAGAAGCAAGCCAGCCGTGAACATGAATAATATCTGGCGCCCAATTCAGTTTTTTTACGGTTTCAATTACCCCTTTTGCAAAGAAAATGGCGCGCTCGTCATTATCTTTGTAAAAATTTCCTTCTTCATCAGCATAAGTAGCCTTTCTTTTAAAATAGTCTTCATTGTCAATAAAGTAAACCTGAATGCGCTCTTTAGGGATTGACGCCACTTTTATAATCAGTGGCATATCGAGGTCATTTATTACCAAGTTCATTCCAGAAAGACGAATCACTTCGTGCAGTTGGTGCCTTCTTTCATTTATATTGCCATAGCGAGGCATAAAGATTCTTATCTGGCCGCCATTGTTGTTAATCATTCGCGGAGCTTCAAACGACATTGAAGAAATCTCGGTCTCGGGAAGATAAGGTATAACTTCTGAAGACACATACAAGACTCTTTTATCTTTCATCTATTGGGTTTTTAGGAATTATTGCAATTGGCCTCAATGTCTCGAGGCGTTTAAAAACACGCAAAATTACGAAAATTTATGTAGATTGTCTTTAATATATTAATTTTGCCCGCTCTTAACCCAATTTTATGGTAATACATACCCAGAAAGAAACCTTGGCGCAAGCCTTGTCTTCCTTGGCAAAAAATAACAAAATAGGTTTTGTGCCAACAATGGGTGCATTGCATGAAGGGCATATATCTTTGGTAAAGAATGCTTTAGAAAACAACGATGTAGTTGTTGTGAGCATTTTTGTAAACCCCACACAATTTAACAACAGTGCAGATCTTGAAAAATATCCGCGCACTCCTGAAGATGATATTTCACTATTAAAAAAATTAAAAGGCGATGTGATTGTGTACTTGCCAGAGGTTTCAGATCTATATGATGATTCGGTTTCCGCAAAAAAGTACAATTTCGGAAACCTCGAAAATGAAATGGAGGGCAAGCACCGAAAAGGACATTTTGACGGAGTGGGAACAATTGTAAGCAAGCTGTTAAAAATTGTAAAACCAAATTCAGCATACTTTGGCGAAAAGGATTTTCAACAATTACAAATTGTTAAAAAGTTGGTTGCCATGGAAAAGCTGCCCGTAAAAATTGTGGGATGCCCAATTTTGAGAGAGAAAAACGGAATTGCAATGAGTTCGCGAAACAAACGACTAAGCGCCAAACAGTTTAAAGAGGCCACCATTATTTATAATACATTAAAAGAAGTAAGGGATAAGTTCCGTTCAACCTCAATTACAGATTTGAACGCTTTAGTTGCGGAACGGTTTTTGCAAAATCCTAACTTGAATTTGGAATATTTTGAAATAGCCAACGAAAAAACGCTCAAAACTGCAAAGCGGAAAAACAAAGACTCTAAGTATAGAGCTTTTATAGCAGCATTTGCGGGCGAAGTCCGGCTTATAGATAATATGCCTTTAAATTAATACCTTTGCACCATGCAAATACACGTAGTAAAATCTAAAATCCATAGGGTAAAAGTTACAGGCGCCGATCTAAACTATATTGGCAGTATCACTATTGACGAAGATTTAATGGACGCCGCCAATATTATTGAAGGCGAAAAAGTCCAAATAGTAAACAATAACAACGGAGAACGCCTTGAAACATATGCTATTCCCGGACCTCGAAACAGTGGCGAGATTACTTTAAATGGTGCCGCTGCAAGACGCGTGGCTCCCGGTGATGTGCTTATTCTTATTACCTATGCCTTGATGGAAGTAGAAGAGGCTAGAGCTTTTAAACCGGCATTGGTGTTCCCGGACGAGGAAACAAATCTACTCCGATAAATTGAGCCGCTCCCTCTCAAAATTTTTTCAAATAGCAATTCCGCTGGGATTAGGGGTTTTCTTGATTTGGTATATCTACCAGTCATTTACGCCACAACAACTTGCGGAAACTAAAAAATATTTTGCCGACGCAAACTATGGCTTCGTATTGCTTTCTGTTGTATTTAGTGTTTTGAGCCATATTTCTCGATCCTACCGATGGAATTTTATGTTACAACCCTTGGGTTATAAAACCAAATTGGCCAATAACTTCATGGCGGTTTCCGTGGCGTATTTGATGAATATTTTTATTCCGAAAAGTGGCGAAGTTTCGCGTGGAATCATTTTGGATAAATATGAAGGAGTGCCTTTTCAAAAAGGATTCGGGACCATTATTTCAGAAAGGGTTGTTGATCTTTTATTTCTTCTTTTTTTCACTGTTTTGGCATTTATAATAAAGTTTGACGTATTGTATGATTATGTGGTGGAAAGTATCCCGCCCTCGCTTTTATATGTTATTATTTTCGGAATTGTTTTAATGGGCGTGAGCATTCCCNTGTACATTAAATTTTCAAAATCGAATATCAACAAAAAATTAAAAAGCTTCGTTATTGGATTGAAAGAAGGTGTTTTCAGTATTTTAAAAATGAAGAAAAAGGGAGCTTTTCTCTTTCACACTTTCATCATTTGGGGCCTGTATCTACTTTCCTTTTACACTGCCCTACATGCATTACCGGATACTACAAATATTCCTTTTGGGACAATTATAATCACCTTTGTCGTTGGGAGTTTCACTTTTGCTTTTACCAATAGTGGCTTTGGAACCTATCCTGCAGCAGTTGCGGGAATTTTGAGTGTTTTCGGAGTTGCCAAAACCGTGGGNGTTGCTTTTGGATGGATTGTNTGGATTTCAAATATTTCTTCCATTGTGTTTTTCGGAGNGCTGTCATTAGTTTTACTTCCTCTTTACAATCGAAAACGGCTAAAACTGTAATTTTTCCGAAAAAAAATTTTCAGTAAAAAAACAACAAATTGAAAATTTGTTATCTTTCCACAGCCTAAAAATTCTAACNAATGAAAAAAATCCTACTACTCGCAGTTTGTGTTTTACTTAATTATGCTTCATTTTCCCAAACAATCTACGAAGAATTCAATTCTGACAAACTTGGTGAGTCNCGAAGATTNAAAATTCAGCTTCCAAGAAATTANGATACCAATATCGATAAGAAATATCCTATTGTTTTGGTGCTTGATGCTGATTATCTTTTTGAGCCAGTAGCTGGAAACGTTGATTATTTCAGTTATTGGGAAGATATGCCGGAATCTATAGTAGTNGGTGTTATGCAAGGCGATTTGCGTTATGAAGATTGCTCTTATGACGACAATACTTTTATGCCTGGTGATAAAGGCGCNCAGTTTTTTGAATTTATTGGCATGGAGCTTATTCCATATATTGATAAAAAATACCGCACTGCCAAGTTCATCATTGGCGTAGGACACGATTTTACGGCAAATTTTATAAATTATTATCTCTTTAAAGATCCACCGTTGCTGAATGGTTACATTAACCTAAGCCCAGATCTAGCCCCTATGATGGAACAGCGCCTTGTAGAGCGTATTCCTCAAATACCTGGAAAAATATTCTATTATCTGGCTACGGGAACTGACGATATTAAAGGCTTGATGGAATCTAGCCAAGACCTTAACACCCAATTAAATGGTTTGAAAAGCAAATCATTCAATTATTATTATGATAATTTTGATGGAGCGACCCACTATTCTTTGGGTGGTCGTGGCATTCCAAATGCTTTGGAAAAAATATTTTCGGTTTATAGGCCCATCAGCAAAAAGGAATTCACTGAAGTTTTATTGAAATTGGATACGCCAATTAGCCAGTATTTGCTTGACAAATATAAAGTGATAGAGGATCTTTTTGGCATTACCAATAACATTCGCGTCAATGATTTTATCGCTACGGCCACTGCTGCGGAAAAACGAAACCAATGGGAGTCTTTACGAGAGATTGCAACCTTGGCAAAAAGGCAATACCCGGATACGGTATTGGGCGATTATTATTTGGGACGCTATTACGAAGAAACCGGCGAACCCAAAAAAGCAATGAAAATTTTTCAAGGGGCCTACGATAAAGAAGAGGTAGATTTTATAACCATTGATAAATTACTGGACAGGGCGGACAAGATAAAAGCTGATTTTGGTTATTAAATCTAAAGCTCTTTAATAACATTTTTATGCANATATGCCCAATTGGTCAAGGCATTGGTGGTGATATTTTCAATTTCTAGCTTCATGATTATGTTGCTCCGGTGTTTTTCTACCGTGCGTACGGAAATAAAAAGCTTTTCGGCAATTTCGCTGCTGCTCAATTGTTCTGCTACTAACTTTAAAATCGTTTTTTCTGAAGAGGTTAAATGCTTTATTTTTTTTAAATCTTCCGAAACCGTTGCTAATGAAGAGGCGGCAAAAGATCGGCTAAAGCATACATCATTATTTAAAACACATTGAATACAGTCTTCAATTTCAGAAAATGAGTCTTCCTTCAGAAGATAACCATTTATTTGAAGTGCCTTAGCCTGGGATAGGTAGTCATTTTCTTTATGAAATGATAAGATTATGAACTTAGTGTCAATCTTTTTTTGCTTGGCCATCTTTATAACCTCAAAACCCGTTAAAAGTGGCATATCAATGTCAAGAAGAGCTATGGTTGGATTATGGGTTAAAATAAGCTCCAGTGCCTGCATACCATTGGCCGCTTGACCCAAAACATTATAGTTATTTGCCTGTAGCTCATCATGCAATCCTTTTAAAATCATAGGATGGTCATCTGCAATAACAACAGAAATCTTACTCTTTTCATGCATTTATATTGGGATAATTAGCGTTATGGTTGTTCCTTTATTGATTTGACTTTTTATATCAATTTTTGAGTGTAAAATTTTTGCACGTTCCATTAAGGTTTTCATTCCAAGGCTCGTACTGGTTTTTACTTTTTCGGAAATTTCAAATCCTTTTCCATTATCTACAATAACGGCTTCAATACTATGGTTCTTTTTTTCAATGGTAACTGAAGCGGCTTTTGCTTCAGCATGCTTTACCATATTGTTTAAAATTTCTTGTATAATCCTATACAAATGTAATGATGCTTCTCTACTTAAAAAAGCATCGATATCATCAATTTCATGGGTAAAGAAAATATTTGTGTTAGCGTCCACTTCATCAACCATATTTTGAATGGCAGCCGTGGGGCCCAAACGTTCCAGTGTTGCAGGATGGAGACCTCTCGAAATTGCACGTAATTCTTCCAAGGTATTGGTGGCTAAAAACTCCATTTCTTGATTGCCGTTTGTTTTGGTTTTTTTAGTGAGCAGCATCAATTTTTGTCCAACGCTATCGTGAAGCTCACGCGCCACACGGGTGCGTTCTTCTTCTTGGGCTTTTATGAGATTNTGGGTATAAGCTTCGTTTCTTTTTTGTTCTGCTTTGTTTTTGAAATAGTAAAATAAAAAAACACTTAATGATGAAATAGATAATAGAGAAACCCAAAAAAACCAAGTCTTCCAAAACGGAACAGTTATCACAAATGCATATTGAAAAGGCTCATTTTGCCATACACCATCACCATTATCTGCAATAAATTCAAAAGTATAATCACCTGGAGGAAGGTAAGAAAACAATGCGATAGGTTCTTTTGTGGGGTGGGACCATTCATTTCCATCCCGAAGTCCTTTCATTCTGTATTTATAATGGACGTTTTCTGGGTTTGTAAACGTTATCGCTTCCATTAAAAAACTTAAATAGTTTTTTTGATGGGGGAGAACAATGCCTTTTCCAGTTCTGTAAAGGCTGTCTTGTAAAGGTTCTGAAAANAGAAGAATTTCCGAAAGATCAAGTTTTGGAGGCTGCGAATTTGGGATATATGTTTTTTCATCAAAAGCGAGCATTCCGCTGAGGGAAGTGGCCAAAATGGTTTTGTCTTCGGTAATTAAAAGCGAGTTGAAGTCTATGTCATTTTCCAAAAAATGGGACACAGTGGTATATTTTTTTGACACAATACTATCTTTTTGCAACAAAAGNTCCAAATCAACTTTCAGCAACATGTCNCTGCCAGCCAGCCATAAATTTTTTCCATCAACCTTCAATGCGCGAAATTGTTTTAAGGACGCAAATCGATTCATATCAAAAGCTTGAATTTTAAATTTGTCATCCTTTAGGGTGATGTGGTATAATTTCTTCTCGTTACCTGCAAGCACTTCATTTTTATTTATTACATCCAGACTCCTAAAGTCATAATGCAACGCAGGGTGAAGTCCTGTAATAGTATCTGTTTTACTATCATTCATTTGAAATAAACCTCCTATTTTGCATAGTATATATCGATCTGCGATAGGGGCAATGGTTATAGATCTCCGGGATTTTATAAAATAAGTTGAATCTTTTGTCAGAACTTTAATTTTATCTGTACCAAAAAGAAAGGTTTTATTCTGCTCTTTGAACAATAGATTATAATCTCCCTCATCTATTAATATGGGCCTAGGGCTGCTCTTTGTATGTTCAAAAACTGCTGTTTCGGTAGTATAAAGAAGGTTGTCGTCTGGTGTCACAAAAAGATTTTTTATTGCGCCACGTAAAGTTACTGGCCGAATTTTCTTATATTCATCTAAAGCAAACACCCCGTCATTTGTGGCCATGAGCAATTCCCCGTCCCATTCCGCAATATCATTTACAGATTTTGAAAGCAAACCCTGTGTGTCATCATAAATTTTAAANGCTGTATCCCTGAACCGTATAATACCTTCGCCATAACTGGTCATCCAGTGGTTGCCTTCGGTATCCTTAATCATTCGGTAAATGTATTTGGAAGGAAGACCCTGTGCTGTATTGATGACCTTTAAATCGCCCGTTTGCTTATTGAATATTCCAAAGCCATTCCCTTCAAAACTTAGATAGAGTTGGTTTTTGTTTTCCTCGAGAATTCCATAAACGCGGTTTTCATCAAAATCCTCTTGCCTAAATTTATACTTTGTAAGCTTCCCGTTTGATATTTTATATAATTCACCGTAAGCTCCCACCCAAACATCTTTTTTAGCATCCACAAAAACCGAGTAGCAGATGTTGTTTATCCCGTCTTTTTCATTGTAAATGTTTTCAATTTTTAGAGGGTTAAGGGTCATTTTAAAAATACCCGTTTGTGATGAACTTATATATAAGGTATTGCTATCATACCAAGCTGCCTGCTGAAGTCCTGAAATTTGGTTTTCTTCAGTACCTTTTACCAAATACTCCAACATTCCATTTTTGTAAGTTACTACGCCCTTTACGAAAATAATATAAATTGTGCCATCGNTCCCTTCCAAAATATAGGTGGCGCTTCCCAAAAAGTCAAAATCAACGCCTTTCGGATTCGTGATTTTTCCGTTTTNAATAATACTTATGCCATTATCCAGCGTACCAACCCAAATACGCCCCTTGCTATCCTCAAAAATGCTGAAAACAATATTGGAAGCTAACCCGTCTTCCGTAGTGTAGTTTTTAAAAGTTTTTCCGTTAAAACAACTTATTCCGCCAGTAGTACTTACCCAAATTTTGTTATTGCTATCTTGTATTATAGCAAAGGTTTCGTTGTTTACAAGCCCTTCTTCTGTTTTATATTTTTTGAATTGATACCGCTGCGCAGTAGAAGCCCAGGAAAAAAAACACAATAAAAAAAATGTGATGTAGATGTGTTTCATTTAGCGAAGGTTTGTAGCGTAAATATATTTATTTTAGCGGAACTATTATGGCCAAAACAAAGACAACATTTTTCTGCCAAAACTGTGGCGCCCAATATGCCAAATGGCAAGGGCAATGCAATTCCTGTAAGGAATGGAACACCATAGCCGAAGAAGTAATNCAAAAAGCCGAAAAGGTTAGCTGGAAGTCATCCGAAAACCCTTCCAAGAGAGTTGCCAAACCACAGCGCGTTTCAGAAATTTCAACACAAGCTGAAGCGAGGCTGAATACAAAAAACAACGAATTGAACCGTGTGCTCGGAGGCGGATTGGTTCCCGGTTCATTAACACTTTTGGGCGGCGAACCCGGAATTGGCAAAAGCACATTGATGCTTCAGATTGCGCTCCAACTACCGTATAAAACACTGTATGTTTCTGGCGAAGAAAGCGCACAGCAAATTAAAATGCGGGCGGANCGTATCCAGCCTGTTTCAGAAAATTGTTTCATTTTAACGGAAACAAAAACGCAAAATATTTTCAGAAATATTGAAGAAATTGAACCCGATATTGTGGTGATTGATTCCATCCAAACGCTCCATACAGATTATATTGAAAGCACAGCGGGAAGCATTTCGCAAATCCGGGAAACCACTGCCGAGCTTATAAAGTTTGCCAAGGAAACCGCAACACCGGTAATTTTAATAGGCCATATTACCAAAGACGGAAACATCGCCGGCCCAAAGATTTTGGAACATATGGTTGATACCGTTTTACAATTTGAAGGTGACCGAAACCATATTTATAGAATTCTTCGGGCCAATAAAAACCGTTTCGGAAGTACGAATGAATTGGGTATTTATGAGATGCAGGGAAGTGGCTTGCGTGAGGTTTCAAACCCTTCCGAAATTTTGATTTCTAAAAATGACGAAGATTTAAGCGGAACCGCAATTTCCGCAACTTTGGAAGGCATGCGCCCGTTGATGATTGAAATTCAAGCATTGGTGAGCAGTGCCGTTTACGGCACACCGCAGCGGAGTGCCACGGGCTATAACGCTAAAAGGCTGAATATGATTCTTGCCGTTTTGGAAAAACGCGCAGGATTCAAACTGGGCGCAAAAGATGTTTTTTTAAACGTAACAGGCGGAATTACCGTTGACGATCCCGCAATTGATTTGGCAGTTGTTGCCGCGGTGCTTTCCTCAAATATTGACATTGCAATAGACAAGCGACTTTGCTTTGCTGCGGAGATAGGTCTGGCAGGTGAAGTGCGTCCCGTAACCCGAGTGGAACAACGTATTTTGGAAGCCGAAAAACTTGGCTTCACTTCTATTGTTATTTCAAAATACTGTAAAATTCCAAAGCAAAACTTCCATATAAATATTATTAAAGTGGCGAAGGTGCACGATGTAGTGCATCATCTTTTTGGTTGATTTTGGTACAATTTCTGCTACTTTAACACTGCTATGAATTTGAGATTTTTCTTAATTATATCCCTTTTCGGAATTGTATTTATTGGCTGCAAGCAAGTGCGCAAAGCGGCTGATGTAATTGTGCAGCCAACAGCAAGGGAGGTTTACGAACGTGATTTTTCAAAGAACGATTCATTGTTACTTCGATGGAAAAATGCCTTTGAAACTGCAAAACGCGATAGTATTCAAATTACGTTGCCGTATTCTGAAAGCGGTGTTTTTTCTGAAGAAAATTTCAACGTTTACAGCTACAACATTCAGTTGAAAGAAGGTGAACGGATTGTGGTTGAGATAGAAAAAAAGGTTGATTCGGCTTTGGTATTTGTAGATCTTTTCCAAGCTAAAACTGATTCCCTCAAATTGTTTAAACTTTTAAAATCTTCAGAAGACAAAAGAGCATTCCTCTCACAGGAAATTGAAGCTTCAGGTTTTTATAAAGTTATTGTCCAGCCACAAATGCAACTGCAATTTCCCTTTGTTTTAAAAATTTATACTGAACCTATTTACGCCTTTCCCGTAAGTGGTGCTAATAATAAAAACATCCAGAGCTTTTGGGCAGATCCGCGCGATGCCGGAAGCCGCTCCCACGAAGGAGTAGATATTTTTGCCAACCGTGGCACGCCCGTGATTGCGGTTACAAATGGCATGATTACTTCAACTGGCGAACGCGGCCTCGGCGGCAAACAGGTATGGCTACGCGATGGTCTTTTCGGAAAAACTATTTATTACGCACACTTGGATAGTATTGCGGTTTCCGAAGGAAAAAGAGTTAAAATTGGCGATACCCTTGGCTTTGTGGGTAATACGGGCAATGCAAAAACTACGGCGCCTCATCTTCATTTTGGAATTTATAAACCGCAGGGCGCCATAAATCCACTTTCGTTTATAAAAAAGACCGAAATACAACCCAGCGAAAAACCTTCGGCAATTGTAAAGGCAGTAAGTTTAAAACACCGTGCTAACGTCCACAAAGGACCCGCTTCGATTTTTAAACAATTTGGTAGCTTGAAGAAAAACGACACCATCATAGTTTTGGGCAAAAACCAAAAGTGGTTTCACATCCAAACTGCAGATAGTTTAAAAGGTTATGTAAATGAAACCGTAATCAAACCGCTTCCTCCAAATTAACTTTTTTTTAGCCTTAAAAATACCGCATAATGGTATCTTTAGAAGTCAATTCTAAAAAAACCGCTATGTCTATCTTTTCAAAAATAAAACAGACTATAAACTTAATGCAGGACATTGATCTGGACGCGCTGGGGAAACTTTCGCAAAAAGTAGATCTTTCTGAAATTATGAAAACCGTGGGAGAGCTTGACGATCGGCAACTTGCGGGTTTGATGCGAATGCTGAAACACAAAGGTGGAAAAAAAGGGCAACACAAACTGCCGCCAATAGATGGCGACTTTTATGACTTGGCATTAAAACTCACGCCACAACAGCGCGAACTTCAGATAAAAGTGCGCAATTTTATGGAAGATGAAATAAAGCCGATAGCTAATGAATACTGGAACAAAGCCGAATTTCCGTTTCAGATTATTCCAAAAATGGCAGAACTGAACATTTGCGGACTTACCTATGAAGGCTACGGAACACCTTACGAAACCTACGTTATGGAAGGCATTATCGCAATGGAATTGGCGCGGGTAGATGTTTCCATTTCTACTTTTTTTGGCGTGCACAGTGGTTTGGCTATGGGTTCCATTTACATCTGCGGAAGCGAGGAGCAAAAACAGGAATGGCTCCCAAAAATGGCGAAGATGGAACTTATCGGTGCCTTCGGACTCACCGAGCCCGACGTGGGCTCCGCAGTTGCGGGCGGTTTGGGAACTACATGCAGGCAGGAAGGTGACGAATGGGTTTTAAACGGACAAAAAAAATGGATTGGGAATGCAACATTTGCAGATGTTACAATAATTTGGGCGCGCGACGAAGCTTCCGATCAAGTGAAAGGATTTTTGGTTAGAAAAGGAAATCCGGGTTTTAAGGCCGAAAAGATTGAAAATAAAATGGCGCTTCGAACTGTGCAAAACGCTTTAATTACAATGACGGATTGTCGAATTCCTGAAAGTGACCGACTTCAAAAATGTGACTCTTTTAAAGACACCGCCAAAGTTTTGCGGATGACGCGGGCCGGAGTAGCTTGGCAAGCCGTGGGTTGCGCAAGAGGCGCTTATGAAGCTGCGGTGAAATACACCAAAAAGCGCGAACAGTTTGGAAAACCGATTGCTTCATTTCAATTGGTGCAAAATCATTTGGTTGAAATGGTTGCGAATTTAACAGCTATGCAGACCATGTGTTTCCGTCTTTCAGAATTGCAGGACGAAGGTTTGTTGACAGACGAACATGCTTCCTTGGCAAAGGTGTTTTGTAGTATGCGAACCCGCGATGTGGTAAGCCAAGCCCGAGAGGTTATGGGCGGCAACGGAATACTTTTGGAATACGATGTAGCCCGTTTTGTTGCAGACGCTGAAGCAATATACAGTTACGAGGGCACAAAAGAAATCAACTCGTTGATTGTTGGTCGTGCTATTACGGGTTATAGCGCGTTTGTTTAAGGTGCCGGATTCGGAATTTGGTTGTGGATAACGTCAATCTCCTTTAAAATTTCTTTGGAAAGGGTTACGTTGATGCTTTCAATATTTTCTGCAAGTTGCTCTATGGATGTGGCGCCAATGATTGGCGCGGTTACAAATTTCTTCTGAAGAATAAAAGCCAAAGCCATTTGTGCACAGCTAAGGTTGTGATTTCTTGCGATTTCAGCATATTTTTCAGTTGCATCAAAAGCTTGCTGGCTGCTATAACGTGAATATTGTTTGAATTGGTTAATTCGAGAATTTTCAGTTGCAGTGCCGTTTAGATATTTTCCGCTGAGTGTTCCAAAGCCCAAGGGAGAATAAGCTAAATAGCCAATATTTTCACGTTGAAGAATTTCAGAAAGACCTATTTCATCCTTTCGGTTTACCAAATTATAAGGATTTTGAACGGAAACGATTTTCAGCTTTCCATTTCGGAATTCTTCGATGCAGCGCATCACCCCAAAAGGTGTTTCGTTTGAAAGTCCGATGTGCCGAATTTTCCCATCTCTTACAAATGCTTCCAAATTACTTAAAACTTCGGCGAAATTATCTTGCCACGCTTCGTTTTCTTTATGGGTATAATCGCGCTGTCCGAAATAATTGGTGTTTCGCTCTGGCCAATGGAGTTGGTATAAATCTATATAATCAGTCTGCAAGCGTTTCAAGCTTTTATGAATAGCTTCTTCCAAAGATTTTTTACTGAAATCCAACGGTTGTCGAATGTGGTCCATTGATCTGCTGGGCCCTGCAATTTTTGTGGCAATAATTAAATCTTCGCGATTCTTCTTTTTTGTAAGCCAATTTCCAATATAGGTTTCCGTTCTTCCCTGCGTATTTGGGTTTGCGGGCACGGGATACATTTCAGCACAGTCAATAAAATTGATGCCTTTTTCAATAGCGAAGTCAAGCTGTTCGTGGGCTTCGGCTTCCGTGTTTTGTTGGCCCCAAGTCATGGTGCCAAGACAGAGTTTACTGATTTTTAGACTAGTATTGGGGAGAATTGTATATTTCATTTTTCAAATTCAAGTTCTACCAAATGTGGGCAGTGGTCGCTGTGCATGGCATCGGGCAAAATTACGGCGCGCTTCAAATTGTCCAACAACGGCTCTGAAACCAAATTGTAATCTATCCGCCAACCTTTGTTATTATTTCGTGCATTTGCACGGTAGCTCCACCACGTGTAATTGTGGGGTTCTTTGTTGAAATGACGGAAACTGTCAATAAAACCACTTTTCATAAACCCATCCAGCCATTTGCGTTCCACAGGTAAAAAACCGGAAACATTTTTATTGCGAACGGGGTCATGAATATCTATCGCTTCGTGACAAATATTGTAATCGCCGCATATTACCAAATTGGGAATTTCTTTTTTCAAATTGTCAATATACTTCTGAAAATCGTCCATATAAGTAAGTTTGTGTTCTAAACGATCCAGGTTTGTACCGCTGGGCAAGTATAAACTCATCACCGAAACATCATCAAAATCTACACGGATGTTTCTTCCTTCGGCATCCATATATTCTATGCCAGTGCCATATTCTATATGGTTGGGTTTAATTTTTGAAAGAATTGCCACGCCACTATATCCTTTTTTCACTGCACTGTACCAATAATGATAGGGGTAACCTGCTTTTTCAATTTCCTCGATTTCCACTTGGTCAAAATTGGCTTTGGTTTCCTGTAGGCAGATAAGATCTGGGTTTGCAGCTTTCAACCAATCAATAAAACCTTTGCGCATCGCGGCACGTATTCCGTTTACGTTGTATGAAATGATTTTCATCGTAAGTAGCTTTTATTTAAAGCCACTAAGTTAATTAACATTGTATTTTTACACGGCCCACGCCCAAAAAGATTTTCATAATATATTCACAAAATATAATGGGCTACATTAAGTTATATTGGTAATGAAGTTATACCTGTCTGTTTTTCTCTTTTTTATCGTGGCCATTGGCTATGCGCAGGATATTTCTTCCAATTATAAAGAAAAAAAAGTAGCGCTAAGGGATACAGTGGTTTTGGACAGCGCGGGCATCAACCCAAAGCGGTTTGCTATACTCGATAGCGAAGGAAACTCACCCAATCCTTTCAGTTATCGAATTAATTTCAAAAAAGGATATATTGTTTTTTCTGAAGAATTGCAACAACAGCAAGATTCGCTTACCATTGAATATTTACAATACCCAGAGTTTTTAACGCGAGAATATTTCGCCCTTGACCCGAAAATTATAGTAGAGAATACGGGTCAAATTGAAAAACTTTATTCACTGGATGAAAGCACCAACAAAAATACATTTACACCTTTTGATGGGTTGAATACTTCTGGTAGCATTTCTCGCGGAATCACTATTGGTAATAATCAAAATGCGGTAGTGAATAGCGAACTCGACCTTCAGATTACAGGAAAATTAAGCGAAAAGGTTTCTATTCGCGCTTCCATTCAAGATGCAAATATTCCAGCGCAGGAAGGCGGTTATTCGCAAAGTTTAAATGAGTTCGATCAAATTTTTATTGAACTCTTTGGAGATAACTGGAACATCCGTGCGGGTGATATTGATCTTCAAAATACAAATAGCTATTTTGGAAGATTTACAAAAAAGGTACAAGGAATTTCACTGGGCGCAACTTTTAATAATGAAGACGGCTCAAAAATTTCAGCTTATGCTTCGGGAGCTCTGGTACGTGGTGTTTTTTCGAAAAGTGAATTTATTGGGCAGGAAGGAAATCAAGGACCTTATAAACTAGTCGGTCCCAATGGCGAACTTTATATTTTGGTGGTTTCGGGAAGCGAGCGGGTTTACGTTAACGGACTGCTTTTGCAGCGAGGAGAAAACGAAGATTATGTAATTGATTATAACGCTGGGGAAATAAAATTCAACCCGACGTATCCCATAACCAGCAATATGCGCATTTCGGTGGAATATCAATATACAGATAGAAGTTACACGCGTTTTATAGGTTATGGGGGAGGAAATTACACAAGCGATAACCTTGATTTGGGAGTATACATTTATTCGGAAAATGATGCCAAAAACCAACCCCTGCAACAAAATCTTTCCGAAGAACAAGTGGCTATTTTACAGGCAGCAGGTGATGATAGGGAGCTGATGAATGCTCCATCGGCGGTGCCTGATACCTATTCCGAAAATAAAATTCTTTATAAAAAGGAAATTATTAACGGTGAAGAAGTTTTCGTTTTTTCAAGCAATCCCGATGATGAACTTTTCAGTGTGCGATTTTCACTTGTGGGTCCAAATAATGGCGACTATGTTATTAGCGAAACCAATGCAATCAGTCGTATTTTTGAATACGTAGCACCAGTTAATGGTGTGCCCCAAGGAAATTATGCGCCCGTTATTAGGCTAAATGCACCCATAAAATTACAGGTGGGCGGTGTAAATGGAAGTTTCCATCCTTCGGAAAAGACACGTATCAACTTTGAAGCGGCAGGAAGCCAAAACGACCTGAATCTTTTTAGTGATATTGACGATAATAACAACAATGGTTTTGCGGGAAGGCTGGCTTTTAAACAACGTTTGTTGACCACCGCCGATACTTTAAAAATTGATGGCTTCGGTTCCTTGGATTTTGTTCAAAAAGATTTTAGAACCATTGAAAGGCTTTACAATATTGAATTTAACCGGGATTGGAACCTTATCAACCCTATGGGCAACCAAAGTTTTGTGATTTCAGGAGTTGAGGTTTCACATCCAAAAATTGGAGGTGGACGCTACGAATTCCAAAATTTAAACTTTTCTGAAAATTTCAATGGTACACGGCACGTAATTGCTTCAGAAATAAAGCTGAAAAAGCTAAGGCTACAGACCTATGGAAGCTTTCTGAACAGCAAGGCAGATTCTATTTCTTCAAAATTTTTTAGACTGAATAACACGTCAACTTATTCCTTCGACAAAGCTTGGGTAGGCGGTAAAGTGGCTTTGGAAGACAACCAAATAAAAGATGTAACGCGCGATAGTATTTCACCAATAAGTCAAAAATTCGCAGCTTTTGAGGTTTTTTCCGGCATTGGTGATAGTACTAAAGTTTTTGTTGAGGCCGGTTATCAATTTCGGGTTAATGATAGTGTTCGCAATAATGTGCTTCAAAAAGTGAATTCTTCAAATACGTATTATTTAAAGTCTCGACTTATAAATACTGAAAACACCCAACTTTCAGCATTTGCAAACTACAGAACCTTGAAATACGAGCCAAAGTCGGGCACAGGTTTTGATCCGAATGATTCGCTCCCGGTAGTAATCGATAATCGGGAGACTGAGCGTTCGCTAAACTCTCGAATAATTTACAATCAATCACTATTTGATGGCGGCATTCGTTTAAATACCGCTTTGGAGTCTAACAATGGAGTGATTCCGCAACAGGAATTTACATATGTTAAGACAGAACCGGGACAGGGCGTTTACACCTGGATTGATTACAACAACAACGGCATTCAGGAACTTGAAGAATTTGAAGTGGCTCAATTTCAAGATCAAGCGGAGTATATTCGGGTGTTGCTTCCCAATCAGGTTTTTCTAAAGATTAGACAGAATAAGTTTAGTCAAATTCTTACGTTAAATCCACAAAATTGGTCCAATAAAGAAGGATTTAAAAAAGTGCTTTCACATTTTTACAATCAAACCTCTTATGTTTTGGACCGAAAAGTAAAGCGAAAAAATGATGGTTTCAATATAAATCCTTTTGAAGATGGTGGTGATGACCAGTTGGGACTTACCCTGAATTTTCGAAATGCTTTATTCTTCAATCGCGGAAAGCAGCATTTTACCACTAGCTATACTTTCATTTCTACTTCGGCAAATAATCTCCTCGCTGTGGGTTTACAGCGTAATAATTTGAAAAGTCACCAATTTAATTTCAACCATAAATTTTGGAAAAGTTGGTTGCTGAATTTAAAGGGTGCAACGGGCAGCAATGAAAGTCTTTCTGAAAATTTTGCCAACAGAAATTACCGTCTCGATTCCTATGAATTCAATCCGAAAATCTCCTATTTACTGAACCAACAAACGCGTTTTGATGTTTTTTATGAATTTGCAAACCAAGACAATCAATTGGGCGAAATGGAAAAGCTGAACCAGCAAACATTGGGTTTTTCCTTCGCCTACACCAATGCCGAAAAGGTTTCCATAAATGGTGAATTTAATTATATTGATAATATGTTTGAAGGAAGTCCTTTTTCACCCGTGGCTTACCAAATGTTGGAAGGCTTGCAGCCGGGCACCAACTTTACATGGCGTTTACTTTTTCAAAAACGGATAACTAAATATTTGGATGCTAATCTTTCATATTTCGGTAGAAAAAGTGAGACTACTAAAACTGTGCATACTGGAAGTATTCAGTTACGGGCGTATTTTTAATTTTTGTATCTTCATACATCACTTAAAAACCAAAAAGAATGTTGGCCAAAATTTCGTTTTACTTATTGTTTAGTTTTGCAGTTTTCTCCTGCGTTTCTTCACAAAACCAATCTCAAAATATGGAAACCAATAGTGCTGCTGAAATAGAAGCTAAAAAAGCTCTTGCGGCAAAAATGATGGCTGATGGTTATTTGCCGGGCAGGATAATCTATTCTGATTTGGCCGATGATTGTGAATACACCATTCAGTTAAAGGAAGGCGAGAAAGATTTTTATTATGTTGACCCCATTAATTTGAATGAAAATTTCAGAAGAGATAATCAAACTATCTGGGTAAAATTTAATGGACTGCGCAGAATGAACCGTTGTGAAAAGGCGGCTCCAGTTGAAATTACCGAAATAAAGAATCGCGATGAATAATTTTGGAGTCAAAAAAAAGGAGGATAACCAAATATCCTCCTCCTTCGAAATATAGAATTAACCACTTAAAAAATTATTCGGAAAGCCAATGTTTGAATGAAATGGTTTCCTTCATTTTTTCTGAAATTTCTGAAATTTTGATACGTTCCTGCTCCATAGTATCGCGGTAGCGAATGGTTACTGTATCATCTTCAATAGTTTGATGGTCCACGGTGATGCAGAACGGCGTTCCGGCAGCATCTTGGCGGCGATAGCGTCTTCCCACGGCATCTTTTTCGTCATAAATTACGTTATAATCCCACTGAAGATCATCAATTATTTTTTGTGCAATTTCGGGCAAACCATCTTTTTTGACCAATGGTAAAACAGCAGCTTTTACTGGCGCCAAAATAGCGGGCAATTTTAGAACAGTTCGCACGCTTCCGTCCTCCAAAGTTTCATCCTGTAATGAATTGCTCAAAACGGCGAGGAACATTCTGTCAAGGCCTATTGAGGTTTCAACCACATACGGCACATAACTTTCGTTTAGTTCGGGATCGAAAAATTGTAATTTTTTTCCAGAAAACTTTTCGTGTGCCTTTAAATCAAAATCGGTTCGGGAATGAATTCCTTCCAATTCTTTGAAGCCGAATGGGAAATTAAATTCTATATCTGCTGCGGCATTGGCGTAATGCGCTAACTTTTCGTGGTCGTGGAAACGGTAGTTTTCAGCTCCCATCCCAAGTGATAAGTGCCATTTTAATCTGGTTTCCTTCCAGTATTCGTACCATTTTAGTTCATCGCCTGGGCGAACAAAGAATTGCATTTCCATTTGTTCAAATTCACGCATACGGAAGATAAACTGTCGTGCAACGATTTCGTTACGGAACGCTTTTCCTGTTTGGGCAATTCCAAAAGGAATTTTCATCCTTCCGCTTTTTTGAACGTTCAAAAAATTTACGAAGATACCTTGAGCAGTTTCTGGCCGCAGGTACAGATCCATGGCGCTTTCAGCAGAGGCTCCTAGCTTGGTGCCAAACATCAAATTGAACTGTCGCACCTCGGTCCAGTTTTTTGAACCGGTATCTGGATCAGCGATACCCAATTCTTCAATTAATGCTTTTACATCTGCCAAATCTTCTTTTTCAAGAGAGCGTGCCATGCGTTCCAAAACATTTCGCTGTTCTTCAAGATAGCGAACAACGCGAGGATTTGTAGTAACAAATTGTTCCTCGTCAAAACTATCCCCAAAACGGCCTTTTGCTTTTTCTATTTCCTTTTGGGCTTTTTGGTTTAGCTTTTCGGCATAATCTTCAATAAGCACATCGGCGCGATAGCGTTTTTTGGAATCTTTATTATCTATCAATGGGTCGTTGAAGGCATCAACGTGACCGGAAGCCTTCCAAGTAGTAGGGTGCATTAAAATTGCGGAATCTATGCCTACTATGTTTTGGTGCATATACACCATGCTTCGCCACCAGTATTCGCGAATGTTCTTCTTTAATTCTACTCCGTTTTGTGCGTAATCATAGACGGCGCTAAGCCCATCATAGATTTCACTTGATGCAAATATATATCCGTACTCCTTTGCGTGAGATACTACTTTCTTAAATTGATCGTCGTTGTTTGCCATAGCGCAAAAATAAAAAAACCGCCGTGATATGTTCACGGCGGTTTCAATTATTTTAAAATAACCTACTTTTAATTTTAAAATATATTTATTTAAGCTCCATGGTAGTTGTTGCTATTTGATTTGAACCATCAAAAAGATTGATGGTATAGCGTCCTTCCACAAGATCTGCTTCGGCTGAATTTACTAAGATACATACATCCAATTCGTCATTTTCGTAAAATACATTTGTAGAACTACTATAATTAATGTTTTTATCCTCAAACTGTTTTACAGCATCATCACCCATCATTTTGTTACGAGGGTTTATAACTTGAACATACAATGTTCTGTCACCTCTTGTTGCAATGGCATTAGGTGCCAAGGTAAAGCAAGCTCTAATCTTATCAGCGCGACTTGCACGTTTGGTATCAACTACTTTTCCACTGTTTCTTATAATTACAGCTTCTCCACGAAGGTCAGTGGCTTTAACTATTGACCCTTTTTTTATGGTTTCGTTCATAGCCATGTTTTCTTGGCTTACAGAGTCTACAACCATACGTGTGTTGGAAAGCTCCATTGAAGTACTATCGCGTTCCATAGCAAGTTGTTTGTTTGCTGCAATCAAACTATCGGCGCGTTTAAAGAGCATAGATCTTTCTTGCTTGAGTCTGCCAACTTCGGCTTTATATCTTTCAATCAAAGCCACGTTTGCTTTGGCATCTTTAACAGAATCCAAAAGAATGGTTATTCTTTCGCGTGCGGCCAAAAGGTCTTTGTCTTTAAGCTCGTTGTCCTTTATTACTTCATCATAATTTGCAATAAGACCTTCAAGCTCTTGCTCAATGTCTGCCTTTTGCATCTCAAGATTTGATACCGTATTTTTACTATCATTGAATAATGTTACAGTATAAACGGCCAAGGCAATAAGCAATACTGAAAGTACACCAATCAGAATCTTAAATTTGCCACTATTGTTTTCGTTTTCGGTACTCATAATTAATAAGTTAAGTTTAGTTGGTAAAAGTAGGCAGGTATTTCTTTAACAAACGTTTACAAAATGGTAAAAATTCTTAAAATATGTTAAATCTATTGTTTCCAAAGGTTTGTGGAGGCTGTAAACAACTGTTGATGAGGCAGGAAGAGGTGCTCTGTATGAGGTGTATCCATACGCTACCCCTTGCTTCGTTCCACAAAACGGGAAGTAATACTTTAAAAGATAAATTTTATGGAAGGCTTTTGGTAAAGAACGCTACAGCAGTCATTTATTTTCAGAAAAGAGGGTTGACACAAGAACTTTTGCACAATTTAAAATACCGCGGAAAGAAAGAGGTAAGCTCTTTCTTCGGAAAATGGTTGGGAGCTGAACTTTCGGAAATTGATTCCTATAAAAAAATCGATTTGGTAATTCCTGTACCACTTCATAAGCAAAAACTTAAAAAACGCGGGTATAATCAAGTGGAAGGTTTTGGGGTGGAAATAGCCAAAGCATTGAATGTTCCCTATCGCGATGACGTGTTGATAAAAATTTCTAAATCGGGTTCACAGGTTTTCAAGACACGAATTCTTCGTTTTGAGGCCGAAGAGGTTTTTTCAATTCAGAATTTGGAAGCAATAAAAGACAAGCACATTTTATTAGTAGACGATATAATAACCACAGGTGCCACGTTGGAAAAATGTGCCCTCCAACTGCTAAAGGGTGAAAACGTATCACTAAGTATTGCCACAATTGCAGTAGCCTAAAAGTATTTGTAAATAGTTGCTACATATTGTTTAATTTTGAAGCCGCGCCGCTGCGCCGCGAAATTTTAAAAAACATTTAGTGAAACATCGCCTGCTTTACATTCCCATAGCTTTTTTGTTCATTTTGTCTTTTGCAGACTGTGCAAAAAAAGGAACGCCATCGGGTGGGCCACGGGATACCATTCCGCCAGTAATAGTAAGAAGCAGTCCTGAAAATTACACTACAAATTTTACCGGTAGTGAAATTGAAATTCGTTTTGATGAATACATAAAACTTAAAGAAGTAAACAAAGAGCTCATTATTTCACCACCAATGAAATACACTCCCATTATTACGCCTTTAAGTACTTCAAAAACCCTACGGATTAAAATACTCGATACTTTAAAACCAAATACTACGTATTCTTTCAACTTTGGAAATAGTATTGTGGACAATAACGAAGAAAACAAGTTTGAATACTATAAATATATTTTTTCTACGGGAAGCTATATTGATAGTTTAAAGCTTTCGGGACGAGTGAAAGACGCACAATTAATAGCACCCGAAATACCTACCACGGTAATGCTTTATGAAGCAAACGAAGCTTTTACGGATTCAATTATTTATTCGGAAAAACCCACTTACATAACCGTAACCAAAGACAGTACTGGAGTTTTTGAATTAACCAATTTAAAGGAAGGAAAATATCTTCTTTTGGCATTGAAGGAAAAAAACAACGATTATATTTTTCAACCACAAAATGATAAAATAGGTTTTGAAAAAGAACTTATTACCATTCCCACAGATTCAAGTTACACACTTACGCTTTTTAAGGAAACACCGGATTATAAATTTGTGCGTGCAAGTCAGGTAGGAAAAAACCATATTGTTTTTGGGTATGAAGGTCGTGCAGACAGTTTAGATATTGAATTGCTTTCAGAAAAACCGGAAAATTATATCTCAACGGTTTTTAAGGACGAAAAAAAGGACACCTTGCATTATTGGTTTAAGCCTGCCATTGAAACAGACTCACTAATTTTTAAAGTGACTAACAAAAACTTTATTGATACTTCTACTGTGCGCATGCGTGAACTATTTAAAGATTCATTGACTATTTCTGCGTTGAAAACCGGCACATTAAAATTAAAAGATACCTTTAAATTGCGTGCAAACACGCCGCTTATAACTTTTGATGCCGCACAATTTCAAGTTATGGCAAAAGATTCTTCTTTTGTTGAATCTACTGTTACGCTAAATAAAAAGTACAATTGGGCCGAGGTATATTTTCCAAAGACCGAGGACCAAACGTATTCGATAAATATTTTGCCAGGCGCGTTGACTGATTTTTTTGAAAAAACCAATGACACAATTCAGTTTAACGTAAACACACGATTGGAGTCAGATTACGGCACGTTGAACCTTACTCTGGTTAATGTGGAAGCATTTCCAATTATTGTTCAAATACTTGACAGTAAATACAATATAGTGGCGGAAAAATATCTAACAGAAAACAAAGATGTTTTTTTTGGAGCACTTTCACCCGATAAATATTTTATACGAATAATATACGATGAAAATGAAAACCGCAGCTGGGACACGGGGAGTTTCTTGAACCGAATGCAGCCCGAGCGGATTATTTATTATCCAACGCAAATAGAAGTACGGGCCAATTGGAGTTTGAATGAAACCTTTATTTTAAAATAAAATGATCGCGATCCTTTAAAAACTGAAGGTGTTTTCGGTTACTTTCAATGTGTTCTTTTTCCAAAAAAATTGTTTCGGTAAATTCATCTTCAAAATTTACTCTCGAAATCTGTTTCCCTAAAACATCGTAAACCGCTGAATGCCCCACATATTCATGGTCATTGCCATCAAAACCAGTGCGATTTACACCAATGCAGTATGCCATATTTTCAATGGCACGCGCTTTCAATAACGTATCCCAAGCAATTGTTCTCGCTTTCGGCCAGTTAGCTACATAGATTAAAATATCATAGTCTTCTGTATTTCTTGCCCAAACCGGGAAACGTAAATCATAACAAACCAATGGACAGATTTTCCAGCCTTTATAATCAATAATTAACCGTTCTTTTCCGGCGGAATATGTTTCATTTTCCTTTGCTAAAGTGAAAGTGTGTTTTTTGTCATATTTCTGAAAACTTCCGTCGGGAAAAACAAAAAATAGTCGATTGTAATAATGGTTGTTTTCACGAATAATCACGCTTCCAGTAATTGCAGAATTATGCTTTTCAGCTATTGAAATCATCCAATTTAATGTTTCACCATCATTGTTTTCTGCAAGTTTTTCCGCGTGCATTGAAAACCCTGTGGTGAACATTTCTGGAAGGATTATTAAATCGGTATTGCCTTCAATATTTTTAATTTTTTCTTCAAACTTGGCGCGATTGGCTTCGGCATCTTCCCAATGCAAATCACTTTGAATGAGTGTTGTTTTTAGATTTTCCGTCATTACTATTTTTTTTCCAATAACTCAACCATCTCCCTAATTCCCTGCATTTTTGCGTGGTCGGCAGCAGTATGACCGCGATCGTCTTGCAAGGTTTTATCGGCTCCATGTTCCAAAAGCATTTTTGCAATCTCCATTCTGCCAAAGGTTGCAGCAAAAATTAAGGCCGTTGCGCCATTAAAATTGGTGACATTTACGTTTGCGCCATTATCAAGTAAAAGTTTTGCAATTTCATTATAGCCTTTAAAACAAACGCCCATCAACGCCGTATTTCCTGAAGCATCCTGTTCATCGATATTCTGCGGAAATTTTAAAATAATTTCTGAAATATCATAAAAGCCATAATAAGTGGCAAGTAAAAGTGGCGTGGAGCCGCGAGTGTCTTTTTCGGAAACCAGTTCAGGAGAATTTTTCAGCAGTGTTCTAACTTCCGAAACATCTTTCAACCGTATCAAATCAAATAATCTGTCTCTCATAGTTTCATAAAAGTAAAAAAACAGAGCCACATATTTTGCAACTCTGTTTCATTTATAGAATAAATTACATTTAGCTTATTTTAAATCAAAACGATCCAAATTCATCACTTTATGCCAAGCTGCGACAAAATCCTCCACAAATTTTTCGGTGGAATCTTCGCAGGCATATACCTCGGCTATTGCACGAAGCTCTGAGTTGGAGCCAAAAATTAAATCTGCTCGAGTTCCAGTCCATTTAAAGGTATCCGAAGCTCTGTGGCGTCCCTCAAAAATACGGTCGTCGTCGCCAACGGATTTCCAAGTTGTTCCCAAATCAAGAAGATTTACGAAGAAATCATTGGTCAACGTTTCAGGCTTATCGGTAAAAACACCGTGACTGGAGCCATCCCAATTTGTATTTAAAACCCGCATACCGCCAATTAATACAGTCATTTCGGGAATGGTCAGCGTAAGAAGTTGTGATTTGTCAACCAACAATTCCTCAAAAGAAGCGTGCTGGTCGGGCTTCAAATAATTTCTAAAACCATCTGCAGCAGGCTCAAGGTGTGTAAATGAATCTACATCAGTTTGCTCTTGTGAAGCATCACCACGTCCGGGAGTAAACGGCACAGTAATGTTGTGCCCTGCATTTTTAGCGGCTTTTTCAATTGCTGCACATCCGCCCAAAACAATTAGATCTGCCATGGAAACCCTTTTATCTCCACTTTGATTGCTGTTGAAATCTTTTTGAATTTCTTCAAGTTTGTCCAAAACCTTAGTCAATTGCGAAGGATTGTTTACTTCCCAATTTTTCTGAGGTTCCAATCGAATTCGGGCGCCATTTGCACCACCGCGCATATCGGAACCTCTATAAGTTGAAGCCGAGGCCCAAGCCGTTGAAACCAATTCAGAAATTGACAAACCTGTGTCAAGAATTTGTCCTTTTAATGAGTCAATATCCTTTTCGTCAATTAAAGTGTGATTAACCTCAGGAATTGGGTCTTGCCATAGCAATTCTTCGTTTGGTGCTTCTGGCCCTAAATAACGGGAAACTGGCCCCATATCTCTATGTAATAATTTAAACCATGCTCTTGCAAAGGCATCCTCAAATTCAGCTGGGTTATCACGGAAATGTTTTGAAATTTTTAAATAGGCGGGATCGGTTTTTAAAGCAATATCAGCCGTACTCATCATTAAATCCTGCATTTTTGAAGGATCATGCGCCATCGGTGCTTTGTCTGCGTTTGAAGCCGAGGTTGGTTTCCACTGATGTGCGCCGGCGGGGCTTTTGGTCAATTCCCAATCGTAATCAAGCAATACTCTAAAATAATCGTGATCCCATTTATTGGGCACAGGCGTCCATGGGCCTTCCAGCCCACTAGTTATGGTATCGTCACCAAATCCAGATTTGTAGCTGCTTATCCAGCCTTTACTTTGATGCTCTATTTCAGCTCCAGCAGGTTCCATACCCACATACTTTTCAGCATCGCCAGCACCGTGTGCTTTCCCAAAAGTATGCCCACCAGCAACAAGAGCTACGGTTTCGTAATCGTCCATGGCCATTCTTCCAAAAGTCTCGCGAATATCGTGAGCAGAACCCATTGGGTCGGGTTCTCCGTTTGGCCCTTCAGGATTCACATAAATCAACCCCATATGTGCCGCAGCTAAGGGTTTTTCAAGATGACCGTCTTCATAACGTTTGTCGTTGCCAAGCCATTGCGTTTCTGAGCCCCAATATACATCCTGTTCGGGTTCCCAAACATCTTCACGACCAGCAGCAAAACCAAAAGTTTTAAAGCCCATAGACTCCAAAGCCACATTACCGGCTAGAAGAAGCAAATCTGCCCAAGAGATTTTTTTGCCGTATTTTTTCTTTATTGGCCAAAGGAGTAATCTTGCTTTATCCAAATTTCCATTGTCAGGCCAACTATTTAAAGGCGCAAATCGCTGGTTGGCTGTGTTTCCACCTCCACGACCGTCAGTCACTCTGTATGTTCCCGCGCTGTGCCACGCCATGCGAATAAACAATCCACCATAGTGACCGTAATCTGCAGGCCACCAATCTTGTGACTCAGTCATTAAATTTGTTAAATCTTTTTTTAAAGCGTTGTAATCCAGTTTTTCGAATTCTTTTTTATAATCAAAGCCATTCCCCATGGGGTCTGATTTGCTGTCTTGCTGTCGCAGCACATTCAATCGTAAACTATTCGGCCACCAATCGCTGTTACGTGTTCCGCCGCCCGCAACTTGATGCTGTACATTGCCAAAATAGGGGCATTGCGCAGTGCTATCATTTATTTCCCAAGCATCGCTTGTACTCCCGCTGGGGTTTTTGCCTTTGTGATAGTTTTTATCGTTATTATTTTCCATGGTAGAAGAGTTTTGAAGTGTATTTTACGAAAATAACAATTAAAATTGCTGAAACCTTAAAAATCAATCGGTTGTTTTAATGTTTTGATTGATAAAATTTATTAAAAAAATTATTCATAGATTAATTTCTTCTATTACAGTTGTTTTAAAATTTTTGCAGCTTCAGCTAAGGTTTCATCAGTTTTTGCAAAGCACACGCGGATTTGCTTAAAATCTTTTTTGCCTTCGTTGAAAACGGAGGTTGGGATTGTTGCAATTTTAAATTCCTTCGTAAGCCTTTCCGCGAAAGCGATATCGTTTTCATTTGAAATTTCCGAAAAGTCAAGCATTTGAAAATAGGTGCCTTTTGAAGGAATAATTTTAAAATTGGAGCCTTCCATAAGGTGCAAAAAGAAATCGCGCTTTTGCTGATAAAAATCAGCAAGTTTTAAATAATGGCTTTCATCTTTTAAATAAGTTGCCAGTGCTTTCTGTATAGGATGGTTTACACAGAAAACAACGAATTGATGCGCTTTTTGAAACTCCTTCATCAAGTTTTCTGGTGCGGCGCAATACCCCATTTTCCAACCCGTATTGTGAAATGTTTTTCCGAAAGAGGCAGTAATAAAACTTCGCTCCGCCAAAGCTTCAAATTTTGATGCGCTTTGATGCGCATTGCCGTCAAAAATGATGTGTTCATAAACCTCATCGCTTAAAACCAACAGATTATTTTTCTCTGCCAAATCCTGCAATTGCAGCATATCTTCTTTGGAAAATAGCATTCCGCTTGGATTGTGCGGACTGTTGATGATAATCATTTTCGTTTTTGAAGAAATCTTATCCGAAACTTCCTGCCAATCCACAGCATAAAAAGGAGGTTTCAGTTGAATGGGAACAATTTTTCCCCCGAACAATTCCACCGTTGGCGCATAACAATCATAAGCAGGTGTAAAAATAATTACTTCGTCACCTTTACCAATAGTAGCTGCGATTATTGTGAAAATAGCTTGCGTTGCACCAGCGGTAATCGTAATTTCAGTTTCCGGATTGTAAAATCGGTTGTGGAGGGTTTCAATTTTTTTTGAAATTTCCATTCGCAATTCAAAATCTCCGGGCATTGGGGCATATTGGTTAAAACCGTCGCGCATTGCGTTGTCCACCAAAGCGTTCAACGCAGGGTCGCTGGGGAAGTTTGGGAATCCCTGAGAAAGGTTAAGGGCATGGTGTTCTGTCGCCATTTTGCTCATTTTGGCGAAGATGGAGGTTGAAATGTTTGGGAGTTTTGAATTAATCATTCTGTCCTGTATTTATGTACACCAAAATATCGTTGATGCATTTGTCTAAATTATGTTTTATTTCATTGGTCCAAAAGCGAAAAACCGTAAAACCCATTTCTTCAAGTTGATGATTTACTTCACGATCGCGTTGCATATTGCGTTCAATTTTGGGAACCCAAAAGCCTTTGTTGCTTTTTAGGGTTTCTTTACGCTCCGGCCAATTGTAGCCGTGCCAAAATTCGCCATCAATGAAAATGGCAAGTTTGTATTTTATGATGGAAATATCCGGTTTTCCGGGCAATTTTTTACTGTCCACGCGATAACGGATGCCTTTTTTCCAAAGGGCTTTTCTGAAAAGCAATTCCGGTTTGGTGTTCTTCCCACGAATTTTGCCCATCATTTTGGAACGCTTTTTCGTGGTGTAGAAACCAGATTCTTCGTTGAAACGTGGGACTTTTATTTTTTCCTCTTCATAAATCATTCTATTAAAGTATAAATAATCTTAGCTTTTTAAAAGTTAAATATTTTGAAATAAAAAAACCCTCACATTTCTGTGAGGGTTTAATTTTAAGAAATCGTAAATCTAAAATTTACGATCATAAATTATTAATATCTGTAATACTCAGGCTTAAAGGGCCCTTCAACAGTTACGCCAATATATTCTGCTTGTTCTTCAGAAAGCTCAGTAAGCTCAACCCCAATTTTTTCAAGGTGAAGTTTCGCTACCTTTTCATCCAAATGCTTTGGAAGCATATATACTTCGTTTTCGTAGTTTTCGCCATTTTTCCAAAGTTCGATCTGCGCCAAAGTTTGGTTGGTAAAACTGTTGCTCATCACAAAACTTGGGTGACCCGTAGCGCAACCTAAATTTACCAAACGACCTTCAGCCAAGAGGATAATGTCTTTTCCATTGATAGTATATTTATCAACCTGAGGCTTAATTTCAACATGTGTATTTCCGTGGTTTTTCTTTAACCAAGCTACTGCAATTTCGTTGTCGAAATGCCCAATGTTACAAACAATAGTTTTGTCTTTCATCGCTTCAAAATGCTCTCCGCGAACGATNTCTTTGTTNCCTGTTGTNGTAATTACGATGTCTGCATTGCCTACAACCGTTTCCAACTTCTTCACTTCAAATCCGTCCATTGCAGCTTGTAACGCACAAATTGGGTCAATTTCGGTAACTGTTACGATACTTCCAGCCCCTTTAAAAGAAGCGGCAGTTCCTTTACCAACATCGCCATAACCACAAACTACCACACGTTTTCCTGCCATCATAATGTCAGTAGCACGGCGGATTGCATCCACGGCGCTTTCACGGCAACCATATTTATTGTCGAATTTACTTTTGGTAACGCTATCATTAATATTGATTGCCGGCATTGGCAATGTGCCTTTTTTCATTCGCTCGTAAAGGCGGTGAACACCTGTGGTGGTTTCTTCAGAAATACCTTTTACGCCAGCGGCAAGTTCTGGATATTTGTCCAAAACCATATTTGTTAAATCGCCGCCATCATCCAGAATCATATTCAACGGTTTGCGATCCTCGCCAAAGAAAAGCGTTTGCTCGATACACCAATCAAATTCCTCTTCGGTCATTCCTTTCCAAGCATATACTGGAATTCCAGCGTCGGCAATTGCAGCGGCAGCGTGGTCCTGTGTAGAGAAAATGTTGCAAGAGCTCCAAGTAACTTCAGCGCCCAAGGCTTTCAAAGTTTCAATGAGTACTGCAGTTTGGATGGTCATGTGGAGACAACCGGCAATACGCGCCCCTTTCAAAGGTTGCTCGTTTCCGTACTCTTCACGTAAACTCATAAGCCCTGGCATTTCTGCTTCGGCAAGCTCAATTTCTTTTCTTCCCCAGTCTGCCAGGGAAATATCTTTTACTTTAAACGCCGTATAAGGCACAGTTTTCGTTGACATATTTGTTATATTTATACCCTAAAAAGCGGGCATTTGTTAAAAATAATTTCTGTTTTTCAGTCTGCAAAAGTACACAATATCCTTTAAAAGTTTATGCCACTTTACAAAACTATAACAGTAAACACCAATACTAAAGTCTTCATTTGGAAGATTGAAGAGTCTTTTGAAGCACTTTCCGAAGGTATTAAACTTACTGATAATTGTGCCAATCGGGTAAATAATATGAAGAGCGACTTGCACCGTCGCGGTTTTATGAGTATTCGGCATTTNATGGCTTTGGAAGGATATACCGATCACGATTTGTATTACGATGAACACGGAAAACCGCATTTAANAGACGATAAGCACATTTCCATTACACATTCCTTCAATTTCGCTGCAATAATAATTAGTAATATAGAAGTGGGAATTGATATTGAAATGCAGCGACACAAAATATTGCGNATCGCACATAAATTCACCCCTTTAAAAGCGTACAAGATTTTTGCAAATGAAGATGCTTTAATGCGAAAGCTAACTATNGTTTGGTGCGCCAAAGAATCTTTATATAAAAGTTTTGCCGAAAAAGGGGTAAGCTTTTTGGAGCATATTTATGTGGAAGATTTTATGCTCGATGAAAACAAAACTACTGCGACCGTAACTTATGAGGGCAAACAGCAAAAATACAATGTGGATTTTTTGGAATTTGAAGAATTTACCTGTGCCTATGCACTTATTTNTGAAAAATAGTAAATGGAAGAAAATTTTTATAAAAATCTTCTAAAATCGGTTGCCGAAAAGGAAAAGCAACTTGCCATTTTAATTGACCCCGATAAATTCNATATTTCTGAAACNAAANCATTTCTAAAAAAAATTCCGAAGGAAACNACNCANCTTTTTGTGGGCGGAAGTACCGTTGCCNATGGTGAAACCGAAGCCACTGTAAAAGCTTTAAAAAACCATACAAACCTTCCGATTTTTCTATTTCCTGGTGACCATTCACACATTACGCCCTTTGCCGACGTGCTTTTGTTTTTAACTTTGCTTTCTGGAAGAAATGCTGAATATTTAGTTGGACAGCAAATAAAATCTATTTCAAAATTGAAAAATTCAACTTTGGAAATTATTTCCACAGGTTACATTTTGATTGATGGCGGAAATGATTCCGCAGTTTCCAAAGTGACAAATACGGAACCTCTTCCGCAGAAAAATNTTGAAACGATTGTACATACAGCGCTTGCCGGTCAATTTATGGGTGCAAAACTTATTTATTTGGAAGCGGGTAGTGGGGCAAAGTNTCCCGTCAAACCCGAAATCATTTCCGAAGTAAAAAAAGCAATCAACATTCCTTTAATTGTTGGCGGNGGAATAAAAACAGATNCACAAAAAAATGNTGCTTACAATNCCGGAGCAGATATGGTGGTAATGGGAACGGTGTACGAAGCCCCCTAACCCCCAAAGGGGGAATTTATATTCTAAATCTTAAAAGCCAAATTCCAAAACTGAAAACTGCCACTGCAAACTGAATACTTTTATAATTGTAACTTTGAAACAAAAATTTCAAAAATGAAAGTTTCAGTAGAACTCACCCTCACACCTTTACAGGACGATTACGAACCCGCCATCATCAATTTCATAAAAAGTCTGCGAAATTCTGGACTTACTATATTGGAAAATCCNTTNAGNACACAGGTTTANGGNGANTANGANGNNGTAATGAACCTTCTTCAAAANGAAATGAAAGTTGCTTTGGAAGCCGTGGAGCGCGGGTTGCTCTACATAAAAATAGTAAAATCGGACCGNAGCGACTATGAGCCCCATTTTTGATTGGTTTTTTGCNCAATATGCTGAAGTTCCCACATATTTAATAGTGTTGGAACTCATTGGTGTTTTCTTTGGGTTTTTGAGCGTTTGGTTTAGCAAGCAGGATAATATTTTGGTGTATCCCACAGGAATTATAAGTACAGCTATTTTTGTGTATATTCTTGCCGTTTACGGGCTTTTGGGCGATATGATGATAAACGCCTATTACTTTGCAATGAGCATTTACGGCTGGTATATTTGGACCCGTAAAGTGGACGAAACCCATTATACGCCTATAACCAGAGCCACAAAAACGGAAAACAAACAGTCTGTCTATATTTTTATCGCTACACTCATTTTCGTTTTTGCAGTTTATGAATATTTCGATAAATGGAACAATTGGACGGCTTACGTAGATACAGTTACTACCGCCATTTTCTTTGTGGGAATGTGGCTTATGGCGAAAAAGAAGCTTGAAAACTGGATCTATTGGATNATTGGCGANATNATTTCNGTNCCNCTNTANTTNTATAAAGGGCTTGTGTTTACTTCGTTTCAATACCTTTTATTTACTATTATTGCCATATACGGATACCGCGCTTGGAAAAGAAACCTAAACATACCCGAAACCAGTCTGCTGAATTGATAAAAGTAGTATTGTACGGCCCGGAATCAACCGGAAAAACAACACTCGCAAAACAATTAGCAGAACATTATAAAACATTATGGGTGCCGGAATTTATGCGGGAATACCTTCAGAAAAAGTGGGATTCTGAAAAGAAATTGGTCGAAAAAGAAGATTTAATTCCCATTGCAAAAGGTCAATTGCAACTTGAAAACGAAGCTGCGCAAAAGGTTGAAAATCTGTTGATTTGTGATACGAATTTGCTAGAATTAAAGGTTTATTCCGAATATTATTATGATGGATTCTGCCCTTCGGAAATAAAAAAAGAAGCAACCAAAAATAAGTATAGCATCTACCTTTTAACTTATGTTGACACCCCTTGGGAAGCGGACGATCTTCGCGACAGACCAAACAATCGCGAGGAAATGTTTCGTATTTTCGAGGCCGAATTGCAAAAGCACCATTTTCCCTATAAAATTTTAAAGGGAAATGAAAAGGAAAGATTTGAAAACGCCGTCAAAATTATTGACGAATTGCTGAAGAAAAAATAACATGTTTACTGAAAAAAACCTACAACAAATACACAATCACGGACTATCTGAGGCCAAAGTATTGAGGCAGTTGCAAATTTTTAAAGAAGGAATCCCATTCGCAAATGTGGTAGANCCAGCTTCGGNAGATAATGGGATAGCAGTGTTTTCAAAAANAGAACAACAAGATTTTGCNAAGCTTTTNGAAGCAAAAAAAGACAAACTAGATTTGCTAAAATTCGTTCCTGCTTCCGGAGCGGCAACACGTATGTTCAAGTTTCTGCATCAGTTTTTGGANCATTATGATTATAAAAACGTAGACATCGATGTGTTTCTTCAACAGGAAGAAAACAGAAACTTGAAAATCTTTTTTGATTCAATCGACAATTTTGCATTTTCTTATTTAGTGAAAGAAAAGTTAGAAGCGAAATACTCTAATTTTGAAAATCTAGAAAAAGGAAAACGATACTACTTCTTTGTAAAGGAAATGCTGGAAGAAACAGGCCTTAATTTCAGCAATACGCCAAAAGGACTTGTGCCATTTCACAAATACAGCGAAAATTACGTTACTGCCTTTGGTGAGCAATTGTACGAAGCAGCTTTTTATGCAAGCTCGAACGGCATTGCCAATTTACATTTTACGGTTTCCGCGGAGCACGAGGAAAAGTTCAAAAAAAGATACGAAGAAATTCAAGAGATTGTAGAAAAGAAAACGGGTGTAAAATTTAAAATTTCGTATTCATTTCAGAAAAAAGAAACAGACACCGTTGCGGCAACGCTTGAAAATAAAGCCTTTTTGGATGAAAACGGTAACTTGGTTTTCCGGCCGTCGGGTCATGGCGCTTTGTTGGAAAATTTGAATGATGTTGATGCAGATATTGTGTTCATCAAAAATATCGACAATGTTGTTTCACAGAATTATGCCGAAAAAATCGCCTTTCAGAAAAAAGTACTTGCCGGTAAATTGCTTTCGCTTCAAAAGAAAATCTTCGGTTTCGTGGAAAAACTTCATTCAATAAATGTTTCACAAGAAATTTTAATGGAAGCCGCTACATTTATCGCCGAACAACTTTTAATAAAAGATACCTCTATAAATAAAGAAGAAATTTTAAAAATTCTGGAACGGCCAATCCGCATTTGCGGTGTGGTTGAAAATACAGGTGCTCCGGGCGGTGGACCTTTTCTTATAAAAGACAAAAACGGAAACCTTTCCTATCAAATTGTGGAAATGAGCCAGATTGATACAAATAATCCGAAACAAAAAGAACTGGTTGACAAGGCCACCCATTTCAATCCTGTAGATTTGGTTTGCGGGGTGCGCAATTATAAAGGTGAAAAGTATGATCTTTTGCAATTCTCAGATCCTGATGCCGGCTTTATTTCGAATAAATCCTATCACGGAAAACCAATTAAGGCATTGGAACTTCCCGGCCTTTGGAATGGCGCGATGGCAAAATGGAACACAATTTTTGTGGAAGTACCGCTCATTACCTTTAATCCAGTAAAAACGGTAAATGATCTTTTAAACCCAGTACACCAATTGCAATGAACACGGAGAAATTAATTTCTGAACTTTCCTTTAAGGCCATCCGTAGCAGCGGGCCGGGCGGACAGCACGTGAACAAAACAGCTTCCAAGGTTGAAGTGTCCTTTAATTTGGAAATTTCGGAAGCGCTTTCGGAAACTGAAAAGGAACGACTTCGCAATAAACTTTCCTCTAAAATTTCTTCCGAAGGAATTATTATGTTGCAATGTGGTGAGACCAGAAGCCAGCATCGCAACAAGGGTATTGTAATTGAAAGACTTGTGGATTTGCTTCAGCACAACCTTAAAGTTGCAAAACCACGTAAAAAAACAAAGCCTTCCAAAGGCGCTATTGAAAGACGTTTGAAGTCCAAAAAGGAGAACGCTTTAAAAAAATCCAACCGTAAACCGCCAAAAATTGACTAGTGTTTACACAAAAATCGTGTAATTTTTATACAACTGTTCTTTCCTTTACACGCTTTTCAGTAAATTTAATACAATCCAAAATATTTTAAATAACTGTTTTTCAGTGATTTGATGAATTTTTCATTGCCCTTTTTTCTATGGCACTACTTTTTCTATATACAAGACAACAAACAAACTTAGAAACGAATAAATAATTTTTAAAAACACAAACAATGAAAAAGTTAATTTTAAGTACAGCAATCGTATTAGGAGGTTTAACCGCAGCAACCGCACAAGATAAAGAACCAACTGCCATGAACGAGCAAAAACAAACTGCTGTTGAAGCACAAGTAGAAAGCAGAATAGAAGCTGCACAAGATGCTGATGCTGCCGTTGCAACTGATGTTGCGGAAGCTGAAATTGCAGCTACTGATGTTGCTCAAGATTATAAAGAAGTAAAAGCTTCTGAAGTACCCAAAACCGTTCAAGATGCCGTAGCTAAGGATTTTAGCGGTGCCACTATTTCTAAAGCTTATGTGAATGCACAGGGAGATTATAAAATCGAACTTGCCACTGCCGATGCAAAAAAAGCAACGGTTTATGCTAACGCAAAAGGCGAGTGGATTAAAAACGATATGAAGAAGCAGTAAGCTGCAGGTATTTTTAGATTCAATACTTCTGGGAAAGGCGTCCATAAAATGGGCGCCTTTTTTTATGATAAATTTAAAGTTTGCCCAGCCATATACTCACTATTTTTACGTTCTCAGAAAACGTAATGGCGCAGCAAATACATATAGTTGAAGACGATGTGGCTTTTGGAAAAATGCTCACTTCTCTTTTGGAGCGAAATGGATTTGAAGTAACAATTTCCTTAACTGGGGAAAATGCTCGAAAAAGAATTAGTGAAAGCAAGTTCGATTTGTTGATTACAGATTTAAAACTTCCCGACGATTCCGGTTTGGATTTGCTTGAATTTTCCCAAAAAAATTCGCCAAATACCAAAGTAATTTTAATGACGGGCTATGCTGAGGTTGATACTGCGGTAAAGGCCATAAAAAAAGGTGCTTTGGATTATATTTCGAAACCATTCCGTCCCGAGGAATTGTTGATGATTATTGAAGATGACTTTAAAAACAAAGAGCCTTCCGATGTTATTTCTTCAGAAAATTCAGTCTCAACCGCTACCGAAGGAAAACTAAAAGAATCACTAAAAACGTATTCTGAAAAGCCCAATTTCGTTAGTGGAATCAGCGAATCCTCAAAAAAATTCAACGAATATTTAAAGCTCGTCGGTCCGACGGATATGTGCGTGCTTATTCAAGGTGAAAGTGGAACCGGGAAGGAAGTTGCGGCAAAGGCAATCCACAATTATAGCAACCGAAAAGATAAAAATTTTATAGCTGTTGATTGCGGCGCAATTCCGAAAGAGATTGCTGCCAGTGAATTTTTTGGACACGTAAAAGGAAGCTTTACAGGCGCTGTAAATGACAAAAAAGGCCACTTTGAAGCGGCAGACGGTGGTACTTTATTTTTGGATGAAGTTGGAAATCTTTCCTACGAAAACCAAATCCAATTGCTACGTGCTTTGCAGGAGCGACGCATAAAACCTGTTGGCAGTAATACAGAGATTAATGTAGATGTCCGCATACTTTCGGCAACCAACGAGGATTTACTGAAAGCAGTTTCCGAAGGAAAGTTTCGGGAAGATTTGTACCATCGATTGAATGAATTTTCAATACATATTCCATCCCTTCACGAACGAAAGGAAGACCTCTTTCTTTTTATCGAGTATTTTTTAAATGAAGCAAATAATGCTTTGGGAAAGGAAGTGATTGGGCTTTCAAAAGAAGTGGAGGAGGCATTTAAAAATTACGCTTGGCCTGGCAACTTGCGTGAACTGAAAAATGTAATCAAACGTTCTGTATTATTGACAAACTCAAACTTGGTTCCTTTGGATGTTATTCCGCGCGAAGTTTTATTTTCTGAAAAACCCAAAAAGGAAACAGTTGATTTTTCAAAAGAAAGTAATGAAAAGCAGCTAATTTTAAACGCCTTAAAAGAAGCCGATTACAACAAAACTAAAGCGGCCAAACTTTTAAACATTACCCGAAAAACACTTTATAACAAGTTGGAACATTATCAAATTGAGCTTTAAAACTACCTGTTTTTAAGCGCTTTTTGCAAATCTCGAATGTTCAGTTCAAGCTTTTCAAATTCTATTTTCATTTCCACAGCTTCAATCCTTTTGGTATTATAATCCTCCATTTTTTCTAGAATAGGGGTTACTTCTTTTGCTTTTAACTGGCGGAACATCGTGAGCATTCTGTGGGCAATTTCAGAAATTGTTTTTGTATCATTTTCAATAATTGAAATACTTATTTGCTGCAAGTCCTTCTCGGTTTGTGAATTAAAAACCTCAAGCACCTCTTCCAAAGCTTCGGGCGTATTTAGAAAAGATTTTAAAAGCGAAAGATCGAATTTTCCAGTGTCTTTGGCATCTTGGTGAAAAATTTCATCTGCAATATTTTCTTTCGAAAAATTATTTCTATATGGAAAAATATGTTCCAAAGCCGTAACCAGTTCCTGTTTTGAAAAAGGTTTTGGAAGCATTTCAGAAAACCCTTTATTAAGGTAAAAATCACGGTTGTGCTCCCTACTTCCTGTCATTGCAATAACTGGCTGGTTTTTATAAGAATTTATTTCGCCATTTTTTAATTTTACCAAAACAGAAAAACCATCCGTTTCTGGCATTTGAATGTCGGTTAAAACAAAGTCAAAATTGAAATTAGTGTGAAAATTTTCAAAACTGTTGAATGCTTCCGAAGCAATATCCATCTGCTCAAAAATTTCCTGTAAAAGCGAGCGCATAGCGTCATCATCATCAATAATTACTGCGTTCAATCCTTTAAAAGAAATTGTGTTTTTTGGAATAGTTTTGGTCAAAATCCGTTCTGAATTTTTCAGCGGGAGTATAAGTATAAAAGAACTTCCTTTACCCAACACACTTTCCACTTTTAGGTTTCCTCCTAAAAGTTCGGTAAGTTTTTTTGAAATGGCGAGCCCCAAACCGCTACCGCCAAATTTGTGTGCAATCTCAGTTTCGGCCTGTGTGAATTCATTGAAAATAAGTTGCTGTTTTTCTTTGGAAATTCCAATCCCCGTATCTATTACTGAAATTTGAACCGTTGAAATTTTACCAACTTCCTGAATTTTCTCAACCTTAATTTCAACCCTTCCCTTTTCAGTAAACTTAAAGGCATTGCCCACGAGATTATTCACAATCTGACGAATCCGTAACGGGTCACTCTCAAAAATTTTACTTTTTATTTTCTCTGAAATGGAAAGCTTTAAACCAACAGCTTTTTGCGGAAATTGTTGTTTCACAGCATTTCCAGCCTCAACGATGATATTTTCCAAAGAAAATGGAACGCTTTCAATAGGCAATTTTCCTGCTTCCAGTTTGGAGAAGTCTAGTAAATCATCTACCAAATGTGAAATAAAATGTGAGCTTGAAGTGATTTGCCCCAAATAGTATTTCTGCTTTTCCGAAAGGTTTGAATTTTCAAATAATTCAGAATAACCGCTGATTGTGTTCAAAGGAGTTTTTAGATCGTGGCTTACTGTGGAAATGAGCTGCTCGCGGCTTTTTAGCAATGATTCTGCATAATTTTTGGATTCCTCCAAATTCTTTTTAAAACGTTCTGCCCTAAAAAAATCTGAAAGAATAAAATAGGAAAAAAGTAAAATCACTACGCCGCCCAAAATTCCTGCAAATTTCAAAATCTGTTTGGTTCTCTCCATAGATTCGGAACGCTGTTGCTTTTCTAGGTTATTGTTTTTTGCAATTTCACGGTCAAAACTGGCAATTATTTCGCGCAAACGTTCGGAAATGTTGAGGTCGTTACGGATCAACTCGTTCTCCTTTTGCGTCAAAGATTCTCGAATTCTCGAATTTTCCTTTTTCGCCTCGGCAACTATATACCGCGCTGCAACCAGCATAGAATCTACTGTTTTCGATTTTACGGTAGAAGTATCGCGCGTGGCGTCACTGTTGAGGTAATCGGCATAGTTTTGCCATATTCTGCGTTCTCGTGAGTTTAATTTCGAGGGATTTCTGATTAATGACTCTACTGAGTTCAGGCCAACAGAAGCTTCTAGTTTACGCACTTCGCGCATAATATCGTCCAGCGAAGTGTCTTTTTTGTTTGTTAATCGTAAAATACGGAGCTGCTCAATATTTCTGTTTTTTTCTGCGAGCAGGGATTTTACACTATCCAATTGCTTTACTTGAAAATCATTAGTCGTAAGTGATTTTATCTCTTCAATTTTTTTGAAAAGAGAATCGGTTTTAGACATATATTTTTCAAAATCGTCATCGCTTTCAGTTAAAAGTGCAAGCCTTGAAAACCCGTCAGTTTCATAAACCAGATTGATGAGTGTTCCGGTTTCAATGAATTTCTTTTCGCCTGTATTTTCAGTAGTTTCAGCAGTATAGTTTTTAAACTCTGAATACAAAAACACTCCCACAAGCACAGCTAATGTTCCCAAAACCAGATAGCTGAGAATGATTTTAAAAGTGAATTTATTTTTTGAAGTGGCCATCGCTCAAATGTAAAGAGTAATGAAACGGGTAAGTATTAAGGATATGATAAATTTGAAAACGAAATCGATCCGGAAGTAGTGGGAGATATTGAAAAAAGAAATGTACTTTTGTCGAACATCTCAAAGGGGTGCTTTTAAAAGTACGAAATTGGAGATACGAGTTACGAAACTATTTCGTCGCTCGTCGCTCAAAATTCCAACTTCAAAAGGCTGAGATTATACCCAAAGAACCTGGGCGGGTAATGCCGCCAAGGGATAAAAATAGGAACCCCCTGTAATAATGCACGACGCATTGTTTTCAGGGTTTTTTTATGCAAACCATTAATTAACAAAGAATAACGCCCCTTTTATTCGTAAAATTTAAAATTATTACGAATGAAATGAGCCATTTCCATATTTTGATTTACCTCAAAAAATTAATGGCGAATTCCATCTGACCTTAACCTAAAAATAAAACCGACAGATGAAAAAGTTATTGATTACCGCACTATTTACTTCCTTGTTTTTTACTGTTTCTGCACAGGAAACAGAACAGAAAAAACTACAAGATTCCACAAAGATTGAAGCTCTGGACGAAGTTTTAGTGCAAGCGGTCCGTGTGGAAGCCGATTCGCCAATTACCCATTCAAACCTTGATAAAGAAGAGCTTGAAAAAAGAAATCTTGGTCAGGATATTCCATATATGCTCAATTATCTTCCGTCGGTTGTTACCACCAGCGATGCGGGAGCGGGTGTGGGCTATACCTACATTCGGGTTCGTGGAAGCGATGCTTCACGCGTAAATGTTACCTTGAATGGAATTCCGTATAACGATTCTGAAAGTCAAGGCACGTTTTGGGTGAATTTGCCCGATTTTACTTCTTCTGTGCAAAGTCTGCAATTGCAGCGGGGCGTGGGGACTTCAACCAACGGTTCGGGTGCTTTTGGCGCGAGTTTAAATCTATTGAGCGATGCCGTTTCAAACGAAGCCTATGGCGAAATTGCAAATTCCTTTGGCAGTTATAACACACATAAACATAATATCAAGTTCAGCACTGGCTTGCTTTCCGAGCATTTTGAAGTAGCGGGAAGGTTGTCAACCATTCAATCGGATGGTTATATTGACCGAGCCAGTTCCGACTTGAAATCGTATTTTCTACAGGGGGCTTTTGTAAATAGAAATACCTTAATTAAAGCTTTGGTTTTTGGCGGAAGGGAAGAAACCTACCAATCCTGGAACGGTTTGGAAGATCCAGAAAAACTTGAAAATGATAGAACTTACAATACTGTAGGAATGTATACTGATGAAGATGGTAATATTCAGTTTTATGATAACGAAGTAGATAATTATGCACAGGATCATTATCAACTGCTTTGGAACCAGCGTTTCAACAATAATTGGAGCATCAATGTTTCCTTAAATAATACAAAAGGGAAGGGTTACTTTGAGCAATATAAAGAAGATGAAGGCTTTGAAACCTATGGGTTTGAACCGATTGAAATTGGCGGAGATACAATCAACACTACAGATTTAATCCGTCGTCGTTGGCTCGATAATGATTTTTATGCGGCAAATGCAAACGTAAATTATAAAAACAATACAATAGATTTTACGGCCGGCGCATTCTACAGTTTCTATACTGGGGACCATTACGGGGAAGTAATCTGGGCGCGCTACGCTAGTAATTCTGAAATTCGTGATCGCTATTATGAAGGAAATGGCGAGAAAAGTGAATTTACCATTTTTTCCAAAGCAACTTATAGAATCAATAAAAAATGGAGTGTTTTCGGTGATTTGCAGGGGAGGTTTTTGAATTATAAAACCTCAGGGCTTACATCAGATTTGGTGGCTTTGAACGTTAATGAAAACTATTCATTTTTCAACCCCAAAGCGGGATTGACGTATAAATTGAATCCTTCGAACCAGCTCTATTTCTCTTACGGAAAAGCGCACCGCGAACCTTCCCGAAACGATTATGAACAGGGAATTATCACTCCAGAAAAACTAGACGATTTTGAATTAGGATGGCGTTTTGCTACGGAAAAAACAAAGGTTAACACCAATCTTTACTATATGAACTATAAAGACCAATTGGTGCTTTCCGGCGAGCTGAATGATGTCGGTGCGCCACTACGCACAAATAGCGGAAAAAGTTACCGATTAGGGCTAGAGGTAGATGCAGAAATACAACTTATGAAGAATTTGAGAACCCTCCCAAACTTAGCTTTGAGCACAAATAAAAATATAGATTTTGTAACCTCTCGCGATGGCGAATTAGTGAATTTAGGCAACACCAATATTTCGTTTTCGCCTGCTGTAGTTGCAGGAAATATGCTGGAATATTCACCCATTAAGAAATTGCAATTGGGCTTTCTTTCAAAGTTTGTGGGCGAGCAATATATGGGTAACATTGACAGCGAGGTTTCAAAATTGGATAGCTATTTCATCAATGATCTAAATATCGTTTACACCTTGGACACACTTCCGTGGGTAAAAGAAGTTGTTTTTTCGGCCTTGGTGAACAATATATTTAATGTAAAATATATTTCCAACGGCTATTTTTATACTTATGATGACGATTTCAGCAATCCGGGAACAATTACAACAATTGAAGGTGCGGGCTATTATCCTCAGGCAACAATTAACTTTTTGGTAGGGGCTACTGTAAAATTTTAAAAGATAACTATTAAATTAATTGCTAATGTTAATAGTATTGCCATTTCGTACGGCATTATAGGATTGCATAGGGTATTTGGTATCGGGCTCTGTGGTGTGCCTTCCAAAATTTACGATATTATATTCGTTTTCATCAGTGGAACAAGGACAGGTCGCTATTGTGCCATCAACCTCCATTCTTGAACAGCTGCTGGGCACATGGTTTGGGTCTGTAAGGTCATATGCAAAATATTGTGTGTCGCTTACACAATAAACTACAATACCTTTTATGCCTTGGGAAGTTATAACGTAATTGCCCGGAAATTTTAGGCCGTTGTATTCGGGAAGGTTCAGATTCAGGTTCAAGCTTACAACCGGATCGGTAAGATAAGGATTGCGCTCTTTCTGATCGTCATTTTTTGAACAAGAAACGATTGTGAAAACTAATAAAAGAAGAAATATTATATTTTTCATGAAAATAGATAAATTTTAAGGCCGAAATTACAACAAATTACACAACAACTAAATTTTTAGTATATTTGTTAAACACAATCCCGTCATCGTATGGGATTTTTCTATTCCCGCGCTGGCGGGAATCTTATTATATAGAATTTTAAGAATTTAAAAAGGGTTTGTAATACACAAACGATGAAGTTATGAGTAAAGTATCTTATTACACTGCTGAAGGATTAAAAAAATTGAGGGATGAAGTAGATTATCTGCGTGATGTGGAGCGCCCTAAAGCGTCCAATGCCATTGCCGAGGCCCGCGATAAAGGCGACTTGAGCGAAAATGCCGAATATGACGCCGCAAAAGAAGCACAAGGAATGCTCGAAATGCGTATTGCAAAACTAGAAGAAGTGCTTGCCAATGCACGTTTGATAGATGAATCACAATTGGATTTGAGCAAGGTTTTGGTACATTCCAAAGTAAAGATTAAAAATCAAAACAATGGAATGGAAATGAGCTATAAGCTAGTGGCACAAAGTGAAGCTGACCTTAAAGCAGGAAAAATTTCTGTAGATTCCCCTATAGGAAAAGGATTGCTTGGGAAACAAAAAGGTGAGGTAGCCGAAATACAAGTGCCCAATGGCGTGCTTAAATTCGAGATATTGGAAATTTCAAGGGATTAGTATGGCGTCAATATTTACACAAATAATTGAAGGTGAAATTCCTTGTTACAAAGTTGCTGAAGATGACAATTTTATTGCTTTTTTGGATATAAATCCAAATGCTAAAGGTCATACCCTCTGCGTGCCAAAGGAAGAAATCGATAAAATTTTTGATATGGGAGAGCATATGTACTTACAGTTAATGCAATTTTCCAGGAAAGTAGCACGTGCTTTGGAAAAAACCGTTCCCTGCAAACGTGTGGGAATGGCTGTTGTAGGTTTGGAAGTGCCCCACGTGCACGTTCATCTTATTCCATTGAACGGGATGGATGATATGCGATTCACCAAAAAGGTTAAAATGACTTCGGAAGAGTTTGAAATGTTAGCAGAGGCAATTTCTGAAAAACTTAAATCGTAGGAATTAATAAATAAACTATTGCGGCAACCAAAACAATTGCCACAATTACCAAAACATAAAATAGCGGTTTCACCTTTAAATATTGTTTATTGGTTTCCGCTATTTTTTTGTTGTAATCAAAAACACGCTCAATATCCTCAGTCCAGTTTACGGGGTAAATATCATTTTTGCAAGTATGGCAGTAAAGCTTGCTTTCTATTTCAGCAGTTGGTTTTTTATATAAGGGACTTTCCTTTTCTGCTTGTGTAAATGTAAATTCCAACCCGTCAGTTCCAAAGCAGGTTGGACAATTGTTTTTAAGGCGAGCAGTATGTAGTGTATTAATTTTAGAACTCATTTTTAATCAGTAGTCTTTAAGGCTATTTCCATAGTGGTTCCTTGGTTCGGTATGCTTTTGGAAACGCGTATTTTTCCATTGTGATATTCTTCAATAATACGTTTTGCAAGTGAAAGCCCCAGTCCCCATCCACGTTTTTTGGTAGTGTAACCCGGTGTAAAAATTCTTCTGAACTCACTTTTGGTAAGTCCTTTGCCGGTATCGCTTATTCGTATAAAAGCAGATTTTGAATTTTTTTCTATGGAAATGGTAATCTTTCCCTTTCCTTTCATCGCATCTATGCCATTCTTCACCAAATTTTCTATCGTCCAACTGAAAAGCTGCGGGTTCATTTCAATATAAATAGGCTCTTCGGGAATGTTGAGTTGAAAGTCGATGAGTTTTGAGCTTCGCTTTTGCAAATAATAAAAAGTGGCTTTTGTTTCTTCAACCAAATCGCAGCTTTCTAATTTTGGCACAGAGCCTATTTTTGAAAAACGGTCCGTAATTGTTTCCAAGCGCGAAATGTCTTTTTCCATTTCGGCAACATATTCCGGATTTACATTTTCACTTTTTAAAATTTCGGTCCAGCCAACTAAAGATGAAAGCGGAGTGCCTATTTGGTGCGCCGTTTCCTTTGCCATTCCTGCCCATAGCCTGTTCTGCTCTGCAGATTTGGAAGTTTTGTAAAATAGATAAATCGCCAAAATGAAAAGAAAAATTATCAAAATTAAAAATGCGGGATAGTATTTCAGTTTGTTTATAATTGGCGAGTTTCCGTAGTAAATTGTGGACAATATCTCGTCATCATTCCGTATTTCAATTGGCGTATACTCTGAAGAATATTGCTTTATTAATTCCTGTTTCTTCTCCAGTGTATTAACTTCTACAGAATCAATATTGCGTTCTGTATACGTTTTTTCCTTTAGGGTATAAAGGATCATAGGGGTGGAAGTATTGCTCTGGATTACTGAGAGAACCAATTCGCCCACCGTAGGGTCATCAGCGGTGCTTTTTTGTTGTAGCTCTTGATAGGCAGCCGCCCATATCTCCATTTTAGCACGTTCATTGGCTTTTAACTGGGTGAAAAACACATACGTATTCCACAAAATAAGACTGATAACGATAAGCGAAGCTAAAATAAAACCCCAGCGGGAGAGTGATTTATTGCGAAACATATAAAAATATTAATTGCAGAGATGCTTTCCAAAAGCAGGTTTAAATATAAAGCAAATATGTTGATATTATTGTACAATCAAGTTTTTACAAGCTATAATCTTTGGGTACATTTGCAAGCAATGATCTCTATTGAACCAAAAGAATTATCCACAGGAAAGTTGCACGGCTATCTTTTAGGCGCGGTGTCGCCGCGGCCCATATGTTTTGCCAGTACTATCGACAAGGAAGGAAATGTAAACCTTTCCCCTTTTAGTTTTTTTAATGTTTTTAGTGCAAAACCGCCTATTTTAGTTTTTTCTCCAGCACGGCGCGGGCGCGATAATACTACAAAGCATACCTATGAAAATGTTTTGAAAGTGCCCGAAGTAGTTATCAACATTGTAAGTTTTGATATGGTACAGCAAATGTCGCTTTCCTCTACGGAATATGCTAAAGGGGTTAACGAATTCAAGAAAGCAGGCTTTACCGAGCAAGCTTCCGAAATTGTAAAACCGCCGCGCGTTGCCGAAGCTCCTGTTCAATTGGAATGTAAAGTAAATGATGTAATTAAACTCGGGACTGAAGGCGGTGCAGGGAATTTGGTAATTTGTGAAGTGGTAAAACTTCACATAAAAGAAGAAATTTTAGGCGAAGATGGCAATATCGATCCTTTTAAGATTGATACAGTTTCAAGGCTTGGCGGCAATTGGTACAGCCGTGCCAAGGTAGGTCTTTTTGAAGTACCAAAACCTTTGACAACCTTGGGAATAGGTGTAGATATGCTTCCCGAAGAAATAAGGCATAGTAAAGTTTTGACGGGGAACGATTTGGGGATGCTGGGCAACGTAGAAAATTTCCCAAATCCAGAAGAAATTAATACCTTTATAAATGCTTCCGAAGAATTGAAATGGCTGCGGGATGAGGGTAATGTTTTAGAAATACACAAAAAAGCCCAAGACTTTCTTTGCGAAGGTAAAATTGAAGAAGCCTGGAAAGTGCTTTTAAGCAGAAAATAGAAGAAGAACAATAAATATTTAAGTAATAAAATGGAACTACAAGGAAAAATTAAAATGATAGATGAAACCAAAACCTATGGCAATAATGGGTTTCGGAAACGTGAGATGGTAATTACTACCGAAGAGCAATATCCGCAGCATATAATGATTGAATTTGTGCAGGACAAAACAGATTTACTGAACAATTATAATGTAGGCCAAGATGTAAAAGTGAGCATCAACGTGCGTGGTCGCGAATGGGTAAACCCACAGGGAGAAACCAAATATTTCAACAGTATTCAAGGGTGGCGTATTGAAAACCTTTCGCAAGTACCATCGAGTGGCGATATGCCCCCAATGCCACCCGCAGAAGCCTTTGAGCCTGCAAATGATTTTAACGAAGAAGAACACGACGATCTTCCCTTTTAAAGAAAGACAGGAATTTTACCCTTAATTAAAATTGGCCTCGAAGAAATTAAATTTTTTTCGGGGTTTTTTTATGCTGAAATTTTCAGCAAATTTGAATAATGCAATATTTAACTGATAAGCTTTGGTTTCCAAATCCTAAAAATGCAACTGAAGATGGTTTGCTTGCTATTGGCGGCGATCTTTCGGTAGAACGTTTGCTTTTGGCCTATAATTCTGGAATTTTCCCATGGTTTGAAGATGATCAGCCTTTTTTGTGGTGGAGCCCAGACCCGCGGATGGTTTTGTTTCCAGAAAAATTTAAGGTTTCCAAGAGCCTTCGGAAGACTTTAAGTAGCGGTAAATTTGAAATTACTTTTAATCAAAATTTTGAAGAGGTAATAAAAAGCTGCGCCACAGTTCCTCGAAAAGGACAAGCGGGAACGTGGATTACACCAGAAATGCAGGAAGCGTATGCTGCCTTACATAAAGCGAGACATGCTATTTCTGTTGAGGTTTGGGAAAATGAGAAACTAGTCGGCGGATTGTACGGAATTGATCTTCCGCAGAAAAAAGTATTTTGTGGCGAAAGCATGTTCAGTTTGGTGAGCGATGCTTCAAAAGTGGCTTTCTACTATCTTGCGGAATACGTAAAAAGCAAGGATTACAAGTTTATTGATTGCCAAATTTATAATGAACATTTAGAAAGTCTTGGAGCGGAGGAGATCGGGAGAGATGAGTTTTTAACAATGTTAAAATATGTAAAAATCTAATTATTATTTTTAAAACAATATTGGTAAATATAAAGTGAGCAAAACTTTTAAAATACTCTACGATAATTACTTCCCATTTATTGGATTTCCAATATGTTTGGGAATAGTTTGGCTATTATTCGATATGCCAATAAATATTGGAGCTTTGCTTGGAATAAATCTTGGATACATTTATGGGTTTTTTAATTACAGATTTTCGTATATAGATAAAATCTGTATTGAAAATGATATTCTTCATATTGTATCTATAAACAGGTTTTTGCAAAAAAATAGTGGTCAATTTGAAATAAAAAAAATTTCTAACGTAAAGATTTATTATATAAAGTGGTATAGAGCTACTGGAAGAATTGAATTTAACATAGATGATGAGCATAAAAGCTATAAATTTTTTAAAACAGAACAAGAAATGGTTCTTCGTACACAATTGAAAGACACTTGAGAAAATTATTCAATTGTTTGTTGTTTGTGTTTTCTTTACGAATATTTAATCCTTCAAAAAACAATTTAAAATTATACCTTCGTAATCCACAATTCACTTTTCAAATGAAACATAAATACACAAAATACCTTTTGGTATTGTTGATGGCACTACAAACTGCTTTGGCCATTTCGCAGGAAAAACCAAACCTTCCGCACAATCTCACCGAAACGGAGAAAGGTCTTGTTTCCGATTTTCAATTTACAAGTCCAAGATTTTCACCGCCACCTTCGGGCCCTGTGCGAGCAGCAGCAGAATGGGAAGAGGTGGAGTATCTTTTAGTTACTTGGAATCCTTCTTACCCCAATATTCTTCGGCAAATAGTACAAGCTGGTGTGCAGGAGTGTAAAGTTATTATTACAACCCAAAATCAAGCTTCAGTATCCAATTATCTTACTACCAACGGTGTTGATATCACGAATGTGACTTTTTTAAACGTGCCGTGGAACAGTATCTGGATTCGCGATTATGCCGGAAACACAATTTATTCAGATGATGTAGGCGAACTTGCCCTGACCGATTGGATCTATAACCGTCCGCGCCCAAGCGATGACGTGATGCCAGCGGCACACGCCGCACAAGTGGGAATTCCACTTTACACAACCAATTCTGGAACAAATGATTTGGTAAACACGGGTGGAAATTATATGAGTGATGGCTTGGGTAATGCCTTTGCCTCCAAACTTATTTTGGACGAAAATGCTGCTGGAAATCCTTACGGAGTAAGCGTGAAAACCGAAGCTCAAATAGATGGTATTATGCAGGAGTATATGGGTATCAACCGTTTTGTGAAAATGAATACCCTTCCGTACGATCAAATTCATCATATTGATATGCATATGAAATTGTTGGATGAAGAAACCATTCTGGTGAGTAAATACCCCCCCGGAGTTGCCGATGGTCCACAGATTGAGGCGAATATCCAGTATGTTTTGGATAATTTTCAATCACCTTTTGGTACTCCCTATGAAATTGAATGGATTGACGCCCCACCTAGTACAAACGGAAATTATCCAAATACTGGAGGGCCATACAACACCTATAGCAACGCCGTTTTTGTCAATAAAACTATTATGGTGCCCACCTACCGTCCAGAGGTTGACGCCCCTGCATTAGCACAATATCAGGAAATGTTGCCGGGCTATAATGTGGTGGGAATTGACGTAGATAATCCAGGTGAAAATTTGATAAATTCATTAGGAGCAATCCATTGCATTACACATACTATTGGAGTTGCAGATCCACTTTGGATAGTTCACCAACCAATTGATGAGGCCAACGCCGGAAGTACAGTTACTATTGAAGCCATGATTAAACATAATTCTGGCGTAGCGCAGGCAAAGGTTTTTTGGCGTGAGGAGGGGGCAACTACTTATAACGAAATTGAAATGGCTCCATCAAACGGTGATAATTGGGCAGTAGATTTTACAATTCCAAATTCTCCGGTAAATATTGAATATTATATTTGGGCGAAGGCTATTTCCGGAAAGGAATTAAATCGTCCCATTGTAGCGCCGGAAGGGTATTGGACTATTCAAGTGGAAACGTTATCAGCAGATGAATGGGCTCAAAGCCATATTTCAGCAGCCTATCCAAACCCAACAAATGGCAAAGTTTCTTTTAATATGAATGCCATTCAAGGTCCTGTTATTGTGAAAATTCACAATCTTTTGGGTCAGAAATTATATGAGGCCAATGTTGAAAACGGCAACGGAAAGATAACTTTGGATCTCAATCAAAACTGGCAAGGAACGCTTTTAATAACCTTTGAAGGCGATTTCGGAAAGATCCATAAAAAGGTTATTAAGCTGTAACTGATTTAATTAAAAATTAAAATTTTTCAAAAAATCCACAATTTATTGTGTATTTTTTTGTTTTTTTACTTCATTAACCTACACAAACCACTGTAAACCTACATTTTACTACAGCGGTTTGTAACTAAAATCTAGCCCCAAATGAAATTCAAGTCTAACCTACTTGCGTTCCTGCTATTTGCAGGAATCACATCCGTTTCCTTTTCACAATCTAGCACAAAAACCGACGTCAATAAAGATATTGATGTAGTTCGTGTATATGAACAAGTAGTATCAGAAGGCTACGGCACGGCATTTATCTATAAGGAATTGGCTAATGCCTATTATTTCAAAAGTGATTACAAAAAAGCGCTTTTGTGGTTTGAAAAGCTCTTTGAAGCTGAAAAGACCAATGACCCTGAAATTTTACAGCGTTATAAGCAAACACTCAAAGCGGTAAAATCTTCTGAAAATTCAAAGGCTGTCGTAAAAATTTAAAAGAAGTCTTTTAATAAATTATATAAGGTTGACGGGTAATTTTGTTAAATTATTCTGTCGCGGCAATATATTGAGTGTTTTTCAGTTTTTTTGAATAACAAACCTCGCGAGCAGTTATATTCCCATATAGCCTGCTTGTATTAAACTCAATATCCCCAATGATTACAAAGCGTAACTTGCTTGCCTTATTTTTATTTGTCAGCATTTGCACCATTTCTTTCTCACAAACAAAAACACACAAAACAGATGTAAATAAAGACATTGATGTGGTTCGAGTATATGAGCAAGTTGTGGAAGAAGGCTATGGCACTCCCTTCATTTACAAAAAATTGGCAACCGCCTACTATTTTAAAAGTGAATACGATAAAGCTGTTTCTTGGTTTCAAAAATTATTTTCTGAAGAAAAAAATACAGATCCAGAACTTGCCCACCAATACAATCAGGCATTGAAAGCAGTTGCTGCAGCCAATTCAAAAAATTCAAAAAAAGATATTTTCTGAAATAATTACACCTCGTGAAAGCGGAAGCAATCCTCGATATGGTCGTTCACCATTCCCGTTGCTTGCATATGTGCGTAAACAACCGTGCTGCCCACAAATTTAAAGCCTCGCTTTTTTAAATCTTTACTCAAGGCATCACTTTCGGCGCTTGTGGCCGGCGCATCTTTATGTGTTTCCCAAAAATTTTTAATAGGCTTGTGATTTACAAATCTCCAAATATATTCAGTAAAACTTCCAAACTCTTTTTGGATTTCCATATAAGCTTTTGCATTTGTAACCGCAGAATTGACTTTCAATTTATTGCGAATTATCCCTTCATTTTGAAGTAGCGAATCAATTTTTGCTTGGTCGTATTTGGCTATTTTTTTATAGTCGAAATCGTCAAAGGCTTTTCTGAAATTTTCACGCTTCCGAAGAATGGTAATCCAGCTCAGTCCCGCCTGAAAGGTTTCCAAAAGAAGAAATTCAAACATCGTTTTATCATCCTTCACTGGCACGCCCCATTCTTCGTCATGATATTTTACATATAGTGGGTCGGTTCCGCACCAGCCACAGCGTACTTTTTCTGAAGACATAATTTTTAATTTTTTTTAATTATCGAATAAAATGCAAGACTATAATTACTGCTAACTGCAACTGCCAACTGAACACTTCTTTTATTGTTGGCCCGGAAAGTTAAAGGTTATCGTGCCCAATTGCCTCGCTTTTGAAGCATCTGTGGTAAAACGTGCCTGTTCTGAGTATTCCAGCGCAGCATCAATCAAACATTCATTTGCGGTTGTAGAAGCCGTCTTGTTGTAAGAATTTTTAACAACCTTTCCCAAATTGTTCACTTCAACATTTATCACCACCTTTCCTGAACCGTAACATGTATAAACGGGATTGGGCAGATCAATATCTTTTCGGTTTACCAATTGGTAACTTATTGTTGTATTTCGGTTACCTCCTTTAACAACTGCCTCGGCATCTTTACCGCTATCACTATTTGAGAATTTCTTCTTTTTTTCTTTTTCAGTTTTTGGAGTAATAGAAGTTCCAACGCCGTTATCGCTTTTGGAATTTTCCATTGCATTGTTCATTTCTTGAAGCTTACCTTCGGTAGTTTCAGTTATTTCTTCGTCTTCATTTTCTACAGATGAAATAAATTTTTCGGCTTCGTTATAGGCTCGGTTGGTTTCAATCTTTACTTTTTCTGGGGTGAGTTCAGCAATGGCAAGGTCTTCGGGTAATAATTCTTCAGGCGCCATTACCACATCATAGGTTTCTTCAGTGTTTTCTTCCCGTTCTTTTGAAAGTTTTACACTGAATAGAAATAGCACCAAACTGCCCGTAAGCAGTGAAGTTATAAGAAATGATCTATATGAATAATTGAAATTCATTATTGCAAGTACCGAAATTTTGTGCAAAATTCCACAAAACTGCTGAAAATTAAGATGGTATTAAAGATATTTTAACTTGGAAGCGAAGCCTCAAAAGCTTCAATGCCCACAGCATTTTCAACAGAAAATTCCCCGATTTTGGTTCTCCGCAAAGCGGAAAGGTGTGCGCCGTTGTTTAAAGCCTTGCCAAAATCATGTGCCAAGGAGCGAATGTAAGTGCCTTTACTGCAAACAACTCTAAAATCTATATTTGGAAGTTCAACCTTCGTTATTTCAAATTCTGAAATAGTGACAGTTCTAAAGGGAATTTCCACTTCTTCGCCACTTCGAGCAAATTCATACAAGCGTTTTCCCTCCTTTTTTAATGCGGAAAAAACGGGTGGTTGTTGTTGTATTTCACCCAAAAACTGTTGGGTGGCTTTCTTTATTTTTTCTGAAGTGATTTCTGAAATATCAAAAGTTTGGTCAATCTCGGTTTCCAAATCGTAGCTGGGCGTAGTTGCACCCAAAGAGAATGTACCCGTATATTCCTTTTCCTGCGCTTGAAATGTGTCTATTTTTTTTGTGAATTTTCCGGTGCAAATAATTAAAAGCCCCGTAGCCAAAGGATCGAGCGTTCCCGCATGGCCTACTTTTATTTTTTTTATTCCAAAGGATTTCCGGATCAACCAGCGCACTTTATTAACCGCTTGGAAGGACGTCCACTCCAATGGTTTGTCTATCAAAATTACTTGCCCTTCTTTGTAATCCTCTGCAGTCATTACACGTAAAAACTTGAGACAATGGCAATAAGGCCTATGAGCACACAATAGATTGAAAAATAGCGGAGCTTACTTTTTTTAACGAGTGAAATCATCCAAGTACAAGCAATAAGTCCGCAGATAAAAGCAGCCAAAAAGCCTATGCCCATAACGCCCAAATGTGTATTGTGGGTAGATATTTCACCACTCAAAAGGTCTTTTGCTATTTTTCCAAAGATTAATGGAACAACCATTAAAAATGAAAACCGGGCAGCTTTAGTTTTATCGTTCCCTAACAGAACAGAGGTTGAAATTGTGGCGCCGCTCCTGGAAATTCCAGGTAACATGGCTACGGCCTGCGCAATTCCAATAATTATGGAATCCTTAATGGTTACTGGTTTTCCCGTGTTTTTGGAACGATCTGCCAACCACAAAAGCACAGCGGTAATTATTAGCATAGCACCAACAAAAGCAATGCTTCCGCCAAAAAATGATTCTAACTCCTCTTCAAAAAGCAACCCGATTATTACGGCAGGAAGCATGGATAGAACAATCTTAAAAGCAAATTGTGTTTCTTCATTCCATTGAAATTTTAGAATGCCTCCAAAAATTTGAATAATATCTTTTCTGAAAACTACCAATGTACTAAGCGCGGTTGCAAAGTGGAGGATTACAGTAAAAAGCAAACTTTCCTCAGGCACGGAGGTATCTCCCAAAATTGCTTTTCCGATTTCAAGATGGCCGCTGGAGGAAACGGGTAAAAACTCGGTAAAACCTTGTATAATACCAAGAATAATGGCGTCTAGATAATCCACTAATTTTCTTCTTTGCTATCTGGTTTCAATAATATGGCGTACACTTCAATTGCAAAGCCTAAAAGCACCAGTGCTGGAGCCAAGCGGATTCTTCTCCAATTGTAAATTTCAGGATTGAAAACGTTTGGGTCGTCGCTTCCGCCGCCAGTCATCAATATAAAACCTAAAGCAATGAACGCCGCTCCAATAAGCATGAATTTGTAGTTTTTCTTTTCAAAAACAAATTCAGGTTTAAAATCTTCTTTTCTTTTTTTCTCTCCCATAATCGAAAGGTTTCAAATTCAAAGTTACAGGTTTTTAGGCTGCTGACATAAATTATTAATAATACAAATCGTCTGTGCGCAAATTTAAGAAGCGCTGCGTAGCTATGAATGTGCTTACCCAAGTTATTAAAACACCCATTAAAAATATGAATATAAAAAGTACGCCCAAAAGTACAGGGTCACTCAATAATTGTAATTGTGGGAAACTTTGGTTGAGGTAATAAAGCACTATACCCATCCCAATCATTGCTACAACGGCTCCAACTATTCCAAGGCGAACGCTTTTCCAAACGAAAGGCTTACGGATAAACTTTTTTGTGGCTCCCACCATTTGCATTGTTTTAATCGTAAAACGTTTTGCATAAATACTGAGTCGAATACTGCTGTTTATAAGTAATACTGCAATAAATGTGAAAATTCCGCTAACCACCAAAACCCAAAAGCTGATACGCTTTACATTTTCCGTAAGCTGTGCAATCAAGGGCTTGTCATAAATCACGTCGTCCACGAAACCTTTGCTTTTCAGTTCATTCGTTATTTCCTCCATTTTTTGTGGCGTCACGTAATCTGCGAGAATGTAAACGTCAATACTGTTTTGCAAAGGGTTATCTCCCAAATATTCTATAAAATTTTCGCCCAATGTCTCTTGGTGCTCCTTTGCTGCATCTTCTTTTGAAACGAAAGTTGCAGATTTGGTATATTCTGCCAATGCCAGACTTTGTTTTAGCTGTGTTATTTCAACTTCTTTTGCAGTATCTTTCAAAAAGACGGTTATTGCTATCTGCTCCTTAAAATAATCGGCAACTTTTTTTGAATTCAAAACCAACAAGCCTAATAATCCCAATAGAAAAAGCACCAGCGAAATACTGATAACTACTGAAAAATAGGAAGAAATCAATCTGCGTTTTTGATATTTTTCAAAAGAAGAACTCATAGGGTTTGCTGAATTTTGCCGTAAAAATACAAGTAATTTTGCATCTTGTGTTAAACAACGCCGAAAGTTTCCATTTTGTTATAAATCCATTAAATTTGAAGTGCCTTAAATTTAGTTGCAATCATACAAAATCTGCTTAAATTTCTGAAAATCTCCCGACCGGGACTTTGGTTTCCAACAATTTGGATTTATTTGGTCCCGTTCCAACTAGCCTCAAATTTTTGGGAAAAACCACTTTTTTGGGTTGGACTCTTCTTTGTAACTTTTCCCTTAAATTTTCTGGTTTATGGATTGAATGACTTTACCGATGGAAAAGCAGATTCCTTAAACCCAAGAAAGGGGAACTACCTTTTCGGCGCTAAATTGAGTAAAGAAGAATTAAAAAACGTACCATGGCAAATCTGTTTCGTGATGGTTCCTTTTTTGGCATATTTTTCATACATCGGAGGGGGCGAACTCTTCATTTTGCTGTTGTTTATGATTGTTATTAACATTATATACAACTATAAACCTTTTCGTTTGAAAGAACGCCCACCATTCGAGATTTTAATTCAAATTGGTTATGTTTTCACGGCACTATTCAGCATACTTTTAAATGATTTGGAAATGCTTCCGTGGCAAACTCTGCTCTATCTTTCACTTTTTGCATTCCAAGCCCATATTGCTGGCGAAATCATGGACGTTGAACCTGATAAATTGGCTGGAAAGAAAACAACCGCAGTTTTAATTGGCAGAAAAAAGGCGAAGTTTTTAATGCTTTTTCTGCTTTTGTTTGAGGCGTATATTCTGAAATTCTGGTTTAATGATTGGGTTTTATCTGGCTTTTTGGCAGCGTTCTCCCTTTGGCTAATCTTGGATATTTTCATCTTTTTTAAAGATAAGCCCTACAATTTGAAACAAATGAAACTCTTCGGTATCGCCATTAATATTTCCGCAATTCTTTCCATGATTTGGGTGCTGTATTCTGGAAATCTGCTACATCCAAATTTTTAAAATATAGGGTTTTACTTCTTCCAATAAACCTTAAATTTGCGGCTCTTTCCACCATTGGAAATAATTTTCAAAAGAAATAAAGAAGATGAGCAAATATCACTTCAACAAAATAGAAGATAAGTGGCAAAAATATTGGGCCGATAACCAAACTTTTAAAGCCGATAACCATAGCGATAAACCAAAATATTACGTTTTGGATATGTTTCCATATCCGTCCGGTGCAGGCTTGCACGTAGGGCATCCGCTCGGTTACATAGCCAGTGATATTTATGCGCGTTACAAGCGACATCAAGGGTTTAATGTGTTGCATCCGCAAGGCTACGATTCTTTCGGACTTCCGGCGGAACAATATGCCATCCAAACGGGGCAACATCCCGCAAAAACTACAGAAGAAAACATCGCGCGTTACCGTGAACAATTGGATAAAATAGGTTTTTCATTCGATTGGAGCCGCGAAGTGCGTACTTCAAACCCGGAATATTATAAATGGACGCAGTGGATTTTCATCCAACTTTTTGAAAGTTGGTACGATAAAGACCAAGATAAAGCCCGTTCCATTGAAGAACTTCGCGCTATTTTTTCTTCCGAAGGAAATATTCACATAAATGCAATCTGCGATGAAGGAATTGCACATTTCACGGCTTCGGAATGGCTTGATTTTCCGGAAACCAAAAAACAGGAAATCCTTTTAAAATACAGATTGACTTATCTCGCCGAAACCGAAGTAAACTGGTGCCCGCAACTCGGTACCGTTTTGGCGAATGACGAAATTGTAAACGGCGTTTCTGAACGCGGCGGCTATCCCGTTGTTCGAAAAAAAATGAAACAGTGGAGTATGCGAATCACCGCATATGCCCAGCGTTTATTGGACGGACTTGATAAAATAGACTGGCCGCAACCTTTGAAGGACTCACAGACCAACTGGATTGGACGAAGCAAAGGGGCCACTGTCGAATTCAAAATTCAGAATTCTGAATTCAAAATCCCTGTTTTCACAACCCGTCCCGATACCATCTTCGGGGTAAGCTTTATGGTTTTGGCACCGGAACACGATTTGGTTTCAAAAATCACTACTGCGGAGCAAAAAGAAGCTGTTGAAAAGTATGTGGAAGCCACCGCAAAACGAAGTGAGCGCGAGCGCATGGCCGATGTTAAAACCATTACAGGTGTCTTCACGGGCGCGTATGCAGAGCATCCCTACACCGGAAAACAGATTCCAATTTGGATTGGGGATTACGTTTTGGCGGGTTACGGAACAGGCGCTGTAATGAGCGTTCCCTGCGGCGATCAGCGCGATTATGATTTTGCAAAACACTTCAATTTAC
>PAZL01000009.1 GCA_002715485.1 Aequorivita sp. | reverse complement strand
ACCAATTCTTGAAAAAATGCAATGACAAAACGCTTTTTTTGATAGATGAATTTGGAACGGGAAGCGACCCCGAACTCGGAGGGGCTTTGGCCGAAACGTTTTTGGAGGTTTTTTATGAACGGGAAGCTTTTGGAATAATTACAACCCATTATACAAATCTGAAATTGCTGGCAAACGAACTTCCGCACGCAATTAATGCGAATATGCAGTTTGACAGTAAATCGTTGGAACCATTGTACCAACTGCATTTGGGTGAAGCTGGAAGCAGTTACACCTTTGAGGTGGCACAAAAAAACGGAATTCCGTATAGTTTGATTAACAAAGCAAAAAAGAAGATTGAACGAGGCAAAGTGCGTTTTGACAAAACGATTGCCAATCTTCAAAAAGAGCGATCAAACCTTCGCAAAACTTCAGAGTCCTTAAAGACCGAAGAACAGAAAGCGCGCTTGGAAAGCAAACAATTGGAAGAAGTAAATGCACGCGTTCAGGAAAAGCTGGAAAGCTATCAGGAACTGTTTGACGCCAATCAAAAGCTTATAAGCTTGGGGAAAAAGGTTGATGTACTTTCCGAAAAATATTTTAACAACAAGCAAAAAAAGCAATTGATTGATGAGTTGATGAAGCTTGTTATGATAGAGAACAGCAAGCGAAAAAAACTTGCTCCCAAAGCTAAAAAAGCCGTAAAAGCGAAGGAGCAAAAAATTATAAAAGAAGTTGAAAAAAAGGTTGAAGTAATCCGCAAACGAAAAAAAGAGGAAAAGGAGAAGGCTAAAAAGCTACCTCCGCCAAAACCGAAAGTTACACTTAAAATTGGCGACAGAGTACGCATGATTGACGGCCGGGCAATCGGCACGATTGATACCATTGAGAAAAACAAAGCCATTGTCAATTACGGAATGTTTACTACCAATGTGAGTTTGGAAGAATTGGAAAAGGTTTGATTAGGTCTTAACTGTTCAACCTGAGAATTATCTCTTTGAGCGTGGTTGAGAATTTTTTATGAATAAAAGTCACAAAATAATATTGTTTGACGGTGTTTGCAATCTTTGCAATGGCGCGGTAACCTATATAATTAACCGCGATAATAAAAATGTTTTCAAATTTGCGGCTTTACAGAGTGAAATTGGACAGAAACTTACTTCTAAATTTAAAATAGATACTACAAAAGTAGACTCCATCATTCTTATAGATGGAGAAAAACATTACGAAAAATCTTCTGCGGCACTTCATATCGCCAAAAATTTTTCTGGCGCCTACCCCCTACTTTTTGGGTTTATGATTGTGCCAAAATTCATCAGAAATGCAGTGTACGATTATATTGCGAAAAACCGTTATAAATGGTTTGGGAAAATGGAAAGCTGTATGATTCCAACTGCAGCGTTGAAATCTAAATTTTTATAAGGAAACTTTTACCTTTTAAACCACAAAATAATTGAGATGTGGTTTTCCCTTGTCCAAAAGAACCAAGCACTCATTCATATTATATTAAAAAATTGTTCCGTGATAGTTTTGGTTCTATAACCAATAAAAACCATCACCATGAAAAATTTACTGCTACTTTATTTCTTACTGCCCCTTTCCCTATTTGCTAATTCGGAAAAACCTACAACTTCAAAAATTGAAAAAGTAACCGTTTATTTAGAAGGTGCTTCCATTGAGCGTACCGCTTCCGTAAATCTTTTGCCGGGCGAAAATACTTTTGTATTCAACAATCTTTCTCCCGACATTGATGAAAANAGCATTCATGTTTCAGGTTTGGGCGATGCTTCCATACTTTCCATAGTTTTTAATATAGATTTTTTGGAAAAAAAAGAAACATCACAGGAGTATCAATCTGTAGAAAATCTATTGAAAACCTTTCAGCAGCAAAAAAACCAAATAGAAAATGAAATAGCGGGCTACAATGAAGAATTACAATTGCTTCAAAAAAATCANCGAATCAATAGTGATGCTACCAATCTTTCGGTGGAAATGATAAAGGAAATGTCTGTTTACTATCGAAACCGTGTAACCGAAATAAAGAATGAAATTTTCAAGCAACAATTGCTCCTGTCAGAATTGAGTAAATCTATATCCGATTACCAAAGCGAACTTTTGAAGCTGGACGATTCCAAAAAAGAGCAGCGTGGTGAAATAACCTTAAAACTAAATAATCAAAAACCCGCTAACCTTGTTTTAAAGTTAAAATACAATATTAAAAATGCGGGCTGGTTTCCCTTATATGATATTCGTGCTACTAACACNTCCTCGCCTATCGAGTTTTCGTATAAAGCCAACGTTTATCAACAAAGCGGTACGGATTGGGATAATGTGAATTTGGTACTATCAACCGGCGACCCTAATACAAACAATATAAAGCCTACGCTGTTTCCCAAATATCTCAATTTCAATAATAGAAGTTATGCCAGTAAAACACCTGTGCGCAATACAGCTCGTAAATACAATCCAACCATTCATAAAGTTAGCGGAACTGTATATGACGATACTGGATTGCCGTTGCCTGGAGTGAATGTAATAATTGCAGGGACTTCGAAGGGAACCCAAACTGATTTTGATGGTAACTATGCCTTAGACGTGCAAGGCTACCGCGAATTAACATACAGTTACGTGGGTTTTGAAACTGAAAAGCTGCCTATTTATGCCAGCACTATGAATGTATCAATGATTGCAGGATCAGCTTTAGAAGAAGTTGTNGTTACAGCTTATGGTNTAAAAAACAATTCAATAGACANAGCNCTTGCGGGAAAAGCTGCAGGCGTTCAGATTACTTCTGCAAATGGAAAAGCTGGGCAAGGAAGTTTTGTACGTATAAGAGGAACGGGTTCACTTGCTGGTGGTTCTTCCCCACTTTTTATTTTGGACGGCCAACCAGTTTCCGAAAGCGATTTACAGTATATAGATGAAGAATCCATTGCTGATATAACCGTTTTAAAAGATACTGCAGAAACAGCTAGATACGGTTCTCGTGGATCAAATGGAGTTGTGGTAATCACTACTAAAAACCTTGATAAAATCTCTGTTTCAACGAAAGAAGTTGGAATTACCACCACACGTTTTGAGATTAGGGAAAAATATACCATTAAATCCAATGCCGAAATAACCGTAATAGCGGTTGATGAATTTGAATTGCCNGCTCTTTTTCAACATTATGCAGCTCCGGAACTTAACGAAAATGTTTTTCTCACTGCTACTCTTAAAAACTGGGAAAAGTTTGATTTTCTTGCCGGAGAGGCAAATATATATTTTGAAGGAAACTACGCCGGAAAATCTTTTATAGATCCACAAGCAACCGCAGATAGCTTAAACCTATCCCTTGGAATGGACCCGAATATTATCGTCAAACGTGAAAAATTGGAAAATTTTAAAAGCAAGTCTTTTTTGGGNGGCACCCGAATTGTGGATAAAGGATATACCATTGAAGTGAAAAACAATAAGAAAACGCCAATCAATCTCATTCTTGAAGACCGAATTCCCATTTCAGAAAATAAGGAAATTAAAGTGGAAGATATAACAACTGGTACTGCAGAATACAACGACAAAACTGGTATACTGCGATGGAAACTACAATTGCCACCCAATGCTACAGATAAGAAGGAATTTACCTATACCGTGAAATATCCAAAATATAAAAAAGTNTATCTGTAATTTATAGGTTGAAAAGTGCATAGTAGAAGCTATGCACTTTTCTAATTTATTGTTTGTCCTGAATTTATATTTCCTGGTGACTCAGCCGAAGGGAGGCTCCAAGTAAAATCATTATATTGATTTCCAGTTCCTGTAAGTTGAAGTGATTGACCTACGGGAGTTGTACCTGGTTCGGTCACACCTATATCATTAGAAGTCATGCCTGCGGCGGTGCCATTATTTGCAGTAAATGAACCTCCATAACTTAAAAAGTGAAGAACTGTGCCAGAATCAATTAAAGCAAATCCATCAGGGTTTCCATTTTGGATTCCATTTGTGGGATATGTAAAACTAAGCGTTCCAATCCCATTGGATTGGTTTGGAATTATTCCCGTAAGGTTGGTTATAGTATAAACTTGTCCATTCGCTCCATTATAAAGTTCTATTGAATAAGTACTTAAGTCTAAGCCTGCAGGGCCTGCTATTTCAATAAACTCACCAGTGTCAATTCCCGTATTATCATAATGAAATTCATTAATCCAGGCCACTGGGCTGGCAAGAGTAACGCAATGGATTGTCTCCCAACTATCCCCATCCCATGTTTGTAAACATCCTTGATTATTAGGGTAATCCAATAAAAAAATTGTTAGCCCATAATCCGAATAGCCTGCATTAATTGCGTCACGCGAAGCTACATTGGGAACACGTGGAGGCATAAACCCTTTATAGGTACTGCCCCCATCCGAAGTGCTACTTATTTCAAGCATGGACGCAGGTGATGGCGTGGTGGTACCAATGCCAACTTGGCAATAAGATACAGTTACAATAGCTGTGCTAACAAAGAATAAAAGTGATTTTTTCATAACTATGTAATTTACATAGCTAAGAAGGCAAGGGTTCAGAAATATAGATTGGGTCTATGTTTCTGGGGAGAAATCTAATTTAATAAAAAAATTAATTTCCTACAAAATATTTTTAAATAGTAAACCTGGGAAAGTAAAATTACATTTCCATTTTGTAGCGAAGGTTAATCTAATCCTATGATACTATTGAAAAAATGTTACGAATCCAAATCAAACGTTTCCGAAGGATTATCATGCGGAACATAATCTAACATATCCTCACCCTTTGCAATAATGGTACAAACTGTGGCATCTCCTGTAACGTTTACAACTGTACGGAACATATCCAAAATTCTATCAACAGGAAAGATGATTGCAATCCAAGCAGGGTTCAATCCCACAGATTCCAAAACGATGATAAGCATTACCAACCCTGCACTTGGCACAGCGGCTGAGCCTATTGATGCTAATGTAGCTGTTAATACTATTGTAAGCTGTTGTCCAAGCGTTAAATCTATCATATGCAGCTGGGCTAGAAAAACAACCGCCACGGCTTGATAAAGGCAGGTTCCGTCCATATTCACAGTAGCACCAATAGGCAACACGAAACTGGTTATTTTTTTGTCAACTCCTAAATTTTCCTCTACACATTCCATGGTAACTGGCAGGGTTGCCGCGCTACTTGAAGTTGAAAAAGCCAAAGTCTGTGCAGGTGCCATTGCTTTAAAAAAGCCTTTATAGGGTATTTTCTTCACAAATAGTTTAACCAACAACGGGTATATAAGGAAAATCATAAGCATGAGTCCGATAAAGACGGTGAGAGAATACCAACTTAAGCCTTTAAATATTTCATATACCTTGCCTATATCATCTCCCGCCATTTTACTTACAACGCCTGCCAAAAGTGCAAAAACAAAGAAAGGTGCGGCCTGCATTACCAAATCAACCATTTTTAAAAATACCTCCATGGCGCTGTCCATAAAGGCTGTAACGGGTTGTGACTTTTCATTTGGAATCAATAATAAGCAGACCCCGAAAAATATTCCAAAGAAAATAATCTGCAGCATCAATCCATTATCAGTCAATGAAAAGAAGAAATTTTCAGGAACAATATCTACCAAAGGCTGCAATGGTGTTGACTCCTTAGTTTTCTCGGCAGTCTGCATTTTTTCGGTTACTGAAGCGTCTTTAAGCTCACCTTTAGAGAGATCGGTAATTTTCTGTGCGCGCTCAAAAAATGCGGGATCCTGCAAATAATTAATGCCATCCTTTATTTCATGACCTTCGGAAGCGGCCCAAATTTCATAACTTATTCTATTGTCGATTCTGCTTTGCTCATCAATAAGCTTTCCCGGCTGAATTACGTTCACTAATAAAAGACCCATACTTACAGCAAAAAGCGTGGTAATTAAATATGCCAAAAGCGTCTTCCCTCCCATTCTTCCCAAGCTTGAAGGGTCTCCAATATTTGCAACCCCACTAATTATGGATACTAAAACAAGTGGTACGGCAATCAACTTTAATAGATTGATGAAAATTTTTCCAAACGGCGCTATCCAATCTATGGTAAATTCACTCCACCCCAGCTGGCTGGAAAGCAATGCCCAAATGATACCTAAAACGAGTCCGATGATTATCTTCCAGTGTAGCGCTAGTTTTTTCATAAAATGATAGGTCTTTTAAATTTTTGAAATTTTGTTCAATAAATAGAAATCTGCCAATACCAAAGCGGCCATTGCCTCAACTATAGGCACTGCTCGCGGAACAACGCAAGGGTCATGACGTCCCTTTCCTTCAGCCACTGCTTTATTTCCTTTGTTATCTATGGTTTGCTGACTTTGCATGATGGTAGCTACAGGTTTAAATGCTACATTAAAATAAATATCCTCTCCATTGCTTATCCCACCTTGTATTCCGCCACTGTGGTTTGTTTTTGTGCTTCCGTCTTTAGTAAATGCATCATTGTGCTCACTGCCCTTCATTCTTGTTCCCGCAAACCCACTTCCATATTCAAAACCTTTTACGGCGTTTATTGAAAGCATTGCTTTGCCCAATACAGCGTGTAATTTATCAAAAACTGGTTCGCCCCAACCAAGGGGAACATTTTGAATAACACAGCTAATGGTTCCGCCAACGGTATCGCCTTCTTTTCGGATAGATTTTATAAAGTCTTCCATTTTTGAAGCCATATCGGCATCGGGACAACGCACTGGGTTTTTTTCGATTTCCGAAAAATCAACTTCGGAATAATGTTTTTTAAGTTCTATTTCGCCTACTGAAGAAACATAGGCGGTTATTTTTATACCTTGAAGCAGTTGTTTTGAAATAGCTCCAGCAACCACCCTGCAAGCCGTTTCACGAGCCGAGGAACGTCCGCCACCACGATAATCACGAATTCCGTACTTTTTATCGTAGGTATAATCTGCGTGCGAAGGACGATAAATATCTTTTATATGGCTGTAATCCTTACTTTTTTGATCGGTATTCTCAATAATAAACCCAATAGGAGTTCCCGTAGTTTTTCCTTCAAATATTCCGGAGAGAAACTTTACTTCGTCCTCTTCTTTCCGCTGGGTTACAATTGCAGATTGGCCAGGTTTGCGGCGCTGCATTTCAGCATTTATTGCTTCAAAATCGAGAGAAAGGCCTGCTGGACAACCATCTATAATTCCGCCAATAGCGGGACCGTGCGACTCTCCAAAAGTGGTGAGTTTAAAAATTGTTCCGAAGGAATTGCCTGCCATAGGTTGCTTTTCAACAAATGTAATTGATAGGGACGAATAATGAAAATAACCTTGTTCATAATCTTTAAGAAACATGCGGCTTATTGCATAACATTTTCGCATTTAAACCATAACCTTCACTTAAAGTTTGAATTCGATGATTTGTAGAAATTTGTAATGTAAAAATGTGTGATTGAAAAGAAAGGTTGAAATTCTTGTAATATCTGATGTTCATTTAGGGACCTACGGCTGCCACGCTAAAGAACTTCTACATTATTTAAATTCCGTCAAGCCGAAAAAGATTATTTTGAATGGCGATATAATTGATATCTGGCAATTTCGAAAAAGATATTTTCCCAAAGCACACCTTTTGATTATTAAAAAGATATTGTCTCTCGCGGCAAAGGGTACAAAAGTGTATTATATAACCGGAAATCATGACGAAAAACTACGGCGGTTTAGTAATACGAAAATGGGGAATATCCAAATTGTGGATAAGCTTTTACTAAATCTTGACGGAAAAAAAGCATGGTTTTTTCACGGAGATGTGTTCGACGCTTCCGTGCAACACGCCAAATGGATTGCAAAACTTGGGGGTTGGGGATATGATCTATTGATTCTCTTCAACAGATTTATAAATTATTTATTAGAAAAAGCAGGCCGCGAAAAATATTCGCTGTCAAAAAAAATTAAAAATAGCGTAAAATCAGCAGTTAAGTTTATAGATAATTTTGAAACAACCGCGACCGATTTAGCTATTGAAAATGATTTTGATTATGTAATCTGTGGCCACATTCATCAACCCTGCATTAAAAAAGTTGTCACAGCTAAAGGAAGCTGCCAGTATTTAAATAGCGGCGATTGGATAGAAAACCTTACAGCTTTGGAGTATAATAACGAAAATTGGGTTTTATATTCCTATAATAATCCAAAACAAGTCTTTATTCCTGAAGACGTTTTACTCGAAGAACAAATGGAAGGTTTTGAAAATATGGTTGCAGCAATGAAAGCTTTTAAAACAACTATTTAGTTTTTTAAAGCCTGTCTTAAAATCGTTACTGGGTGCAATGCTTTTCTGCCTGTCCCATCAAAAATTTGATGACGACAACTCGTGCCGTTAGCAGCAAAAATAGTATTATCCGTTGATTTTCGTATTGCTGGAAAAAGCTTTAACTCTCCTATTTTCATACTCACTTCGTAATGTTCTTTTTCATATCCAAAACTGCCCGCCATCCCGCAGCATCCCGATGGAATGATGGTTGGTTTGTAATTTTCGGGAAGGTTCAAAATGTCAAAAGTTACTTTCTGGTTGCTGAGTGATTTTTGGTGACAATGTGCGTGGATCTTAATATGTTTTTCATCGGAAGTAAACTGAGCAGCTGTAATATTTCCTTTTTGGATTTCGACTGAAAGAAATTCTTCAACTAAAAATGTATCTTTTGCAATGGTTTCTGCGGAAATTTTATCATTTGCGAAACGAAGGTATTCGTCACGAAACGATAGAATTGCCGAGGGTTCAATGCCAATCAAGGGTATGCCATTTGACATTCTATTTTTTAAAAACGAAATGTTTTTATTTGTTTCCCTTTTCGCTTCTTCCAAAAACCCTTTTGAAATCAATGCCCGGCCACTTTCCAAACTATCAATGATTTCAACTTGATAACCCAAACCCTTTAAAAGTAAAAAGGAATCCATCGCAATTTCAGCATCGAGATAATTACTGAATTCGTCTACAAAAAGCAATACTTTTTTAATTGTTTTTTCTTCATCATAAATATTTGTAAATAATTGATTTTTATTATTTTGAAGTGTTTTACTAAAACTATAAGTCGAGATATTGGGCAGTGAACGGCTTTTATGAACCCGACCAACTTTTTTTATGATATTTGAAGTGAATCCATTCTTAAAAACCCAATTGGAAAGTTTTGGAAATTTGGAAGCAGTTTTGTTAAGCTTCGTACTTTTTCCGAATAGTTTATTTGAGAAAGAAATTCCATTAGCTTTATTATACTGATATAAAAATTCTGCTTTCGCAGTACTAATGTCAACATTACTTGGGCATTCGCTGGCGCAGGCCTTACAGCTGATGCAGAGATCAAAAACCTCTTTTAATTCCTCTGAGTTAAACTTGTTGATAGCTTCATTGTTTGTTAAAACCTCTCGTAAGGCATTGGCACGGGCACGGGTAGTGTCTTTTTCATTTTTAGTGGCGTGATAGCTGGGGCACATTGCTCCCGCCGCTTCGGCCGTTTTTCTGCAATCTCCACTGCCGTTACATTTTTCAGCCAAACGTAGAATTCCCTTAGAATCACTGAAATCCATGAATGTCTCAATTGTTGGCTCTTCTCTACCCACCTCATATCTAAGTGATTCGTCCATTTTAAAAGCATCCACAATTTTTCCAGAATTGAAAATATTTTTGGGATCGAAAGCTGTCTTGATTCTTTTTAAAAGCGCATAATTTTTCTCTCCTATCATTAGCGGTATAAATTCTGCACGCACAATGCCGTCGCCGTGTTCGCCAGAAAAAGAGCCTCTATATTTTTTACAGAGCAAAGCCACATCGGTCGTTATTTTTCTGAAATATGCTACACCTTCTTTCTCTTTCAAATTAAGGATGGGCCGCAAATGCAGTTCACCTGCGCCAGCGTGTGCGTAATAAACCGCCTGTTGGTCGTATTTTTTCATCAAAGCGGAAAATTCACCTATATATGCCGGCAAATCTTCCAAAGCAACGGCCGTGTCTTCAATACAGGCTACAGCTTTTCGGTCACCGACCATATTTCCCAGAAGTCCCAAGCCCGCCTTACGTAATTCCAAAGCCATTTCAATCTCCTCTCCCCTTAAAACCGGGCTGTGATAACTATGGTCCGAAATTTTAAGAGAATCCATTAAAGCATCTATTTGACTTTGTAGTTCTTCTTCAGAAATGCTCTTCAGCTCTAATAATAAAATTGCTTTTGGATTGCCTTCCACAAAAAAACGATAGGGTTCATAGGTTTTGTTCTTTTTGGTGCAATCCAAAATAACATTATCCATCATTTCACAAGTGAAAAGATTGTGCTGCATGACTATAACTACATCATTTAAGCAAGCTTCCAATGTTTCGTAATGTGTGGCTACCATAGCCGTGTATGGGGGCGGTAACGGATCTAACTGAAGTGTGATCTCTGTTGTAAAAGCAAGCGTTCCCTCGCTTCCACAAAGTAGTTTGCAAAGGTTGATTTTTTCATTAAAATCACCAAAAGCGGATGTATTGAGCAAACTGTCAACTGCATAGCCTGTGTTTCTTCTGTGAATTTCGGGTTTTGGAAATTCTTTCCAGATTTCCTGCGTCGCTTCTTCAGAAATCAACTCCCTATAAATTGTTCTGTAGATTTTTCCTTCAAGACTGTCCAATTCGGTTCTTTTCAAAAATTCTTCTTTTGAAAGTGGTTCAAAAACTGCTTCTTCCCCGTTGGAAAGGATTGTTTTCAACTTTAAAACCTTATCGCGCGTTACACCGTATTGGATGGAAGTTGTACCGCTGCTGTTATTGCCTACCATACCACCAATCATACAGCGGTTACTTGTTGAAGTGTTTGGACCAAAAAAAAGTCCGAAAGGTTTTAGGTATCTGTTAAGTTCATCCCTTATAACGCCAGGCTGAAGCGTTACCGTTCTTTTTTTAGTGTCTAAGGAAATTATCTGGGTAAAATGTTTTGAAACATCAACCACTATACCCTCGCCTACGCATTGCCCCGCCAAGGATGTGCCGGCCGTTCTTGGAATGAGGGACACTTTGTTTTCTTCTGCAATAGCGATAAGTTGCTTGATGCCGCGTTCGTTAGTAGGATAAGCTACTGCAATCGGCACCTTTCTATAAACCGAAGCATCTGTAGCATACAATGATGTATGAAGGGAATCTGTAAAAAATTCACCGTTGAAAATTTTTTGAAAATTGTGGAATTGCTTTTTCATTGTCGGAACTGTAAATGTAGAAAATTCCTTAACAAAAGTTTGTAATTTTTGTATTGGGGATTAGCATCACCTTAACGATTGCGACTTTATAATACTCCTACTTTTACATCGTTTATAACTAAAAGAAAAATTATGAAAAAATCAGCTTTATTGCTTTTGACTTTTATTGGATTAACATTACAAACAAATGCCCAGGAAATATCGAAAAACGCCATTGGTATTCGCCTTAGTGAAAGTAATGGCTTTGGCCCAGAGGTTAATTACCAACGTGCATTGGGTGATGCAAACCGTTTGGAGCTAGGGCTTGCATGGCATAGCGAACGCTATTGGGAGGATGTGAAATTTACTGCAATTTATCAATGGGTGTGGAACATTGACGGTGGCTTTAATTGGTATGCTGGACCTGGTTTGGGCGCAGGAATTGAAAGTTTTGATCGTTATTATGACGATAACTATCCATATTATAGAAACAAGGATTCGGAAGCTTTCGCCTTTTTTACAGGTGATGTGGGTATAGAATATAGTTTTGATTTTCCATTGTTGGTTTCCTTCGACTTTAGACCGCAAGTAAATTTAAATTATCGAGATGATGTTAATTTTGACGTGGGAATAAGTGCTAGGTATCAATTTTAAAACTATTTAAAATTTTTTTGAAAGAAATGCCCTACATATAAAGGGGCATTTCCCTTTTAAAAAAACAGGAAAAATCCTGTTTCATAAGTTGGCATTTTATTGCAATTTTATAGAATTCAATAAAGTGACCCATGGAAAAGCATTATGTAGACATACATTGCCACCCCTCGTTAAAGCCATACAGTAAAAGTTTTAAGTACAAACCTACTAAACACAACGCACTGGACCCAAATAGAAAAAACTCCATTTGGCATTACAGTCCTCCCAATTTTCTTGAAAAGTTTTTAAACCGAATAGTTACCCTTACCAAATTTACCCAAACAGACTTAACGGCGCTGGCAAAGGCCAAAACCAAAGTAGTGGTGGTTTCTCTTTATCCTTTTGAAAAACATTTCTTCGGTAAGGAGATCATTGGTATAAAAGGCGTAACAGACGTTTTGGTAAACCTAGCCGCAAGCATAAGCCAGTCGCGGATGGATTACATACGCAGCAACAATGATTATTTTGCAGATTTGATGGATGAATACCGTTATTATCAGCAGCTTCATAATCAGGTTGTAAATATTGACGGAACAATCCATACTTATAGATTGGTTCGAAGTTTTCAGGATATTGAAAATAATTTTAATGCAGAAACCGATTCAAAAAAAATTATAAATATCGTACTTACCATTGAAGGCGGACATAGCTTCAATACGGGACTTGATATGAAGAAAGATATGGCCAGCCGTACCGAGGTCATTGGAAACGTCAAGGCCATAAAAAATTGGGAACATCGCCCTATGTTCATTACACTTGCCCATCATTTTTACAACGAACTTTGCGGACATGCACGAAGTATTTCAATAGGAATGCTGAAAAAAAACCAAGACCGAGGTTTAAATACTGGCATTACAGAGTTAGGTATGGAAGTAATTGATTTGCTGTTGGACAATACAGAGGGTAAGAGAATCCCTATCGATGTGAAACATTTAAGCACGGCCTCACGAAAAGAATATTATCAATTACTTGACACAAAATACAGTGCAGAAAAAATTCCTGTAATTGCAAGCCACGGGGCATGCAACGGGAAGCACTCCATTGTGCAATGGAATATAACTGATGTTCCCGAACACGCAGAGTGGTTTTGTGACATTGACATTAACTTTTATGATGAAGAATTAATTCGGATTGCACGCAGCAATGGAATTTTCGGAATTCAGTTAGATGAGCGTCGTATTGGTAGTAGTAAGGCCATTTCAGAAAGTAAAATGATATTCCCTAACAAGCGCAAACAATTGCGTAAAAAAGCATTATTGGTTTGGAGGCAAGTTCAGCATATTGCCGAAGTTTTGGATAAGGAAGGTCTTTTTTGTTGGGGAATACAGAGCATAGGCAGTGATTTTGACGGAATTGTAAATCCTATCAATGGATTGTGGACAGCTGAGAATATGAAAGATTTGGCCGAGGAAATGTTAAATCATGCAGAAGAATATCTTTCGAAAAATTTAATCATGTTGAATGATTTCAACAGAATTGAGGCAGCGGCCATTGTAGCGCGAGTAATGCACGTGAATGCGATGGAATTTATTGAAAGAAATTATTAAAGCCTTAGAGAGCTTTTTTTAGAAATTGCTTCTTCATATAATTTTTCATACAGCGGAACAATTTTTTTTGTATCATAAATTGCAGCAGATTCAATAGCCTGTATTTTAAATTTATTAAGTGTTTCGTCTGTAGCTAAAATTTTTAAGGCATTCTCGGCCATTTCATCAACATTGCCAACACCGCTCAAAAAGCCGCTTACTCCCTGAATATTTACTTCTGGCAATCCGCCTGTATTACTTGAAATAACGGGAACCCCACAAGCCATAGCTTCCAAGGCGGCAAGACCAAAGCTTTCCTTTTCTGAAGGAAGAATAAAAAGATCGGTAAAACAAAGAATTTTGTCCACTTCATTGCTGTTGCCCACAAAAAGCACTTTTTCCTCAATACCTTTTTCTTCACATAAGTTTTCGCAAGCTTCACGCTCAGGCCCCTCGCCTACTATAATTAATTTTGAAGGAATCTTTTTTTGAATACGATCGAAAACCTCTATTACATCCTTTACACGTTTCACCGGTCGAAGATTGCTCACGTGGGTAATAATTCGCTCGTTTTTAGCCGCCATTAAATCCCGCTGACAATCTGTAAATGGGTTGATTTTCTTGGGAATGTCTATAAAATTTGGCACTACGTGTATTTCCTTTTTAATATCAAATAGATGTAATGTATCTTCTTTTAAACTCTTTGAAACTGACGTCACTACATCACTATTGTTTATACTGAAAGTAACCGCAGGTTTATAAAAAGGGTGGCTTCCCACAAGTGTAATATCCGTTCCGTGAAGTGTGGTCACCATAGGAATAAAGATATTTTCTTCCTCTAGCATTTTCTTCGCCATATAGCCTGCGTAAGCGTGTGGTATTGCATAATGTACATGCAACACCTCAATTTTATGAAGTTTTACCATATCTACCAACTTGCTTGAAAGTGCAAGTTCATAGGGTTGGTAGTGGAAAAGCGGGTAAACAGGAACTGAAACCTCGTGAAAGTGGATATTTTTTGAAAGCAATTCCAGCCTAACGGGTTGCTTGTATGTAATAAAATGAATTTCGTGTCCGTGCTCGGCCAATGCCAGCCCCAGCTCTGTGGCTACTACCCCGCTTCCGCCGAAGGTTGGATAACATACTATTGCTATTTTCATTTTATTGTTTTAGGTTAAAAGTTTTAGACCTGTGAAGCATTGAAATTAATAATCAATTGCCTCATAAATGGCTTCCTGTATTTTGCTTCGCAAATCGCTCTTTATTAACTTTCGGTTTTCAGCATCGGGAAAAGTTCGGTTTGATAAAAAGACATACACAATATCCTGTTCCGGATCTGCCCAAGCAAATGTTCCGGTAAAACCACTATGTCCAAAACTTGTCATGGAAACACAACCGCAAGTAGGCCCCGAAGTGCCGAGCTGTGGCTTGTCAAAACCCACACCTCTTCGCACGTTTTTATCGCAATAATAACAGGTATTAAAAAGGTCTAAAATATCTGGATTAAAGTACCGTTTACCGCCATAAAATCCTTTCCAAAGATACATCTGCATAATCTTGGCTACATCATTTGCGTTACTAAAAAGACCCGCATGGCCGCTCACTCCACCAAGCATCGCAGCGCCTTGGTCGTGCACATAACCCTGAACTTTCTGGTTTCTAAAAATATTGTCTTGCTCCGTTGGCGGAATATTGTCTTTTGAAAATTTTTCCAATGGCAGATAAGTGGTATAGTTTGCGCCCAAGGATTCGTAAAGGTTTTCCTGTACAATGAGTTCCATCGGTTTTCCGAATTTTGCTTCCAGGTATTTTTTTAAAATATAATATGGAAGGTCGCTGTATTTATATTCAAGCCGTGGGTTTAAATCACTTTCTCTAATTGTTTTGAATATTGTATCCATATAATCCCTTCGCATGTAAAGATTTTCAGCCACCTGAACATTGAAATTTTTATCGGGAATCTCAGAATAATACTTTGAAGAGATTCCTGTTTTTTCATTGTTGAATGTATGGCGATAAAATGGTATCCAGGCCTTTAAACGCGCATAGTGCGAAAGCATTTCCTTTAAAGTAATATTTGCCTTGTTTGAATTTTTGTATTCCGGAAGCATTTCTGAAAGCTTCGTATTCATACTTAATTCTTTTTTGTCAACAAGTTGCATCACAAGCGGTAAGGAAGCCAGGATTTTGGTTAAAGAAGCCAAATCGTACACGGTACTATCCTGAACTTTAATTGGGGAATTATATTCGTGGTGTCCAAAATTTTTCTGATAAATAACCTTTCCTTTTCGAGCAACAATTATTTGCGCCCCAGGATACATTCCCTCACTGATTCCCAAATTTGCGAGGGAATCAATTTTTTTCAGTTTATAGCTATTAACGCCTACACTTTCAGGCGTTCCGTATTGTAGCCGCCGTAATGATTTTGTTTTAAAAATAGTATTCATAGGAAAATCTTCACCTAATGATACTGGAAGTTTTCCTTTTGCTTCGCGTGCGCCAAAGATAAGTTGGGCAGAAAGTTTTTGGGAAATTTCACTGTTTTGATACGACATTATCACACCTTCAAAATTTGCCGTAGTTTTTAAATCGAGCATTGCGTAAGGTCTTGCAAACACATCGAGAATCACGGTGTTTGTTCGGGCAATTTCATAAAGCCAAACCAATTCATTTTCAGTAAATTCAAATTTTTTCCAAGGGTTGTCATTGCTTTTGTGAAAACCGATAATAACATAGTTATACGCTTTAAGTTTTTGGACATAATCATCAAGACTGTTCGCCTTTACCCACTCCACATTGCCGTATTTTTGTAATTCGTTTAAAAATGTTTCTCCCGAATCATCACCAAAATTTATATATGCAATTTTCTTCTCCTGAAGATCTTTTATAGGAAGTATAGCACGGTCATTTTTAATAACCGTTAATGCGTTGTCCATTGCTTCTTCATATAGCGCATCATCATTTACAGAATTTAAATCGTCTACTAAATATGCTGTGTTTACAGGCTTGTAGTTATTTAGACCCACCTTATATTTTGCATATAGAATTTTCTTCACGGAATAGGCCAAACGTTTTTCAGTGATAATTTCTTCGTTGTAGGAATTTATAAGAAATTCCATTGCCTTTGGCACATCTTCGGATATCAATAATACATCATTCCCTGCAAGAAATGCGGCCAGCTCTATTTCACCAGGTTTTTTAAAGTCGGACGCACCCTTCATATTCAATGCATCGGTAAAAATTAAACCATTAAAGCCCAACTCATTTTTTAGAAGATCTGTAACAACTTTTGAAGAAAGTGATGACGGGTAATTCATCTGAATTTCCAAGGATGGAACATTCAGGTGGGCGACCATCACGCTATTTAGGCCTTCACTAATGAGTCTTTTGTATGGGTAAAGTTCCAAAGTATCCAATCGTTCCCTTGAAAAATCTACTGTTGGCAAAGTTTTATGACTATCCATATCGGTATCGCCGTGGCCGGGAAAATGTTTCGCACTTCCCATAATACCAGCACTTTGCATGCCTTTCATAAAGGCAAGAGCCTTTTCGGTTACATTGTCCCTATCTTCTCCAAATGAGCGGTTACCTATTATTGGGTTTTTAGGGTTTGTATTTATGTCAACTACTGGCGCAAAGTTGATGTGAACACCCAAACGTTTGGACTGTTCACCAATTCTCCGACCAATTTTCTCAACGATTTTATTGTCTGTAATCGCTCCCAAAGTCATATTCCACGGAAAAGCATAGGTAGAATCCAGTCGCATTGCGAGACCCCATTCTGCGTCCATACCAATCATTAAAGGTATTTTGGCGAGTGACTGAAACTCATTGTTCAGTTTGGCTTGGCGAACAGGACCGCCTTTGGAAAAAATAATACCTCCCAAATGATAATTTGTAATAAGGTCCTTTATTTTATCAGTTTTTGCCTTTGGATCGCTTGAAAAAATATCTGCCATAAAAAGCTGGCCCATTTTCTCTTCTAAAGTCATAGCATCGTAGATGCTATCCACCCATTTTTTTTGGTTTTGAAAATCGTTTTTAACGATTAATGGGTTTTTATCCTGTGGAAAAGCTGAAAAAGACAGCAGAATGAAAATATATGCAAGCAATGATTTCTTCATAATTCTAAATTCGTTTTTATGATAAAAATCTATTGTGCCAACTTTCGCTCGCCGGAACTTCCCAGTTTTCAAGATATTCTGCTTTTGTATTTACAAGATTGTTAAAGACGACAGTATTCTTTGAAACAGATTTATCCTTCGCCATTTTTCTAAAATCTGCCAAAGGTTTATAGGCTATATATTCACCTGAATAAAAGGTCACGTTCATTTTATCAAGTAAATCCACATTAAATTTTTCCTGAAGGGATTGTATGAAATGGACAGACGCGTCAATGCTGCAGCCTGATGCGGAAGCATTTGCCTGATTAAGCCCAAGTACAATAAATCGGTTGTATTTTATTTCAAGACCCGCCTCAAGGTCAGCGCCGTGGGCGGTCCATTCGGTTAAGAAATCTTCTGATAATTTGGTGATTTCAGCAACTTCTTCGTCGCTTAATTTTCTATTGGCCTGATAGATCCATATTCTGGAATCATCCGGCAGGTTTTTAAAATCTGTCAACATTATTTATAAATCTTCTGCATTTGCAATCATCTCTGCAACGTCCAATACTTGAACGCTGTCTTCGGCACTCTTAGCTTTAACGCCATCGGTCATCATGGTATTGCAGAACGGACAGGCTGCTGCAATTATTTTTGGAGCGGTTTCCAAGGCTTCTTCGGTACGTTCTACGTTAATATCTTTTTTTCCAGGCTCAGGTTCTTTAAACATTTGTGCGCCTCCCGCCCCGCAGCAAAGTCCGCGCGATTTGCATCGTTTCATTTCAACCAATTCCACTTCCAATTTTTGAAGCAGCTCGCGTGGCGCTTCATATTCGCCATTTGCTCTTCCCAAATAGCAGGGATCGTGGAATGTGATTCGTTTTCCTTTAAATTTTCCGCCTTCCACTTTAAGCCTTCCCTCTTCCATTAACGATTTTAGGAATTGGGTGTGGTGCATAATTTCATAATTGCCACCAAGCCCTGGATACTCATTTTTTATAGTGTTAAAACAATGTGGGCAAGCAGTAACTATCTTCTTTATTTCATAACCGTTCAACACTTCAATATTTGCCATTGCCTGCATTTGGAAAAGAAATTCATTTCCAGCCCTTTTTGCGGGATCGCCGGTGCAACTTTCTTCAGTTCCCAAAACGGCAAAATCTATATTTGCTTTATTGAGCAATTTCACAAAGGCTTTGGTTATTTTCTTTGCACGGTCGTCAAAGCTCCCTGCGCAACCTACCCAAAACAATACTTCGGGTTTTTTGCCTTGTGCCATATATTCGGCCATTGTTGGGACTTTTATCGGTTCACTCATTTTTTAAAATTTTCAGATTTAATCTTCAAATACTTCAATGGTAACTTCTTTTTCAACCAAATCAGTAAATCTTCCTTTGTAGCGTGTGGCTCTCACCAAATGGTTGTCCACCCAGTGATAATTACCACCTCGTGGTTTACCCATCAGCATGCTGTGATATTTAAAACCATACTTTTTTAGCCATGTTTCAGTTACTTCACGATGTGCTTCGGTTCGGGAGGTAAAAAAGCAGATAATATGCCCCTCGTCGTACCATTTGTTCAAGGTTTTTAGAGCATCTGGAAATGGTTCGCAGGTAGCCATACGTTCGGGTTCCTCGTTTGGAATGTCGTCGGTAATGGTTCCATCAATGTCTATCAAGTAGTTTTTTATCCCCTCGGGAAGAATTGGGCTTACATGTTCACCCATTTCTACTTTATCGTGCAGCATTTTTTCTACTTCTTCTTTTTTCATACTAAAATTTTATCAATTCTCGTCTTTCCAGTTCAAGCGGTCCATCTGGTTATATGGCCACGGCGCTCCATTGTTTTCAATATTGGTCATAGAAACATTTAGCTCTGTTGGAGCTGCCGATTGTTCCATCACCAAATATTGTCGCATATCCATAATAATGCTTAGCGGGTCAATGCTTACAGGGCAGGCCTCTACACAGGCATTGCAGGTTGTACAGGCCCAAAGTTCTTCACGTGTAATATAGTCATCCAGCAGTTGCTTACCGTCTGGTTTGAATTCGCCATTTTTGTCAATATTTTTTCCAATTTCCTCCAAGCGGTCACGGGTGTCCATCATAATTTTACGGGGCGAAAGTTTCTTTCCAGTAATATTTGCGGGACATTCACTGGTACAGCGACCACACTCTGTGCAGGTATAGGCGTTGAGCAATTGAAACCTACTTAAATCCATAACATCACTAGCTCCGAATTTAGCAGGAGCTTGGTTTGCCCCTTCAGCGGGAGCAGCAAACGGATCTACGTTAGGATCCATCATCATTTTTACTTCTTTGGTAACGGAGTCCAAGTTTTTAAATTTTCCTTTAGGAACCACTTTTCCGAAGTAAACATTGGGGAAGGCTAATATAATGTGAAGATGTTTTGAAAAGTATAAGTAGTTTAGAAATACAAGTATTCCCAAAATATGAAGCCACCAAGCACCGCGCTCAATGGCAATTAGGGTAGTCTCAGAAAAATTGCTAAAAAAAGGAACTATAAACTTACTTACTGGATAAGAACCCGCCTCAACATAGTGGGTTGCGCCCAATGTTTGTAATTGTTGGTCTGCCGCATTCATAGTCAAAAAGAGAATCATCAAGACCATTTCAAAATATAGAATATAGTTTGCATCATTTTTAGGCCAACCCTTCATTTCGTTTGCCCAAAACCGCTTTAATTTTTGAATATTTCTTCGAGTCCAGAAAAGTATGACACCTACCAGAACAAGAAGTGCCAAAATTTCGAAAGATGCAATTAAGAAATTGTACAGGCCTATTGGCAGAACTGTTGAAAGTACTCTATGGGTTCCAAAAATTCCATCAATAATAATTTCGAGAACTTCGATGTTAATGATAATAAAACCTACATATACAATTATGTGGAGAAGCCCAGGAATGGGGCGTACCACCATTTTTGATTGTCCCAGTGCAATGCGCACTACATTGCCCCATCTTTCCGAAGTGTTATCTGAGGCATCTACTTGATGACCCAGTTTGATGTTTCGGATTATCTTACGGATATTGAAAGTGAAATACCCCACACCCGCTGCAAGGGCGATTATAAAAAGTATATTCGGAATGTACTGCATATTTTACTCGTCTGGATTGGCTGGCGGTTCGTATTCTTTGTTCTTTTTACCAAAAACGGAAATGTGCACATAACGTTTCGGATTTAACTTAACGTCTTGTAGTAGCTGCTCAAGCTGTCTGGATGCACCTTCTAAATTTTGATAGAGTTTGTCGTCTTTTAATAGTTTGCCAATAGAACCTTCTCCATTATCTACTCCCGCTACAATTTTATCCATTTTGTCAACCACGTTCTGAATATCGGTAACCAATTTGCCAGTTTCCAACTGTGCCAAAGAATCTGTTAGCTTTGAAAGATTTCCGGCGGTTTTGTCCAAATTTGTAAATGTATTGTCAAGTTTACCTGTATTGTTGGAGAGGATGTTATTTAAATTCTCAGAAACTCCAGCAAACGAGTTAAGAGTAGTATTCAAATTTGCAATTGCTTCCTTTAGGTTTTGACGGGTCTGTTCGTCAACAATCGCATTAATGCTCAACAAGAGCGTATCTACGGTTGCAAGTGTATTGTTCACTTTTTTCTCCAATGGACCGAGGGCTTTTGTTACGGCCGTAAGCATTCCGTCTTCCACATCGCCTCTAAGGGTATCGCCGCTTTTTGCAATATTGTTTACATCGTATTGGGGAAAAATTCCTAATGATTTTCCACCAATAAGCCCTGTACTGTAAATTCTAACGATACTGTTTTTTGAAAAGTCAAAATCCTTTTCAACAGTAAACTTTACGACGAGCCCTCCTTTTGAATTGGCAAATGAAATATTCTGCACCTTGCCCACAGTAAGCCCATTTATAGTGACAGGTGCGGCTTGCGCCAAGCCTTCAACATTATCGTATTTTACATAGAATTCTCTGTTTTTATCGAGCAAATTAGTGCCCTTTAAAAAACTGTAACCAAAGATTAACAGCAATATAGCCCCGATGGCGAGGATTCCGGTTTTAACTTCTTTCGATAGTCTCAAGTGTATAGTTTTAGTTTGTGAACAAATTTAAATGATAAATATAAAGAATGCACACTAATTGGCTTTCGATTTTAACACTTCAGGTAGATTAACTTTTTTTCCTTTTTTAAAAGCGACAATATATGCTGAAGGATATCCTTTTTGCTGCACAAAAGTTTTCATTACCTGAATTTTATTATAGTCTGATGTTTCGCCATAATAATACTTAAAAAGACCGTTTTCCTTTTCACGGGCTACATCTTTCAGTCCCTTGAAGTTACTTGGTTTTGGATCTATTTTTTTACTGGTTGCAGCTAGTTGCACTTTAAATATTACGCCTTCATAAATATCTTCCTTGGTAATTTCTATAGCTTTCTCAACCTCAAGTTCCTTCACTTCGGGATCCTTTATCTTTTCTGTGGAAATAGAAAGACTGTTAATGTAAGATTTTATGGCGTTACTTATTTCTCTAGCCATTTCAGATTGTCCCTTGGCTGAATTCAAATAAGCACCTTCGCTTTTATTGGTGAGAAAGCCTGTTTCAATCAAAACACTGGGCATATATGTATTGTGAAGTACCCAAAAACCAGCCTGTTTTACACTTCTATCTTTTCTTTTTAAATTATTGATAACATTGTTCTGTACCAAACTTGCCAGCAATATGCTCTGGTCCAGATATTCCTCCTGCATCAGCACCATTCCTATTAATGATTCTGGAGCATTGGGATCAAAGCCGCCGTACTTTTCCTGATAATTTTCCTCCAAATAGATTACCTCATTTTCCTTTTTTGCAACCTCAAAGTTTGCTTGGCTCTTATGAAGTCCTAAAACAAAGGTCTCTGCACCATAAGCGTCAGAATTGTGAGCGTTGCAGTGTACGGATACAAAAAGATCGGCATCTGCCCTATTTGCTATTGCCGCCCTTTCGCGGAGCTCAATAAAAACATCAGTTTTTCTGGTATAAATTACTTTTACATTCGGAAGCTTTTCAAGCTCTGCCCCTATTTTTAAAACAATATTTAGTGAGATTTCTGATTCCTTATAGCCATTGCCTTTATTTCCGTGGTCGTGACCACCGTGACCGGCATCCAGCACAATAACAAAAGGTTTTATAGGATTTTCTACGGCTGAAACCGTAAAAGGAAGACAGGAAATTGCAATAATCAATACGAAAGAAGAAAAAAGTTTCGTTTTCATCTGTATAAGAATATTTGATAAAGTGGAAGATGGAATGCCTAGATTATTCATTTTTATGGTTTTGCAAATAGTTATTGGGCATTTCATATTTCTTTTAACGATTAAGAAAATTTGATATTTTAAAAAAATGATTTAAAAAAACGTACCCGAAAAAATATGTTTATTTTTGACCGTTTCAAATACTGAGCCAAATCTACAAAATAATAGCATCTAAGCATTGCAGACAAACAGGCATTACTTAACAATCTTCTTAACATTTCTGCTACTTTGCAGCGCTCTTCTGCATGCTCAGGACATTCCCCAAAAGAATGAAACAAATCTTCCCAAAACAACCCAAGAAGACACCTTAACAGTAAATTTAAAGCCTGTTATTGACGAAGTTAATGAGAAGGCCCAAGACACTGTCAAGACTGATAGCATAAAACCTGAAAAAGAAACACTTACGGATGTTGTGGATTATTATGGAGAAGATTATGTATTGCTAAACCGAAAGGAAAACAAGGTATATATGTATAACAAAGCCTACATTATCTATGGCGATATGCGGATAGATGCAGGTTTGATTATTCTTGATTACAATAAAAACGAAGTATATGCCAAAGGGATAGACAGTGCAGGGGTTTATAGTCAACGCCCCGTTTTTGTACAAGCAAACAACAAAGTAGAGCCCGATTCCATTCGCTATAATTTTGATACCGAAAAGGCTTTGGTTTACAACAGCAGAACCGAGCAAAACGGGTTTAGGGTGATTGCCGATGTTACCAAAAAAGTTAACGACTCCGTGGTATATCTTCGGAATGTAAAATTCACTACTTCAAAAAACATTGATGACCCTGAATATTATTTCTACACCAGAAAAGCCAAGTTTGTACCTAAAAAAAAGGTGGTTACAGGCTTAACAAATATGTACATTGCCGACGTTCCCACGCCGGTAGGTTTACCGTTTGCGTATTTTCCCTTGACTGAAGATCGTACTTCGGGTTTTATAATTCCTTCCTTTGGTGATAATAACAGTCGGGGTTTCTTTTTTCAAAATGGTGGTTACTATTTCGCAATAAGTGAATATTTGGATTTAAGCCTTTTAGGAGATTATTACACTAACGGAAGTTATGCGCTACGCGGGGAAACAAGTTATGCCCTTCGATATAAATTTAAAGGGAACGTAAGTGCAAGATTTGAAAAACTTGTACAGGAGGAAAGAGGGTTTCCAAACTTTAATGAAACCAGTATTTATAACATTCGGTGGTCACATTCGCAAGATACAAAAAGCAGTCCCAATTCCCGTTTTTCAGCCTCGGTAAACATTGGAAGCAGCAAGTATTTTTCTCAGTCCATCAACCAGACCAACAATGCAAGTGCATTGGTTAATACCTTGAGTTCTTCTATTTCCTATTCCAAAACTTTTGAAGGGGAACCACAAGTTAACCTTTCATTGGCAGCAACCCATTCACAAAATACTAATACCCAGGCAATCAATATGTCTTTGCCTAATTTGAACACAAGTGTTTCAAGAATTTATCCTTTTGCGCCAAAGGATGGTACCAAAAAGGGAATTATTCAAAATATTAACTTTCAGTACGATCTTTCTGCAGAAAACAGAATTCAAACTACCGATTCACTTTTTTTTAAGTCGGAAATGTTCAACAGTGCACAAATTGGCGCCCAACACAATATTCCCATTACAACAAATTTTAAAATTTTAAAATACCTTAGTGCTTCCGCGGGTACCAATTTTCGTGAAACTTGGGTGCTCAAAAGTACGCGACAGCGCTATGACCAATCTATAAATAATGGTTTGGGAGGTATTGTAAGAGATACGGTTTCGGGTTTTGAAAGTTACCGAACCTATAATTTTTCCACAAGTTTGGGAACCACGCTTTACGGACTTTTCAACTTTGGAAAGGATAGTAAAATACAGGCCGTTCGCCACGTGGTCCGTCCATCAATCAGTTACAACATAAATCCTGCTTTTGATAGATATTATGACGAATTCATTATACCAGCAACTGCTGATGAAGCTGCACAAGTTGTAGAATATTCACGTTTTGAAAACACACTTTACGGGCCACCTAATAAAGTATATTCCAGCAGTATCGGAATGGCTTTGAGTAATACCTTTGAAGCAAAGGTGCGGGATCGTGACACTACTGCGCTGGAGCCAAAGAAAGTTACGTTATTGAATAACTTGAATTTTTCAACAGCTTACAATATTGCAGGTGATTCTTTACAATGGAGCCCGTTGCAGTTTACCGGTAGTATTCCAATTGTTCCAAAGTTGGATTTCAACTTTAGCGGATCGTTAGACCCATATGCGCTTGACAATAACAATCAAAAAATAGATGTTTTTAATATTGACAATGGCGGAAGTCTTTTCAGGCTAACCAATGCCAATGTGAGTATCAATTATTCCTTCTCCAGCAAAGATTTTGATGGTAGTGGAAAAAAGGATTTGGATAGAACAGAGAATGAAACCTTCAGAAATGGGGGGCGCCCAGATGATCTTTTTGGGGATGCTACTGATATTTATGATGGTCAGATTTATAAAGAAGACGATGAAGATGTAGATAAAACAAATGTAGCTTGGTATAACTATAGTATTCCTTGGGATATGCGCTTAGCCTATACTATCACCTATGGAAATAGCCAACGACAAAACGAAATTTCTAGCCAGTCTCTGATGGTAAGCACTAATATGGAGCTTGCACCTCGATGGACTGTGGGAGTTTCTTCAGGTTATGATTTTAAAAATAAAGGTGTAACGCTTACGCAGTTTCGGTTCCAGCGTGATTTGGAAAGCTGGCAAATGAGTTTTAATTGGACACCCATAGGCAGTATAAACACGGCTTGGTATTTCTTTATCGGAATAAAATCCTCCGTACTTAGCGATATTAAATATGATAAGCGAAGAGAAAGTGACAAACAACTATAGTGTTTCACCGGATAATAAAAAGAATCAACATGAAAAAAATTATTACTACCACTAATGCTCCAGCCCCAATTGGCCCTTATAATCAAGCAGTTTTAAAAGGAAATATGCTTTATACTTCTGGACAAATAGCCATAGACCCAAAAACCGGTGATTTGGTAATTGACGATATTAAGGCCGAGACCAAGCTGGTTATGGAAAACCTAAAAGCAATACTAACCGAAGCGGGAATGACTTTTGAAAATGTGCTTAAAACAAGCATTTTCATCAGCGATATGCATAATTTTTCAGCTATCAATGAGGTGTATGCCACTTATTTTAATGAGGCCACTGCTCCCGCCCGCGAAACTGTGGAAGTTGCAAACCTACCTAAGTTTGTGAATGTTGAGATTTCTGTGATTGCTTCACTTTAAAAGAAGTATCTATAAACTTTCTGGTGAAAATCTGAACCAAATATTTATTGAAGAAAATACTGCAGTTATCCACTAAATTGTTATTGAAAACCTGAATATTCTTACAATCATTCACAGCAAATTTACCTGGGAAAACACTTTGTGTATATTTAATAACCTACTCCCCTTCCTCTTCTTCGGTTTGCGTTCCCTGGGGCTTAAAATCAACAGGGAAGCTATTATCATCCGGAATTACGGGTAGTTCTGTGTCAATGGTTACTTTTTTATTGAAAAGCTTTCTGTAAAGCTCTTGAAAGGTATTAAAGTCTACGGAATATGAGATACCCGTACCCTGTTCAAATATTTGATCTTCGCCTATGAATTGCAAATCTGCTTGTCGGTTAAAGAATTTCATCCGTAGGCTTCCATCTTCATTTATTAGCCATTGCACTTCCACATCACCAGCCACAGCCGTTTCGTTAGCGCCGCCTACTGGCACTCCCACTTTTCCGTTAATAAGAATACGTTCATTTATTTGTGTAGAAAGCGTAATGCCGAAACGATCAGAGGTCTCTTGGTTGGGTGTTCTATTGCCAATTGAATAATCCAGACCCACACGGAATTTGCCGTCTTGATCCGCAAAAAGGTTGTTTACCAAACCAGAAACCCTATCGGCCACGGTTCCTGCAAAAGCATTGGAACCTGCGTAATTATCGCTCACAAAAGAATTGGAAGCTAATAAAAACAGTGCTTGGTTTTGCATTTGTTCCTGATTCTGAAGTTTGTATTGCAACTCACTTTTTAAAGTAGAACTAACCCTTGGAAAATCTATGTTGAAGCTAAGTTCAGGCTGTGCCAGCTCTCCGTTTAAGTCAACATAAACTTCAACCGGAATTTTTGTGTTGAGAGAAGGATTATCCAATAAAACCGATGGGTTTGCTTGGGTTTTATAAACAGCGCTCAAATCTAAATTGGCCTTTTCGGGAGCTCCGTCCCAAGTGATATTTCCTCCGGGAACCACACCAATATTCCGCTGAATGATGCCGCCATACCTAAAATCAAATTCTCCTTCATAAACTTGAAAATCGCCATACATTTGGAACTTCCCGTTAGTGTTTATTTCAATAAGAAGAATCCCCGCACCGCGTCCTTTTAGTTTTGAGTTGTTTTCTTGGTCTACTACCACTTCTACTTCAGCATTTTTATTAATGTCCAATTCAAAGTTTAATGACAAACCTTTTACTTCTTCATTAACAAGAGTTTCTCCATTGATGCGTGCTTCTTTCTCTTTGGGCGAAAGGAAATGAACAAATGAGTCGTCACCAATTGATTCTGTATCGCTAATTGGAATTTTAAAGGTGGTGCCTGCCTGTGTTGTAGCTTCCACGTCAATTACCAGTTCATCTATAGGGCCCGTAATATCGGCTCTTCCGCTTATAAATGCAGTACCGTAATACAGTGCGTCTTCTTCTGGGGGAGTGTCCAAAACTACTAATCTTTCAGGAGCTTCAATGTGTAAATCCATTTCCCAGTCACTAAAATTATTGTGTGTGGCATTTCCATATAAAGTGCCTATGGTTTTATATTTTGTATCGGTTATTTGGGTACCGTCAATTTCAAATTTATTTTTTGTAACAATTATTTGCGCACCTGTTTCAATGTCAAAATCGGTATTAAGGTAGGGTATTTTCAGGCCGCTGTTCTCCAAGGTAAAACGGCCCAAAATATCTGGCGATTTATAATTGCCTGAGACTTTTGCATTTCCTGTTATTAATCCCCTAATATCGGTAATTACATCGGCACCAAACGGACTGAATGCCTGCATGTTAAACTGATTTAAATCAACATTGAGCTGTATCTGTGGATTTTGGGCTGAAACATCTATTTCGCCCACAGCATTTATTGATTTTACATTGTTGTTTGTTAATGAAGTATTGATACGGTATTTTGTAAGATCTTCGTTACCGTCAATTTTTAAATTCAAATCTCCGAAAGGAATTTCATTGATTTCCACATTTTCTATTGTAACAGAGCTGTTAGGGTAATACGCTCCATTTTTTTGAAGAAAATCAAACCTGCCATTCATATTTCCTTTAAGCCGCAAACTGTCTATTTCTGGGGTAATGTTGCCAATGTTTACGTCTTTAAAACGAACTTTAAGATCTTTATAGGTAGAATCGCGAAGCATGCCTGCCATTTGTATAAGTTCTTCGTTATGGCTTAATACTAATGAGTCTATGCGTACTTCTCTAAAGTTATCATCAAAAACTACTTTATTCAAACGGTTGTTGTTTTCATTCAAATACCAAACATTGCCTTTATAAGTAATGTCAGATTTTTTAACGCCAATCACAGATTTACCTGATGGATTTATGGTATGGTAAAATGAGAGGTTAAAAAGATCTTCTTTTTTTGGCCCACCAGCAAATTCTGAACGCACATACATAGTATCATTCAACGTTTTATTAATTACATTCAGGTCTTTTATATTATAAAAACCTGTATATACAGAATCTGCTGATATGTATGTGTTATATAATGGATTATCATTATCTACTTGAATGTTTAGTTTTCCTATATAATTATCGAAAAGAAGAATTTCAGGGGAGCGAAAATCTAGTTCAAATTTTGATTCATCAGAAGAAACGGAACCTTTTACACGGGTATTGTCTCCTAATTTTAATTGAGGCACAAAAACATCCACAATTTTATTATATACCACAAATTCATAATCTATATATTGATTGGTCGTAACTTCCTGCGGAATATAATTGGTATATATACTTGCAATCCCATTTTGAAAGAGGTTGGGTATATCTTGAATTAAAAACTCTCCTGAAATCTCGCCGTTCAAAATATCGGGGGAGTTTATTTCAATAGTCCTCACTGGCCCTTCAAAAGAAGAAGTGATTGTAAAATCATCAAAGTAAAAATCGTCCCGTTCATTTTGATAAAAAGTTTGACTGAAATTAACGGTTCCCACAACATCATCTATTGTATTCCCTTCCATATCAACTACCACTTTTCCTGTGAAAACGGCAATACTGTCACGTGTTATCAAATTTAGCTTGTTCAACTCAGCATATTCTACATCTGCCTCAAAATCAAGTTGGTTTGTTTCCGATGAAGCATCTATCAGTCCCTTAAACTCTAACTTTAAATTTGGATCATCAATTGAAAGTTCTCCATTAAAAAGTGGGTTTTTAAGATTTCCGGAAACGGTAATGTTTTTATAATTATATCCTTCAAAATTAAAAGATGATACCGTACCGGAAACTTCTGTGTTTACGGTATTTTTATTAAACCCGCGACCATCAAAATCTAAGTCGGCAGTCATTTTTCCAAGGGAAGTGGTTTTAGCTATTTTTCCAAGATCAAAGTTTTTTAATACCACGTTGCCTTGATAGTACGCATTGTCAATATTTGTGATATTTCCTATTTTAAGGTCAAGGTTAGCTTGGCCTATGCCGCTCTGTAAATTGCTTTTTGTGTTGAGCTCATCACCAGCTATTGAAGTATTTCCACTGAGATTGAAGTTTTTAAGCTCTTTCAATTCAGCAGGAACAACATTTCCTAAAATTTTGGGCATGAACCTCCTTAAATCGTAGTAGTTGGTGGCAATATAATGGTTGTTTGCAGTGATGGCATATCCATTTTCAGAATTTAGGATATTTTGAAATGCATAGTCCCCTTTTATGTTCGTGTCACCCGTTTGAAACTTTAAATTGGTTGCGGTAAAATCATTTAACGTACCTTTCAATTCGGTATCCAATAGAATCAACTGGTCGGGACCAAATTCATTATAAAAATCATTTAAATCGTTTGTTGCTATTTTAGAATCTTTTAAAGTGGCTGTGATAACTACATCGTTAATAAAATCTGCAAATCCATTTTTGGAATAATCCAAATCTACATCTCCCACAATCTGGGACTCAGTTGTTTTTAAATTAAGATTATTTAAAGTGATGTTTGTTTCAGTATATGAAAAATCCGTCTGCATATCTTCAACCACAAAACCACGTGCAGCAGTTAAGGAGAGATTCTCAATATTGACTCTTACCTCAGGTCCATTGATTTTTAAATTATTCGCAGTAACATTTACATTATTAAATAAAAATACTTCCGGATTTTCCAGATTTTCATTGATGATCTTAACGCGACTATTAGTCAAACTTACATCGTTACTGAAAAGCGAAAATGGCGATGTATTTGGCTTGCCTGTATCAAACTTTTTTGCAAAAATGGAAAGGTTGTCGGTCTCTTCATCTTTATAAGTTTTTACATAAAGTTTGGCTTGGTCAAGTGCAATATCTCCAAAGCCGAGATCACCATTAATTAAATTTTGAAAGCTAATAATATTGGTTTGTACTTCTTTGCTATAAATGAGCGTATCGCTGTGGTGATCTGCAATATATACTTCCCGAATATCTACTTCTCCCTTCCAATTAAGTCCAAGTCGCTTTATGTTTATATCGGTTCCGTAAGTTTCATTAAGATTGGTGGTTACCTTTTTGGCGACCCAAGTTTGCACCGAAGGAATAGAAAAAATAATCACTATAAGCACGAGCAGCAATACAATGATTACAAAGGTGCGAACTATTATTTTTCGAAATTTTTTGATACGTTTTTAATGTTTAATTTTACATTCCAATAAATATACCCTTTTCACTTTGATACAGAAAAATTGTTATATCCTTGGTATTGAATCTTCGTGTGACGATACCGCTGCTGCCGTAATCAACAACGGCGAAATACTCAGCAATGTTGTTGCCACACAGGCAATTCATGAACAATACGGCGGCGTGGTACCTGAACTTGCCTCGCGGGCACATCAACAAAATATTGTTCCGGTGGTCCACCAGGCTTTACACAAAGCAAATATCGATAAAAATCAGTTATCTGCTATCGCTTTTACTCGCGGACCTGGCTTGATGGGTTCCCTGCTCGTAGGCACCTCATTTTCAAAATCTTTGGCACTGGGCTTAGGCATTCCGTTAATAGACGTGAACCATATGCAAGCCCATATTTTGGCACATTTCATTAAAGCCGAAGGACAATCAGCTCCCAATTTTCCGTTTTTGGCCCTGACTATAAGCGGCGGCCACACACAGATTGTAAAAGTGACAGATTATTTTGAAATGGAAATAGTTGGGCAAACAATAGACGATGCCGTAGGCGAAGCCTTTGACAAAAGTGCAAAAATACTTGGCCTGCCCTATCCTGGCGGCCCTTTGGTTGATAAATATGCCCAATTGGGAAATCCAAAAGCTTTTAAATTCCCGAAGCCAAAAGTGGGCCCAATGGATTTCAGCTTTAGTGGGTTAAAGACTTCTGTGCTGTATTTTGTTGAAAAAGAAGTGAATCAAAATCCTAATTTTATTTCTGAAAATATAGAGGATATCTGTGCCAGTATTCAATATACAATTGTAGATTATTTAATGGATAAGCTAAAAAACGCTGTGAAGAAAACGGGTATTAACGAAGTTGCCATTGGCGGCGGAGTTTCTGCAAATAGCGGTATTCGAACTGCTTTAAAAGAAGCAGAAAAAAAATATGGTTGGAAAACCCACATTCCCAAATTTGAATTTTGCACCGATAATGCTGCGATGATTGCCATTGTGGGCGAATTGAAATACAAAAACCAAAATTTTGCAGAGAGCAATGTTGTAGCTTCGGCACGAATGAAATTTTAAAAAATAATTCATGAACCCCAATTCTGAAGAAATTTTAAAAAGAATTAGAGCTGCACTCCAGCCGTGGGAAAATGCCATTGAAGAAAAACGTATGTTTGGCGGCACCTGTTTTCTTTTCAAAGGAAAAATGTGTGTGGGCGAAACCAAAGAGCGATTAATGGTACGAGTGCCAAGCGAAAAAATGGAAAAATTATTGAGCAATCCGTATGTTGGCCCAATGGATTTTACGGGCAAACCGATGAAAGAATTTATTTTTGTAACTACCAAGGGTTTCGATACGGAAGAAAAACTTCAGCAATGGGCTGAAATAGGCATTGAACACGCAAAATCAAAACTGAAATAGATGCAGCTTTTTTACAACCCAAATATTTCTGATAATGCTAAAGAAGTAACTTTAGATAAAGAGGAAAGTCGCCATATTGTGAAGGTTTTGCGGATGAACGAAGGTGATACTTTCAAAATAACAAATGGAAAAGGCTCCTTTTTTTCAGCTGAAATTATAAGTGCAAATCCAAAGAGTTGTTTGGTTAAGATAATTTCTCAAGAAAAACAAAACCCGCTGCCCTATCAGCTCCATTTGGCGGTCGCTCCCACAAAATTAAACGACCGTTACGAATGGTTTTTGGAAAAGGCTACTGAGATTGGCATTTCAGAAATAACCCCAATAATCTGCGACCATAGTGAGCGTAAAACAATCAAGCCCGAACGCTATGAAAAAATCCTCCAAAGTGCGATGAAACAATCATTAAAAGCATATTTGCCTGTTTTAAATGAAGCTGTCTCTTATAAAGATTTTATCGATTCCAAAAAGTCATCTGAGGAATTAAAATATATAGCCCATTGCGAGGAAACAGATAAAAAATCCCTCAAAGCCGTTTTACTTCCAAGGCAAAAAATTACAATTATGATTGGCCCCGAAGGCGATTTTTCTAATGAGGAAATTGAATTTGCAAAACAATCTGGATTCATTCCCGTCACTTTGGGAGAAAGCCGTTTGCGCACGGAGACGGCTGCAGTTGTTGCTTGCCACAGCGTTGCATTTTTTAATGAATAAATAAACCCAACAGATTTCAACTTTTCGGAAAAAACTTCAAAATTGGAGGATAAATCTGTTGGGTTTAAAATAAATCGATTATATTTCTTCTTGAGTGGCCGCAGTTATATTAAAATTTTTGGTTTGCACAAATCCAATTAAAACAAGCCGGTCTTGCCTTTCAACCAAATCTGGTATTTTTATGGTAGCGGTACCTTCAGTTTTATACAAAGAAATTTCCAACTGTTGCACGACAATATTTACACTGGTAAGTTTGTGCCCACTATTTTCACCGCGTTTCACATTTGTTTCTTTTCTTTCAATGGCAAGTGCAACTTTTAAATTTTTCGCGGCAATATCTCCATCTACTTTATAATTGAAAGTTATTTTGTCACCCTCCTTATTTATACTTGAAATCATCAGAACATTTTCAGTATTCCTTTTTAAATAATTTGATATATAGCTGTCCATTTTTGACTCGTTAGAACCTACAAAATGTACGCTGCCATTAACAATTGCTTGGGGAGTGTAAACACTGGAACCACTAAATTTACTGCTGTAGTTGTATTGCAAGTCTGAAAATTTCTTTTTGCTGAAAACATCTTTCCAGCCCAAACGGTTCCAATAATCAACGTGATAGGAAAGTACGAAAACATTTTTCCCTTCGTATTCCTTTTTCACTTTTTCCAAGAGCGCATCAGCAGGAGGGCAACTGCTACAGCCTTGAGAAGTGAATAGTTGAACGATAGCAAAGGGCTTATTTTCAAAAGTATTTGTGGTTTTTTCCACAATTTCCATGGCTTTATCCTCTTCTGTACTGAAGGAACATATTCCAAAAATTATTGGAAAAATAAGCAGCCACAGGATAGATTTCATGTAAACAATTTTCAAAGTTTGTCTATTTATTTCCTGTAAACTTACAATACAATACTTTTCGGAAATTCTTTTTTCAAATTTATTCTTTTCGAATTTGTACTTTTGAAGCTAGCTATGCGAAATACACTTTTTTCAATTTTCTTTTTAGTTTTCTTCGGAAATATTTCTGCACAGGAAATTGCATTATTACAATACGGCGGTGGTGGCGATTGGTATGCCAATCCAACTGCACTGCCCAATTTGGTAAAATATTGTAACCAAAATATAAACACAACTATAAAAGAAAAACCACCTACCGTAACTCCCGGAAGCGTGGATATTTTTGATTATCCTTTTGTGCATATGACGGGTCACGGAAATGTTTTTTTCTCTGCCGAAGAAGCTGAAAACCTTAGAGACTATTTAATGAGCGGCGGGTTTCTATATATTGATGATAATTATGGAATGGATGAATATATAAGAAAAGAAATCGTGAAAATATTTCCAAATAAAGAATTGAAAGAGCTCCCCGCTAATTTTCCGATGTTTAATTATGTATATAAATTTCCCCAGGGTATGCCTAAAATCCATGAACACGATGGTGGGCGCCCTCAAGCATTTGGAATTTTTATGGAAGACAGATTAGTATTGCTTTATACATTTGAAACAGATTTGGGTGACGGTTGGGAGAACCCCGAGGTTCACAACGACCCGCAGGAAACACGACTGAAAGCTTTGCAAATGGGTGCCAATATTATTAAATATGTTTTTGAAAATTGATTTCATAAACCACTAACTATCATTTATCATCCAGCAACTAACACCCTTAACAAAACTTTGATTTTTTCTACTTTGGAATATAGTATATTTACGAAGTGAAAAAAACTGCAAAAGCCATAACCCTTGGTATTTTAAGAGCACTGGCGGTACTGGTGGGCATTATAGCTTTGCTCTGGATCCTGTACCAAATTCAGGCCCTTATCCTTTATATTGGTCTGGCATTGGTATTATCACTAATTGGCCGACCCGTAGTTCTCTTTTTTAAAAAAAAGCTCAAGTTCGGAAATACCCTTGCATCTGTAATTACCTTATTACTTATTATTGGCTCCATAGGAATGGTGCTCAGTATATTTGTTCCAATAATTATTGAGCAGGGCAAGCATATTTCACAAATTGATTTTGAACAAGTAAAGCGCGATTTAAATGAACTGAACATTCAAGCCAGCGATTATCTTGGTGTAGATCATTTTCAATTGGTAGAAGCTATAAAGCGTACCACTTACGTTCAAAACCTAGATGTTGAGATTATTCCAAGCTTTATTGATATTTTCTTTGGAAATATTGCCAGCACTATTATAGGCATTTTTTCAGTATTATTTATTTCCTTTTTCCTTTTGAAGGATGAAAGCCTAATTGCCCGTTCTGTCTTGGTATTTGCAAAAAGTGGCGACGAACAAAAGTTTAAAAGAATTCTTATAAAAATCAAAGAACTCCTTTCTAGATATTTCATAGGCCTATTGCTTCAAATTTTTATTTTGGCATTATTTTATTCTGTATTACTGCTTTATTTAGATATTCGTGATGCTGTTGCGGTAGCATTAATTTGCGCTTTTCTAAATATTGTACCCTATTTGGGCCCCATTATTGGCTGGGGTTTAATGTTGCTCGTAATAGTATCCAACAACCTAGGCGCCGATTTTTCATCCGGTCTATTGCCGTTGCTCTTTATTGCTACCGGCGGGTATGCAATAGCTCAAATTTTTGATAATTTTATTTCACAGCCTGTAATTTTTGGGCACAGTGTACGCTCCCATCCATTAGAGATTTTTATTGTGATTCTTACTGCAGGTTTTGTTTTTGGCATTCCAGGAATGATACTTGCCGTGCCTACCTATACTACGCTAAAAGTGATTGCGAAGGAATTTCTTTTTGAATATAAAATTGTAAAACGTCTTACACATAACCTCTAAATCTTGCTTATTTCCTCACTTTTAAATAAAGATGTACAGCAATTTATTCGAAATTTTGAGGGTGAGATTTCCCAACTTGCTTTTGCGGGAAGTCCATTTGAAGGCATTACCATACAACAACTAATACAGCAAATTGAAGGCAGAAGAAGAATAGAAAAGAAACTGCCTGCCTGGTTTGAAGCTTTAAATGTTTTATACCCGCCCAAATTGAATTTAGAGCAGACCTCTTCGGAAATTGCCGCTAAATACAAGGCATCATTGGTCAACGGCAAGACTATTGCAGATATTACAGGCGGTTTTGGGGTAGATAGTTTTTTCTTTGCCGACAAATTCGAAATCGTTCACCATTTTGAAATAGATGAGGAGATTTCAAAGATTGCGAAACATAACTTTGAAATTTTGGGCAAGAATAATATTCATTGTCGCCCAACAGATGGACTGCAAGCGGTTTTGAAAAAGCAATATGATGTGATATATGCCGATCCCTCTAGACGCCACGATAGCAAAGGCAAAGTTTTTTTCTTAAATGACTGTGAGCCAAATATACCCGGGAATATTTTAGAAATATTAAATCATTGCAATCAGTTTCTTGTTAAAACCTCTCCAATGCTCGATATTACTGTTGGTTTGAATGAATTGATGAACGTTTCAGAAATTCATATTGTAGCAGTGGATAATGAAGTGAAGGAATTACTATGGTTACTTAAAAAAGTGGTTAACAGCCAGCCAAAGGTCAAAACCGTTAATTTTACCAAATCTGGTTCTGAAAATCTTGATTTTGAATGGAATGTCCACTCTTCACCAAAATACAGTTTGCCTCAAAAATATCTTTACGAACCCAATGCAGCAATTTTAAAAAGTGGTGCCTTCGATTTTGTTTCGGAAAAGCTGAAACTAAACAAACTTCATAAAAACACCCATCTTTACACCAGCGAAAACTTAATTAATTTTCCGGGAAGACGTTTTTTAGTGGAAAGTACAATACCCTATTCCAAAAAAGAAATGCGTGCAGCCTTAAATTTTAAAAAGGCGAATATTTCTACACGAAACTTTCCCAAAAGTGTTGAAGTGCTTCGTAAAAAGTGGAAAATTACAGATGGTGGAAAGGTATATTTATTCTTTGTGACTAATCTTGAAGATAAAAAAGTGATGATCCGTTGTTCTAAAGTTTAATTTCCAAAAACAAAAAACCCCCAATATTGGGGGCTTAGAGTGATCGCGACAGGATTCGAACCTGTGACCGTCTGCTTAGAAGGCAGATGCTCTATCCAGCTGAGCTACGCGACCAATAATTTGGCTGCAAATTTAATATTTTTTAACGAAATTAGAGTTACTTATTAAGTACAGCCATTTCAATGGCAGTAATAGCAGCTTCAACACCCTTATTGCCGTGTTTTCCACCAGATCGATTAATTGCTTGTTGCATATTATTATCAGTTAGCACTCCGAAAACAATAGGTATATCCAACTCAATATTTAAATCTTTTATTC
>PAZL01000008.1 GCA_002715485.1 Aequorivita sp. | reverse complement strand
CTATACAATCTGCATTATAGAGTACATTTTCATCCGTTGGGTCAATAAAAATTCCACCGAAATAATAATGAAACCCAACATTCAATAATTGACTGGAGTTTACTTCAGTCCAAGTATCCCCGCCATTGGAAGTTCTATAAACACCTTGTATATTTCCAACGGCATCGGCGTAGCGCGCATACAATATATTTGGGTTGGATTGTGAAATATCTATGCTGATTCGGCCTTTTTGTGATGCAAGGTTGGGCAGACCGTTGGTAAGCTCTGTCCAATTGGTGCCGCCGTCCGTTGTTCTATATATTCCTGAGGTTATTCCTCCATATTGATAATAGTTTACCTTGGTTATCCGTTCCCAACTTGTGGCGTAAACTATGTTCCCATTGGTTGGATGGATAGCCATATCCGCGACTCCGGTGGAATCACTCACAAACAATACTTGTTGCCAGGTATCCCCTCCATTTGTGGTTTTATAAACCCCCCGGTTGGGGCTATTTTTAAAAAGTGGGCCCATCGCCCCAACAAAAGCAGTGTTATCGTTATTGGGGTCCAAGACAATTTTTCCCACACTTCCAATAATAGGCAAACCTTTTGATTCCCACGTGGTACCGCCGTCGGTGCTCTTGTAAACTCCATCGCCATCGAATGTGCCCAAACCATTTCCTTCACCTGTTCCCACCCAAATTAAATTATTGTTGTTTTTTGAAATTTCAATATCTCCGATGGAAAGCATATCCTGACCATCAAAAATAGGCATCCAGTCTTCCCCGCTGTTTATTGATTTAAAAATTCCACCAGAAGCAGCCCCTACATAATAAACCTCTGGCTGGTTGGAAGGGATTTCAATATCGGTAATACGCCCACTTATATTCAAAGGCCCTGCGAACTCCCAGATTTCATTAGCCGTGCTTCTATTTGCAATTTGCTTTTTCCATTTGATTGCTTTGGAATATGCGGAAGTATTTATTTCGCCACTTGGGTAGGCACGTTGCATAAACATAAAATCACTCGGGTATTTTCCATCTTTTTTCTTTTCAGTATTTGAATTTTTTTCTCCCGAAGAAGAAGTTTTATCTTTTTCTGAAAAATTTTCACAGCCAATAAAACAGAAAGCAATGAATACGAAAGTAGGAACACGAAGCATAATACACCTTTTAGAAATATGAAGATACTGAAAATCAGNTATATTTCCCTAGAAAATTTTATTCAGAAAGACTGAACTTGTAGATAATCTTGCCAATCTGTTTTGCGGGAGCTTTGTCGTCGGGATTGAATTTTGTAGCCAAAGCAGCTCTTTTGGCGGGCTCTAATAAACAACGGGAATTGTTTGTTGTACCCCGCACGCCGGGTGTTGCGCTAATTACTCTTCCGCTGCGGTCTACTTCTATGCTAACCACAACTGTTCCGGCTTCGTTGCAATCCTGTACAAACTTTTCCTTATTTAGTGCTTTTCTTCCGCCGAGTAAATAATTGCCATCGCCGTCCAAACCTTTGCCGGTGCCGTAATACGCACTTGCATTTGGATCGCCATCGGGGCTTCCGTTGTCACCCGGGTTAGCGTCGTTGCCTTCGCCTCCTTTTGCGTTTCCGTCACTTTTTGGGCCATTTAAAATACTTGAAAGCGCATCAGTGGTAGATTTATCTGGCTTTGGATCTGGTTTTTTTACCTCTTTTTTAGGCTGTTCTTTCACCGGAGTTTCGGTTTGCTCCTTTTTAGGCTTTTCTTTTTTGATTACAGGGGCCTCTTCATTGTCCTGAGTCACCACTTCTTCTTTTATTTCAGACTTGGGTTGCGAAACTGGTTCTGCTGTAGTTTTTTGTGGTGCCGATTGAATCTTTTCAGTGGGCTGAATATTTCCACTACCAGTATCGGTAGTTCCAAAATTTACCGCTATGCCCTGCTCCAATGGTGGATCCATATATTTCATCCCCACATAAAACAAGAGAATAAGAATGATGACATGCACGATTACCGTGATGGTCATACTTTTTCGTTTATGTTGGGTGTCAAGCAGGCTCATGGGTGAGAATTATTATTTTCTTTCTTTTTCAAAAAAATATACCGAGTAGCATTTATTAATTCGGGCGTACCGCTAATACCACCTTAAAGTTATTGCGATTTGCAATATCCATCACAAAAACGGCATCTTCAATAGGCACACCTTCTTCGGCACGTAGAATAATGGTAGGTTCTTCCTGTCCAGCAAGTGTTTTTTTCAATTCGCTCTCTATACTATACTCGCTTACACGCTCTTTATCTACATAGTAAGCACCATCTTTTGTGATGCTGACGGAAGCTTTCTGAACATTTGATGTTTTCCCTTTTGCTTTGGGAAGTATCAAATCCAAAGCATCGGGTGTTATTGCAGGCGAAGTGAGCAAAAAGAATACCAATAGCAGAAACACAATATCTGTCATGGAACTCATGCTGAACTCAGCNCTTACTTTATTTCTTCCTCTTAAATTCATTAAGCAGGTTCGTTTAAAATGTCAAGGAAATCAACGGCCGTGGCTTCCATTTGGTNTACCACCTTATCAGTCTTGACAACCAAATGGTTGTAGCCCATATAGGCAATAATCCCTACAATCAAACCTGCAACCGTGGTTGTCATTGCAGTGTAGATACCTTCTGCAAGGCTTCCCATTTCAGCTTGGCCGCTACTAGTAGCCAGTTGGTGAAATGCCAAAACCATCCCGATTACGGTTCCCAAGAAACCAATCATGGGGGCCGCTCCAGCAATTGTTGCCAATACACTTACATTTTTCTCGAGTTTATAAACCTCAAGACGTCCGGCATTTTCAATTGCCGTGTTGATGTCTTCCAAAGGGCTCCCAATTCTGGAAATTCCTTTTTCAGTTAAATGTGAAACAGGAGTATTATTTTGGGCGCAAAGTACTTTTGCAGCCTGAATGTTTCCTTTGGCCACGTGGTCGCGTATCTGGTTCATAAAGTTGCTGTCCATTTTGGAAGCTGCCTTAATGGCGAAAAGTCGTTCAAAATAGATATACACCGCGACAAACAACAGTACAAAAAGCACCATTATTATTATTTGCCCCGCAACCCCTCCATTTAAAAGGAGGTCCATAATGGATAGCGTTTTTTCTTCAGAAATTGGTTCAAGATCCTGTGCTACCTCAGCACCCTCTTGAATAAAGAAGTTTAACATAAAAAAGGTTTTGTTTTAGTGAATAACGGTATAAGGTTTCAGAAATTGTTATGCATTGTGAAATAGCACTCTTTCAATTAAAAGAAATACTCCGGCACCCGCTATAAAACCAATAAACGCAAGCCAAGTAATCTTTTTAAGNTACCAGATAAAGTCAATGCGCTCCATTCCCATTGCAGCAACACCCGCTGCAGAACCGATGATGAGCATACTTCCTCCCGTACCTGCAGAATAGGCTATAAAATGCCATAATACAGAATCTATTGGCAAATCGTACATTCCCATGGAAGCAGCAACAAGCGGAACGTTATCAATAATTGCAGACAAGACACCAAGCAGTATAACAACTACATCTTGATTTGGAATAGCGCTTTGCAGTACTTCGGCAAGATAGCGGAGCGTTCCTACTTCTTCCCCATTAACAACCCCATATACAAGACTTTCAAGTCCAGCAACGGCCATTAATATCCCAAGGAAGAAAAGTATACTAGAAATTTCTATTCTCGATAGCGCTTTGTGGGCTGAGTAGAGATGTCTTCGCTCTTTACTGAAGTCTTCTTCTGGGTGAATGTATTCTGAAACAAGCCATACAACGCCTAATGCGAGCATCATGCCCATATAGGGCGGAAGATGCGTTAAAGTTTTAAAGACAGGCACCGAGACGATCATTCCCAAACCTAAAAAAAGCATGGTTCTACTGCTTAAAAGAGCCTCCTCTGCTTTGTCTTCACGGGCATCAACATCTATATTTCCACGGAATGCTGGCATATAGCTTGCTATTACGAATGGCAGGGCAAAACACACTATAGAAGGTATAACCACATATTCAATTAGACCCGCTGCAGATACTTTTTTGGCAATCCAGAGCATGGTTGTAGTTACATCACCTATTGGAGACCACGCTCCACCTGCGTTAGCAGCTATAACCACCATTGCCGCATACCAAAGTCTGTCTTCTCTTTTATGGATTAATTTTCTCAATAAGGTAATCAATACAATAGTTGCGGTAAGGTTATCTATAATAGCGGAAAGAAAAAATGCCAATATTCCTATAATCCATAATAGCTTTCGCTTGCTTTTTGTTTTTACGGCGCTTTTCAAAACTTCAAAACCGCGGTGGAGGTCAATAATTTCAACAATAGTCATAGCTCCAATAAGGAAAATGAGTATCTCTGCTGTTTTTCCTAAGTGGTGAAGGAGCGTTCCTTCAAAGCCTTCCATGGCATGATCACCCCCGGAAAGAAAACTGAAAGCCTGCTCTTCTGTATTTATAACATCAAACCATCCACTGGTAAAACCAATTGCCAAAACGGCCCAAATAAGAGAAGCCATTATAAGCGCAGGTACCGTTTTGTCAAGTTTTAATGGATGTTCTAAGGTTATAGAAAGGTATCCGATTACAAAAATTAAAATGATAATTGATTCCATAATGAATGCTGATTATTGAAAATTATAACAATTGCTTTAACGCTATTTCAAAAGCGGTCTTGCTAATGTTTGTTTTTGTACTGTTGTTATCGAAGGTATTTTGAATTGCATTTTTAATTGTGATTGAGGTATCATTAAAAATAGCCTCGTCGGTCATCTGCACCTTACGCTCCATAAAGTATGCAAAAACGCGAGCCATACCGCAGTTACTTATAAAGTCTGGAATTAAGCTTACGCGCTCATCGGTAAATTCCATTATGGGGCCGAAGAAAATTTCTTTATCGGCAAACGGTACATTCGCACCACAGCTTATAACTTCAAGTCCGGTTTCAATCATTTGGGAAATCTGCTCTTTCGTGATCAATCGCGAGGCCGCACAGGGTGCAAAAATTTCTGTTTCCAGCTTCCAGATTTTCTCGTTTATTTCTTCAAAAGGAATCATGTTTTCAGCAACCAATGTATTACCATTTTTCTTTAGAAAAAGTTGTTTGATTTCTTCAAATGAAAAACCGTCCTTGTTGATGACTCCTCCATCACGGTCAATAATACCTACAATTTTGGCTCCCATCTGCGAAAGATAATAAGCCGCAGCAGCACCAACGTTTCCAAAACCTTGAATTACTGCACGCTTTCCTTTAACACTTCCACCATAAATATCGTAATAATGATGTACAGCTTCGGCAACGCCATAACCCGTAATCATATCGGCCACAGTGTATTTCCTGGAAACATCTGGTGAGAAATTTACGTTCTCCAAAACTTTTATGACTCCCTGACGCAATTGACCGATTCTATTGATTTTATCTGCTTCTGTAGGCGAAAAATGACCATTGAAAACTCCCTCTTGTGGATGCCAAACAGCGCTTTGTTCGGTCATAGGTATTACTTCGTGAATTTCATCAACGTTTAGATCGCCCCCTGTTCCATAATACGCTTTTAACAAAGGTGAAACAGCTTTAAACCAGCGTTCCAAAACACCTTTTTTACGCGGATCGGAAGGATCAAAGTTAATACCGCTTTTGGCTCCGCCGATTGCTGGTCCGGCCACGGTAAATTTTACTTCCATTGTTTTTGCAAGTGAGAGCACTTCGTTGGCATCGAGGCCTTTTCGCATCCTAGTACCACCCCCCGCAGCTCCGCCGCGCAAAGAGTTAATAACCGTCCAGCCTTCGGCCTCGGTTTCGGGGTCATTCCAGTGAAAAACAATTTCGGGATCTTTTTCTTCGTACTTTTTAAGTAATTCCTTCATTAAATGTGGAGAGTTAAGTCACTCCTTCGCTAAAGCTTCGCAGTGTGAGGACAAATATAAAAAACTTGTGAGGGGTTTATATTTATTTTAGGTAAAATTTATGGATTGAATATTTTCCCCGAGGAATGATCTTTTTTAGCTCCCGTTACACTTGCCAAACAATTCACCTCATTGCGTAGCTTTAAAACGCCCAAAAGCCCAAAAATGAGCGCTTCCTTATATTCCAAAATTTCCGTTGAAGGAATAACAACCTCCATCGAAGCAAGATTTTTCAATCGGTCAATCAAAAATGAATTGTATGCCCCGCCCCCAGTTATTAATACGGAAGCTTTTTCTGAAAAGTGATTGGCAAGCTGCACGGCAATGTGTTCCGTAAAAGTTCGCAATATATCTTCTGAAGAAATTTTGGATGCATCCAAAAGTGGAAAAATGCATTCTTTAACCCACTCCAAACCCAAAGATTTTGGTGGCTTTTGAGCATAAAAAGAAAGTGTGTTTAATTTCTGAAGTAAGTTTTGATCCACTTCGCCCGAAGCTGCCAACTTTCCACTTTCATCAAAATCAAAACCACGTTTTTCAGCATATTTGTTTAAAACAATATTTACCGGGCAAATATCAAAAGCAATCCGTTGCCCATCTTTTTCAAAGGAACAATTTGCAAAACCACCCAGATTCAAACAATAATCGTATTCCGGAAACAACAGTTGATCTCCAATGGGCACCAAGGGCGCACCTTGTCCGCCCAGTTCCACATCCTGCACCCTAAAATCACAAACCACGGTTTGCCCGAGTAATTTTGAAATGCGCGGCAGATTGCCTATTTGGTAGGTAAAACCCTTTTCGGGCTGGTGCAGAACCGTATGGCCGTGGCTGCAAACCGCATCTATTTCTAAAATATTGTGTTTTTTTATAAATTTTGAAATCTCTTCGGAAAGCTTTTCGGTATATTTAAAATCGAGCCGCTCCAATTTCTCTTCGGAATAATGGATTGCTTCGCGGAGTTCATCTTTCCAAAAGGAGGTATAAGGAATAGTTTCAGCAGCAAGGAATTGAAAATTCCATTTCTCTTCAGCATACTTAAAAACAATTTCTGCCAAATCAATCCCGTCAAGCGAAGTGCCACTCATAACACCAATTATGTGATACTTTTTCTTTCTCAATTTATTTGATTGTTTGAAATTTAAAGATACCAAGGAAGTTTTGAAAAACTTTAAAAATCAAGCCTCTAATTTCAAAATTTGTTGTTTTTATAATTTGGAATTATGTATTTGGCATTTGCCCTAATTTTAAAGTACATTTGCATTTCTTAAAATCGAATTTTTACAAACCAAAGCCTATGGATTTTAGTCTATCCGAAGAACAGTTAATGATTCGCGACGCCGCTCGCGATTTTGCCCGTACCGAATTGCTTCCGGGCGTTATAGAACGCGATAATCATCAAAAATTTCCAACCGAACAAGTGAAGAAAATGGGCGAGCTCGGGTTTCTAGGAATGATGGTGGACCCAAAATACGGCGGTGGCGGAATGGATACCGTGAGTTATGTTTTGGTTATGGAAGAATTAAGCAAGATTGACGCTTCGTGTTCCGTAATCGTTTCGGTAAACAATTCATTGGTGTGCTATGGCCTTCAAGCCTATGGAAATGAAGAGCAAAAACAAAAATACCTTACTAAACTCGCTACTGGCGAAAAACTTGGCGCATTCTGTTTAAGCGAACCAGAAGCTGGCAGTGATGCCACTTCACAAAGAACCACTGCGATTGACCAAGGTGATCACTATATATTGAACGGTACCAAAAACTGGATTACCAATGGCGGAACGGCAGATTATTATTTGGTAATCGCCCAAACTGACAAAGAGAAAAAACACAAGGGTATCAATGCTTTTATTGTTGAAAAAGGGTGGGGAGGTTTTGAAATTGGACCAAAAGAAGACAAGCTTGGCATCCGTGGAAGTGATACACATTCTCTTATTTTTAATGATGTAAAGGTTCCAAAGGAAAACAGAATTGGCGAAGACGGTTTCGGCTTTACCTTTGCTATGAAAACCCTTTCTGGCGGCCGTATCGGGATTGCCGCACAAGCTTTAGGAATTGCCGCTGGCGCTTATGATCTTGCCCGTGAATATTCCAAAGTACGAAAAGCTTTTGGCACAGAAATCTGCAATCATCAGGCTATTGCATTCAAACTTGCAGATATGCATACCAGCATTGAGGCGGCTCGTCATTTGGTAATGAAAGCTGCTTGGGACAAAGACCAAGGCAACAATTATGATATGAGTGGTGCAATGGCAAAATTATATGCCAGTCAAGTAGCAATGGATGTAACCGTTGAAGCGGTGCAGGTTCACGGCGGAAATGGCTATGTTAAGGAATATCACGTGGAACGCTTAATGCGTGATGCAAAGATCACCCAGATTTACGAAGGAACTTCTGAAATACAGAAAATTGTAATTTCCAGAGGGCTTTTAAGAGATTAAGGTTTTTAATTTATAGGAATAATTTAGAAAATAGCCCGCCCATTTGGTGGGCTATTTTTATAAGAAAAAATTCCAAACCAATCCAAACCGTAGCACATTATCACGATAAGGATAACCCGGTGCGGCAAAATATTCACTTTTCCTGCCAAAGAGGGAAGTGAAATTTTCATAAATAAAATAAATACGGGTCTGCCGTATTTTCGCATTAAAGAAAATATCTACTAACGGAAAACCGCCCAATTCCTGCTCGTTCTGTACATAAAACTCTGCGAGCACAGGGTCGTAAGCATTCATGTTGTATTTGGTGAAATATTTAAAACCCACCCCAGTCTGCAAAAACAAGGCTCGTTTAAACCAATGATCTTCAAAATAAAGTGTGTTTCTAGTAATAATTTGAGGTACATTGAAAACAGTTTCGCCACTTAAAACTTGCTGGTACATTACGGTATTTTCCAATCCGAAGTGGCCAAATTTAAATTCCTTTTCAGCTTTTATTTTTAGATAATCAACGCGCTCGGAAGCCTGTAATGGCGAAGGCGTACTGTCGTTCTCTTTGATTCCAAAATAGGCATAATCGTCAATTCCCGTGTAGCTTACAGACGCATTTCCAAATTTTTTGGTGTTTATTTCAAATTTCAGTTCTTGGGTTTTTACATTATTCAGCTCGGTCTTCCAATTGTAGTTTCGATAATCGCTTTGGTACAGTAAAAAGTTAAAATTGGGCGCAACAGAATGTACGGTTATGGAAGCTTCCGCATTATAATCTTCATTTAAATCAAACGAAGCGGCTCCTTGCAGATAGTTTCCGTCAAAATCGCCTGCCACATTTATCGCCCCTTTTCCACGAAGCTTAAATCCTCGGTATTCCTTTTCGTACGCCGCACCAGCTTCAATAATATTTCCTTTAATCCTGTTGGGTATGCGCTGTTCATCTAAAATTAAAACGGAATTGTACCCATAATTGAAATCGTTATAACCCGCCCAAGCCGAAATTTTTCCGATAAGTGAATTGTTGAAGTCAGCATAGGCCTTTATGTTGAAATCTTCTAGTTTTGTTTTTGTAAATAAATTTGAAGTTTCATAAGATGGCCCATATTCTGTGAAAGGAGCTGTTTGGTTATACCGAAAGAACTTATCTTCATAACTAAGAATATTTCCTATAGTTAGAACAGAATAACCCGTGCTATCTCGCTGGCTTAATAATTCGAAATAATGATCTCCATAAAAACGGAGCCCTTCCAGTTTGTTTTCGGCATTTTCAAATTTAACATCCAACCGTCCACGGTCACGAAATTCGGGATCGTCATTTATAAAAAGCATCAAGGAATTATCGGTTAACCCCCCATTTTCCTCATTCAAAATATCTTGTGCTGCAACGTGGGCACGTGCTACGTATCGTTTACTTTTGGTATGGTAATTTGCAGTAAATAGAAAATTTCCGGTACTCGTTAAAATATGTTGATATTTCCCCAGTGAACGAACCCCTTTATAGCCAATTGAAAAGTTGAATTGCGGGGAAGTATTTACCGTAAAAAAAGCATCGAGCTGCTGTCCCTGCTCATAGGCCGTTTTAAAATAAAGTTCGGTAAGCGGCGTGGGTACGTTGAAATAGTTTACATCTTCTATTTCCTTATAATTAAAATGGTGCGATTGGGCCACAAAAAGCGGTTTCAAATTCAGCCTGTCAAAAGAGTAAGCAAGTGAGTTATATGTTTGCCCTACGTTTGAAAACTGTAGCAATTCAAAATTGTCCTTTCTTAAATAGTTAAATTTGTATTTTTTCTTGATAGAAAGCGTAGTGTCAACATACGTAGTATCGCGCGCCGTTGAAATTATTTTGTAATAATCAATTGGTGGTTTTTCTTTAGTTGCATTTGGAGTTTGCGAAAACACAGTTGCCGAGGCACATAGAAGAAGTAAGAGCAAAAGTGTGTTTTTCATCGGGTATAAACTTTCAGCGCAAAGGTAAATTTTTAAACGGAAATAGTTATTTTTAATTTTCTATGTTGAAACTTAAAATCAATTCCCACTTATTGGAATGTGGCACCGATGAGGCGGGTCGTGGCTGTCTTGCAGGGCCCGTTACCGCCGCCGCAGTAATTCTTCCGGATGATTTTCAGCACCCTTTTTTGAATGACAGTAAGCAACTTTCAGAAAAAAAACGATTGGAACTTAAAGATATTATCGAGCGCGAAGCCATCTGCTATAAAGTGGTACATGTAATGATGGATGAGATTGACAAAATAAACATTCTGAACGCCTCCATTTTAGGAATGCACCGTGCCATTAAAGGCCTATCCTGCCCTCCCGAATTTATCGCCGTGGACGGGAACCGTTTTAAACCTTTTCAGAAAACTCCTTTTGAATGTGTTGTAAAAGGAGATGGAAAATACCTACACATTGCAGCTGCTTCCATTTTGGCAAAAACATATCGGGACGAATATATGGCCTCGCTTCACAACGATTTCCCACAATACAATTGGAAACAGAATAAGGGATACCCTACCAAAGAACATCGCGAAGCCATTTGCGCTCACGGAAGTACTGTTTTTCATAGAAAAAGTTTCAAACTTTTACCAACGCAACTGGAGCTCAAGCTATAAGCTACACAATACTGCCATGATAAAGAATTGGAGTGTTGAAAACCCGTCAATAAACTATTTCAACTATTCATAAAAGCATCCATTTTCCTTGTTACTTTTGTGTTATGGGAAAAATTCTGCGCAAATTTTTAGCACTATTACTTTTTATTCCAATGCTTTTGGGAGTTTTTGGAAGTTGTGACAAAACACCTCCAAAAACTGGCACTTTAATGGATTTTGTTCCCGAAGATGCGTTGGTGGTTTTTAAAATTTCAAATTTTGAAACCTTGCAGGCAGATATTGAAGCCAATTCCCTACTTTCCAAATTTGACAACACCGCTCCCTATTCCTTTTTTACTGAAAAGAAGGCCTTGCTAAAAAATCTACATCCCGCTTCGCAAAGCCTTTTATGCATCAATAAATTAAATGACTCCCTTTCGGCATATACTTTTATTTCGAAACAAACGAAAAATCTTTTTCAAATAGATTCACTAAAAAATAAAACTATTGAAACCTTACAGCTTGATGAACATTCATTTCAGCGTATTACCATTGACAAAGAAATTGCCTATTCTGCAATTATAGATAGCGTTTTTGTGGTTTCATCTTCGCAACAAATTATTCAGGAAATTTTAAAAGGAAATACCGAACGCAATGATACGTTCAAGAAAGTTTTCAATCTACCATCAACCAACGGCTTTACAGCGTTAGTGCGCGGAAATAAAATCACTCTGAACGATTCCACAAAAGTAGATTTCACTTCGTGGAGTGCGCTTGACGTTGCCATATCGCCAGAAGCTTTTTCTGCAACCGGAATAACGCTGGCTACCGACAGCATTCCGCAATTGCTGAATGTTTTTGAAGGCCAAGTACCGCAACAAAACGACGTTTCGGGATTGGTGCCAACGGATGCTTTGGGCGCAGTAAGCTTTACTTTTCATGATGCCGAAATGTTCCAAAAAAAGTTACGATCTTTTAGAGGTGAAAAAGATACTATAAAGACCACCGGGATTTTCGGCTCAGTGAGCGAGGTGGGAAGCATTCAACTTAAAGATGAAACTGCAATTTTTATTAAAAGTATTGATGCCTCTTTAACGAACGATGCATTGGCGCGATTTGTAACTTCAAAAAGTATTTTTCGCGAAATTGAGATAAGCAGTTTTGGCGAGCCAAAATTATTTAAGCAAACCTTTTCGCCATTTATAAATTCAGGAGCTGCGAACTATGTTTTTCAGCTTGAAAATTTCTTTGTTTTTACAGAAACCGAGGGCGCTGCCGAGCAATTGATCAGTTCTTTTCAAAATAATAATACGCTGAAAAACACTCCCTATTTTGAAAGCACCGCAAAAGATTTGAGTACGGCATCCTCCCTGTTGATCTATAAAATGCAGGGTGATTTTTCAGATGCCATCGCAGGATTTTTCAACTCAAAAAGCAGTGTCGAAATTAAGAATATTTCATTTGATAAATTTCCGTTGGCCGCATTGCAATTCAGTTTTGACAGAAATTTTGCACACGTAACACTGAGCTGCAAAGAGGCGGGCGCCACAGCAAAAAGTGTATCGGGCAAGGTTTCGGAAAAATTCAATTTAAGTTTGGATGCCGCGCTTTTGAATAGTCCGCAATTAATAGAAAGCAACAACGGGACTAGTAATGTGACAGTTCAGGATATTGCCAATACACTTTATTTTATTTCTGAAAGCGGAAAAATTCTTTGGACCAAAAAATTAGGTTCGCCAATTTTAGGAAAAATAGAAACTGTGGAAATTGCCGGCCGTGGCGACAAACAAATTGCCTTTGCTACTAATGATGCGTTTTATATTTTGGACCGCAACGGAAAAGATGTAAAAGGATTTCCTATTAAGTTTAAAGACAAAGTAACCCAGCCCCTTTCGGTTTTTGATTACGATAACAATCGGAATTATCGTTTTGTGGTTGTTCAGGGAAAAGAGGTTTTAATGTATGACAAAAACGGGAAAATAGTAAAAGGTTTTGGTTTCAACAAAGCAAAAAGCAATATTGCGCAATCGCCAGTACATATCCGGATGGGTAATAAAGATTATATAATTGTTGCGGAAGAGAGCGGTAAGCTGAATATTTTAAGTCGTGTTGGGAAATCGAGGGTTTCGGTTTCCAAGAATTTCAATTTTTCTGAAATTCCCGTAGCGGAAGAAGACAACTCCTTTGTAGTGATAACAAAGGAAAATACCAAAGAGCGCATTTCGCAGGACGGAAAGGTTTCATCCCAAAAACTGGATGTGGGCAATAATTATTGGTTTACTATACTGGGAAATATAAAAGTAACTTTGGACGACAATCTGTTGCGAATTAATGGGAAGCTTACCGAATTGCCCCTTGGACTTTACACCAAGCCACAAATTTTCTCAATAAGCCGAAACAGCTATGTTACTATTACCGAAACACAGGAAAAAAAGGTCTACGTTTTTGATAAAAACGGCAATCTTCTTAATGGCTTCCCTGTGTATGGTACCTCAGCTGCGACAATGGGCGAAGCCAATCCCAAAAATCTGGTCGTTAAAGGAGAAGCCAATAATGTAGTTTATTACATTATTGATTAATCCTACAGTAGCTTGTTAATTAATAGATTAGTCAGCTGTCTTCAGTTTTGGTTCAAGTATTTTGCGTAAATTTAAATCGCAAACCAACCTTTTTGAACTTTATGAGAGCGCTCCTCTGCCTCTTTCTTTTGCTATTGGCTATTACCGCTTTTGGCCAAAAAGAATTTCGCGAAAAAAAACCTTCGCAGGGCGACTCCGTGATACTTGCCGATTTCAAAAAAAAGGTTTCACAATCAATAAATGCAAATCCTGATAGTGCATTAATTTATATTAAGAAGTTTCGTGAATTCAGTATTAAAAGAAATTATTTGGCTAGTTTAACAGATGCCGATTATCTCTACGCACACTATTTTAGAAGAATACAGAAACCTGACTCGGCAATATTTTACTTCAAAAAACAGATTGAAGACTCAAAAAAAATTAACTACTTCCGCGGCATGGCGCAGGGGTACAATGGCCTTTGTAGAACCTATTATTTAATCGGCGAAATAGAGAATTCAATCAAAGCAGGAAATCAAGCACTTAAGTATGTAAAAAAAATTGACGATGCCGGAAACTTCATTTTTGCCGATACCCAAAACGCTTTGGCAATTGCCTATTCAATGCAAAACAAAATGGAAGCCGCAATCGCCCATTTGCTAGTTGTAGATTCCGTCCATAAAATTACTCCCATCCGTGAAGATATTATTGCCGCAGCCTATCAAAGTTTGGGCAACATTTATCTTGAACTTAAAGATTACGATGCCGCCGAAAAATATTATTTAAAAGCAAACGATGAATTTAAAAAAATACCCGGGGCAGGTGATTTCTATTTCCACACCACAAATGTTTTTTTAGGACAAGTATATTATTATACAGGGCAATTGGAAAAGGCAGATAAACTCCTTTCCAAAACACTGCTTTTTTATGAAAAAATAAAAGAAGAAAGAACGGTTGCAGAAATAAAGAACTATTTGGGATTAGTAAATCTTGCAAAAGGAAACCTCAAAAAAGCAGAAACTTATTTACTGAATGCGTTTAATTTTCAGAAAAAAAACGATTACTCGCTTGAAGCAGCCCAATCAGCATTGCAACTAGGGAAACTAAACATTAAAGTAGGGAGCGCTACAAAGGCAATAGCCTTTTTGGAAGAAGCAATTCTATTTAATAAAGACATAAATAATGGCACCATAAACCAAAATGCACGTTCCTTACTGGCAGAAGCCTATGCACTACAAGGAAATTTCAAGGCTGCGTTTACAAATTCCCAAATCGCAAAAAGAATCAATGATTCCATACAACTGGCACAAAGTGCCGAAAAAATTAAAGAAATAGAAGGTGTCTATCAAACCGAAAGCCGGGATCGGGAAATTGCATTGTTAACAACTAAAAACGAACTTGCAGAGCAACAAAAAAGAAATCAGCGAAATATGCTTTGGGGTATTCTGGCCATTATCGCAATTGCTGGAATTTTTGTGTTTTTTCAGTTTAAAAACCGGCAGAAAACCACTAAAAAATTACTTGAGTTAGACAATGCAAAAAATACATTCTTTGCAAATATTTCGCATGAATTTCGAACTCCGCTTACATTGATAAATGGCCCTATAGAAGATCTGCTCGGTTCAAAAAAATTATCGACCTCAGAAGCAAAAAACTTAAAAGCAGCACTCAGGAACACACAACGGTTAAAGGATTTGGTAGATCAGCTTTTGGCATTGGCCAGATTGGAAAGTGGAAATTTAAAGTTAAACATCCAATGTGCAAACATGCCCGATTTTTTAATAGCACATGCCGAAGCCTTTATTTTTAGTTGTAGTGAAAAAAATATAAAATTTTCTGTCGAGGTGCCGAAAGAGGAAGCTAATGATTGGTTTGATCAAGATATTTTGGAAAAAATACTTTATAATTTAATGGGCAACGCCATAAAATATACCCCAGAAAAGGGATCAATAACTTTAAAGGGCGCAAGAGTAGCTAACAATTATGAAATTTCAGTAGTAAATTCTGGAAAGTATATTCCATCGGAGAAGCAAGAAAAAATCTTTGAGCGGTTTTATCAAACAAGCTCCAAAAATCCCGGGGCCGGTATTGGCCTTTCTCTAACCAAGGAATTAACTGAAGTCCATAAAGGTTCCATTGCCATAAAAAGTGAGGAGAATGGGCTCACGGAATTTAAAGTGCAAATACCCGTTAACAAAAATGCGTTTTCCGACCAAGAAATTTTTTCAGAATATGAAAAATCTGGACAACCCGAAGAACCTGCAGTTGTTGAATTACCTACCCAAAAGGAAATCATTTTGCCTGAAGACGCACCAACCATGTTGGTAATAGACGACAGCAAAGACATTCGTGATTATGTGAGTTCAATTTTTGAATATACTTATACCATCCACACAGCAAATAATGGCAAGGAGGCTTTTGAAATTGCAATTGAGGTAATTCCAGATATTGTTATAAGCGATGTTATGATGCCTGGAGAAGATGGCTTTACATTCACAAAGCACCTCAAAGAACATCAACTCACCTCTCACATTCCAGTTATACTGCTCACTGCCAAAACGCAGGTTACGTCAAAATTGGAAGCAATGGGCATTGGTGCAGACGCCTACATTACTAAACCTTTTAATAGCCAGTTATTGAAAGCCAATGTTGAAAACCTTATTGAAAACCGAAGAAGGCTTCAGCAACGCTTTGCACAGGAAGTGGTTCTAATGCCAAAAGATATTGCTATTTCTTCTGCGGATGAAAAATTTCTGGAATTGCTTCAGAAAGTTTTGGATAAAAATATAACCGATTCAAACTTTACGATTGAAGATTTTGGGAAAGAAATGGGTGTGAGCCGCATGCAATTGCACCGAAAACTAAAAGCGCTGACAGGACAATCAGCTTCTGAATTCTTGAAAACCCAACGTCTTAAATTGGCTTTAAAATTGTTAAAGGAAAAAAAGATTTCAATTGCGGAAGTTGGCTACACAGTTGGTTTCAACGACCCATCGTATTTTACCAAATGTTTCAAACAAGAGTTTGGACGCTCTCCTTCAGAATATTTTCCCACCTAAGAACAGCCGGGCCCGAAAACCTGTTAATACTGCAAATGTTACATATGTTATAGCATCGGTTACAAAATTCACAGTACTTTTTAAGATCCCAACTTACATTTACTTCACCTTTTTCCCTGTTATGAAAAAAACAAAACAATATTCCGGCAAACTGGAAATTGTTCCGGGAAAACAGATTTTTTTAAACATAAATAATCTGTCAAAAGGAATATATACTTTAAGAATAATGCTCAATAATAAAGTAGTAAAAGAAATAACTTTTAAAAAGTAAACCATAAAAATCAGATATTATGAAAATAGCTTTAACCATCTTATTTATTTGTATAGCCAGTGTTTGCAATGCACAGTTTTTGGACAAATTGGGAGACAGGGCTGCCAATGCCGTGGAACGAACGGTAGAAAGGCGGGTAGAAAAAGAAACCACAAAAAGTACAGACCGTGTGCTGGACACCATTGTAGATTCTCCCAAAAAGAAAAAAAGGAAAGAGAAAAAAAGAAAAAAGAAATCTTCTAGCGGAAACGTAATTGGCGGAGATCCTGTAGATGATACCACACAGTCAAAAAACCAACAAAATGAAGAAGGCATTATAGAAGAATAATAGAACAATTAACTTAATTATTGGAACCCTATAACCTCATAAATAATAAACAGCCATTAAATGCATGGTCAATATTTTCTCCCACATATTTAACTGATTATAAATTTTAAAAATTAGAAATTATGAGAAATTCAATCATTTTAAGCATTTTATTATTGAGCCTAAGCTTAACAAGCTGTAGAACCACCATTCCAGACCGAGATTCGGTGGTGCCGACAATATTCTTTCAATTAACAGGAAGTGGGCTTGCCGCGGGAGATGTAGAAATAACAGAAACTTTTGATTTTGATAATCAAGCATTGTACCTGGAAAGAAACAAAACATACAATGTGATTCTCTCAGGGAAAGATTCTGGCGGGGTTTCTCAAATAACTTGGCAATTGCCAAATAATGCCATTGTAGAAATACCTGAGCCCATCCCAAGCCCCTGGACAGATGGCGCTGGAAGCATTGGCACTAGACTTTTACAAGTTGAAGGAGACCGTTCAGACCCAAGGTCGTCTATACTTTTGGGGACTAAAATAATTGGACGAACATTAGATACAGGCGGAACCGAGAATAGAGATTTTGTTTTCACCGTTAAAGATTACCACGATAACACACTTAACAAAACCTTGAGGGTAATCATTGGTGCAGGACCAACACGCATTGGACCAAGATAGTAATTAATCAAAAATAATATTTATGATCAAGACATTCATTTTTTCATTATTGCTAATAGCAACAGTATTTCCACAAGCAAGCGCACAAACTGGCTGCAGTAAGTTCTATCCTTTAAAGGAAGGAACAAAAGCCGAGATAACCTCTTATGATAAAAAAGGAAAAATAGCTGCGGTTGTAGATTATATAGTTTTAAACAAATCCAAGACTTCCGAAGGAGAAGTTGCCACAATGAAATCTTCCATTAAGGATGACAAAGGAAAACTGATCGCCGAAACGGAATATGACGTTACCTGCGATGGTACCAAAATTTCAATTGACTATAACTCTATGGTCAGCCCTATGATGATGGAGCAATTTCAGAATATGGAATATGATATTAGCGGTGTTGATCTGGAAATTCCAAACAACCTATCCGTAGGGCAAGAGCTTCCAGATGCCGCAATGAATATGAAAATCAGCATGGGTGGCATTAACATGAATATGGATTTGACTATAACAAACAGAAAGGTAATTGGTAAGGAAGACGTTACAACTCCTGCCGGAACATTCTCTTGTTTTGTGATAACCTACGATATGAGCACAAAAATGGGGATGACACAAACAAGCAATTCAAAACAATGGATTGCCGAAGGCGTAGGCATGGTTAAACAGGAAGACTATCAAAGAGGTAAAGTATCCTCAAGCAGTGTGCTCACAAAATTTTCAAAATAAACTAAAACCAAATTAAATTTTAAAAACCGAGGCTTAGGCTTCGGTTTTTTCTTTTATTGCAGCTTCAAAAAGTATCAAAAAATGTTTTAATAACCTTTCTTTTACTTCTGCTAGGTTAATTTCAGTTTTTCCCAGTTCAACATTTAAAGAGGTAACCGCCTTGCCCCTAATTCCACAGGGAATCATATGATCAAAATAACCCAGGTCAGTATTCACATTTAAAGCAAAGCCATGCATTGTAACCCAACGACTTGCTCGCACGCCCATAGCACAAATTTTTCTTGCAAAGGGAGTGCCCACATCAAGCCATACGCCTGTTTCTCCTTTACTGCGTTCAGCTTTTAGTCCATATTCAGCTAAGGTGAGAATAATCATTTCCTCTAGCATACGCATATATTTATGAATATCGGTAAAAAAGTTTTCCAAATCCAATATCGGGTAACCTACAATTTGTCCGGGCCCATGATAAGTTATGTCACCTCCCCGATTGATTTTATAGAATGAAGCGTTTATTTCCGCTAGTTTTTTTTCAGAAATAAGTAGGTTCTCAATATGGCCACTTTTCCCAAGGGTATACACATGTGGATGCTCAACAAACAGAAAAAAATTGGGCGTTTCATATTGCAATTTTTCTTTACTGTTTTTACTTTTTTGTTGCAAGATTTTTTGAAAAAGACTCTCTTGATAATCCCAAGTTTCTTGGTAATCCATTAAACCCAAATCATGTATTTCCAAATATTTGTTCAATTATTCAGCAGCTATTTTTGCGAGCCAAAATTATCAATTAAATATGTTTGAGATGGTTATTTCTACGCTTTTTTGAATTTTTTTGTATGTTTTCTAAAAGTTAACTTCTTAAAAATTTATTAAATTCCTCCAAGACTCTTATCTTTACAGTTCTAAACATTCATATAAACTACATCTAAAATGAAAAAAAGTACTTTTAAATCCATTGTGGTTTTATCCCTATCGCTGTTATGGTTTGGGATGAACGCGCAAAACCCATCCAAACTCTGGACTCCGGTCTCAGAAAATTCTATCGCTTCTAAGGCAAAGGAATTGAGAAACTCGACCCCCACTGAATATAAACTTTTCAGCTTAAACACTCCGGCATTACAATCTATTCTTGCCACAGCTCCATCGAGAGAGAACCTTAAAAATTCTACCACAATCATTGAACTTCCAGTTGTTGATGGTAAGATGCAGAGGTTTAAAGTTGTAGACGCTTCTAACTTTGCTCCTGAGTTACAACTTAAGCACCCGAATATTCGTTCATTTGCTGCTCAGGGAATTGATGATCCTACGGCTATTGCAAGGTTTAGTACTTCGCCATACGGTGTTAACGTAATGATTTCATCTGCTAACCAACCAACTGTTTATATTGATCCTTACACTAAAGACAAGCAACAGTATATTAGTTATTCTAGAAAAGATTTGCCTGCTTCACTTGAACCTTTTGTTTGTCATGTTGAGGATGCGATTGGTCCAAGACCTGCTGATTTAAATGAACATTCAAACGAGCACAGAGGGGCAGATGATGGTATGTTAAGAACTTTTAGATTAGCTTTAGCTGCTAATGGTGAGTACTCACAGTGGCACCTAAACAACCAAGGTGTAGATCCAGGAGCTAGCGATGCTGTAAAAAAAGCAGCAGTTTTAGCCGCACAGAATACAGCAATGACGAGAGTAAACGGCATCTATGAAAGAGATGTTGCTATTACTATGGTAATTATTCCTAACAATGAAGATATTATTTTCTTAAATCCAGCAACTGATGGTCTTGATAATACTTCAAATGTCATTAACCAAATACAGGCCAAGATAGACGGAATCATTGGTTTTGCTAATTACGACATTGGACACGTGTTTACTACAGGTGGTGGCGGTATAGCACAATTGCGCTCTCCTTGCGGCCCTAATAAAGCAAGAGGCGTAACTGGATTGCCACAGCCTATAAATGATCCTTTTTATGTAGATTATGTGTGTCACGAAATGGGCCACCAATATGGCGGTAACCATACACAAAACAACAACTGTCAGCGCTCTAGTGCCTCATACGAACCGGGAAGCGCTTCTACCATTATGGGTTATGCAGGTATTTGCCCTCCTAACGTACAAAACGTAAGTGATGATTATTTCCACGGATTCAGCATAAACGAAATGTGGAACTTTGTGAAAATTGGTTCAGGTCAGTGTTCTGTCCAGACCCCGACCAACAATCTTCCTCCTGTAGCCGATGCAGGACCTGAATATACTGTGCCAATTTCAACTCCATTTATACTTAAAGGTAATGCTACAGATCCTGATGGAGATGCTTTAAGCTATTGCTGGGAACAACAAAACAATAACCCTGCACCAATGCCACCGAACAATACTTCAACCGTTGGCCCAGCTTTTAGATCTATAGACCCAATGACTTCTCCTGACAGATATATGCCAGCTATTTCAACCGTATTGGCTGGTAACACTCAGAGTACTTGGGAAGTTGTTCCTTCTGTTGGAAGAACTATGAACTTCAGATTAACAGTGCGCGATAATGTAGCCGGTGGAGGTTCTTCTGATAGTGACAACGTAATCATTACGTTTGATGGCAATTCAGGTCCCTTCGAGATTACTTCTCAAAACACAGCCACAACTTGGACAATCGGAAATACCGAAACCGTTACTTGGGATGTGGCAGGAACTGATGTAGCTCCAGTAGATAGCCCTAACGTAGACATTTGGTTTTCTACCGATAACGGTCAGACATACCCCGTAGCAGTTGCGTTGAACGTACCAAACAATGGAAGCGCTCTTGTAAACGTACCAAACCTTAACACTACAACCGGTAGATTAATGGTTATTTCATCAAACAATATCTTTTACGATGTGAACAACGCTATAATTACTGTAGATGGCGTAGTGGGTGTTGAGGACTTTACATTTGATAATTTCTCAGTTTATCCAAACCCATCAAGTGGCACTTTCAACCTTACTTTCACACCAGCTTCAAACGATAAGATTGAAATTTCGCTTTACGATTTAAGAGGAAGAGTTATCAATCAATACACTTTTGATGATGCTTCTACTTCAAGTACTTTCAACAAGCAGTTGGAGTATGGCTATATCGATAGCGGAATGTATTTCCTTGTTGTAAAAAATGGCAACAAAGTAACTACTAAGAAAATTGTGAAAAATTAAGTCCCTGAATTAAGGACTTAGAAAAAAGAGAAAAGACAGGATTGTTCCTGTTCTTTTCTCTTTCTTTTTTGTGAATATTTGTAAAAATAGCGCTCCCCTGAAGAGATTCAATTGTTAAGCTCTTTTCTCCAAGCTTTTTAAACACTTCCGGTTGCGTAAAATTCTTGTCTTAATCAATGTGTTTAAATGTTTAAAGAAAAAAGACCCGTAGTTAACGGGCCTGTTAAATTGTAGTAGTATTTAAATTTTAAGTTTTAGAAATTGCAACTCCCAAAATACCTCCAACTAAAATCTAAATACCATTTAAAGCTTAACTTTTTCAGAGATATTTGAAATTACCTGCGAAGTTTTTTCCACCTTAAAATTTAGGTTAAACGCAAGGGTTTTATTATTTGCAGAAACAGATAACTCTCCATTGCTTATTGGGTAATAACCAGCCTCTCCCTTACAAAAACAATGCTTGCCGTATAGCAATTTTACGTCCCCCAATGAGGCATTTACCTTGCTCAGACTTTCAACCGAAGCGGGTATTTCAAAATGTATGGTTTCAGAATAATTGCTATCGGCTGTCCCTTCCGGCCCTTCTTTCAAATAAGTGTATTCCACAACAGTGTTCTTTCCGGCAACCATTTCTGGATAAATAGCTCCTGTACCATCTTCCTTTATAATAAGGTTCATGTTTTTATGAATTTTTACAGTGCAGTCGCCTTCATCAGGACAACCGGATACGCGTTCATTTAATTGTCCCATAGTAGCGGTTTTTTCTGTTGAGGTTACTGTGCCCGTTTGCGTTTTGCAGGCGTTTATCATCAGGAGCGGAATTAAAAAATAGAATGCTTTCATATTGTTTGTTTAATATTAATAATGTTTAATATACAAATACACTGCCGAAATTTGCTATTTTTCCAAAACCACCTCAAGATCCAGCACATCTGGATTCTTAAAATATTCAATAAAAGGCTTTTGAAGAATCACCGTTCTTCCATCAGCCGAAAAAGTGGCTTCGGGATTGGATGCTTTCTTTATTTTCTTTGGAAAAGTATATTTCAAAGTATAATTAGACCCTCCCATAAAAGCTTCGGCCTGCTTCATACTATCTACTTGCTGCTGATGGAGTTTTTCATCTTTTATATAAGCATCGCGTTTAAAGATGCCCTCTTTAAAAGTATAATTAACGCCCACGACCTCGGGGGAGTCTTCCTCTTTCTTTATTTCGGTATTGGAGTTTGGATTGGGCATTACATTACTTGCCTGTTCTAGCCCACTCAAAATATCGTTAGCCTCGCTTATGTCTTTAAAATTTGTTGAAATATCATAAACCATTTCGGCTGCTTCCGTATCCATCTTCATATGGATATTGAAGTTCTCCAGCTTTTTCAGTTTATCCTGTTCCGCTTTTGAAAGTTTTGAGATACTATCTTTTTTCGCGTCCAAAAACTCTTTCATAGCTATAATAGTATCGATTTTCACACTGAGGGAATCAGTAAGGGCAGAACCCCCAAAGGCCATCATTTCATTCAGGTTCACTTCCACGGTCATAGTTCCACTACCATCTTCGTTCATAACCATTGTTTCGGTAAACTGACAGCTTACCAAAGCAAGCGCCACAGTAAAAAGAGCAAGTAATCTTAGTTTCATCGGTTTATCTATTTGGGTTGTTTAAAATAATCAGCGCAGCGATTACACCGGGAATCCACCCGCAAACTGTAAGTATAAAAACAATTAATACAGAACCGCAACCTTTACCAATTACGGCAAGGGGCGGAAATAGGATTGCAAGCAGAACACGCCATAAACTCATAGAAACAAAGCTACAATATATATTCGTTATTTTCAGACTTAGTTAATTAGGGATATGAAATTTAAATTTCCGTAAAATCTTACGATAGTAAATCTTGGATCGTATATTATAAATCCCTCATTTTCGTATTTGCTGCTTCGTATTTCGTACTTCAATTACCTATCTTTGCAAACTTATTTTTAGAAACAATTATATGCAACTGTCTGAACTGGAAATCATCCGAAGAGAAAAACTACAACAACTGCGCAATATGGGCATTAATCCCTACCCCGCAGACCTGTACCCCGTTACCGATACTTCAAAAAAAATAAAAGAGAATTTCGAGGAAGGAAAAAAGGTAGTGATCGCCGGCAGATTGATGTCCCGAAGAATTCAAGGAAAAGCTTCTTTTGCCGAACTTCAGGATGCAGATGGCCGCATACAGGTGTATTTTAACCGTGATGAAATCTGTACGGGCGAAGACAAAACCCTTTATAATGAAGTCTATAAAAAACTGCTGGACATAGGCGATTTTATAGGCATTGAAGGCGAGCTATTCAAAACCCAAGTAGGTGAAAAAACCGTAATGGTAAAAAACTTCACCTTACTTAGCAAAGCTTTAAAACCGTTGCCACAGCCACGGGTTGATGCCGAGGGCAAGGTACACGACGCCTTTACTGACCCCGAACAACGCTACCGTCAGCGCTATGCCGACTTGGTGGTAAATCCCCACGTAAAGGAGATTTTCGTAAAGCGCACCAAGCTTTTTAATGCCATGCGAACTTTTTTTAACGAGCGTGGCTATTTTGAAGTGGAAACTCCCGTTCTTCAACCAATTCCCGGAGGCGCTGCTGCGAGACCATTCATCACACATCACAACTCCTTGGACATTCCATTGTATATGCGCATTGCAAATGAACTGTACCTAAAAAGATTGATCGTAGGCGGTTTTGATGGCGTATATGAGTTTTCAAAAAACTTCCGCAACGAAGGTATGGATCGCACCCACAATCCTGAATTTACCGCCATGGAAATTTACGTTTCCTACAAAGATTACAACTGGATGATGGATTTCTGCGAGCAATTGCTTGAATTTTGTGCCATGGAAGTAAACGGCACCACCAAAGCAACCTTCGGAAAACATGAAATAGACTTTAAGGCGCCCTACCCAAGAGTAACCATGGCAGAGGCCATTAAGAAATTTACAGGTTTTGATATCACCGGAAAAACCGAGGACGAAATCCGCCAAGCGGCTCTAGATATGAAAATACCTGTGGATGACACCATGGGCAAAGGAAAGTTGATAGATGAAATTTTTGGTGAAAAGTGCGAGGGCAATTTCATACAGCCCACATTTATCACAGATTACCCGAAGGAAATGAGTCCACTCTGCAAAGAACACCGCGACAATCCTGAACTTACCGAACGTTTTGAGCTTATGGTATGTGGAAAGGAAATAGCAAACGCCTACAGCGAACTCAACGACCCAATAGACCAGCGCGAGCGTTTTGAGGCACAACTAAAACTGGCAGACAGAGGCGATGACGAAGCAACCGCCTTTATAGATTTTGACTTTCTACGCGCTTTGGAATACGGCATGCCTCCCACCAGCGGTATGGGCATTGGGATGGACCGTTTAATAATGTTCCTTACCAACAACCCCTCGATACAAGAAGTACTTTTCTTCCCACAAATGCGCCCCGAGAAGAAAAAGGTAGAAATGACCGAAGATGAAAAAACCGTCTTCACACTATTAAAGGGAAATTCTCCAATCGCATTGGAAAATTTAAAGGCCCAAAGCGGCCTTAGCAACAAAAAATGGGACAAGGCCATAAAGGGGCTCACCGCTTCCAAAGTTGCAAAGGTTGAAAAGACGAATGAAAATTTGATGGTTTCGGTTTTATAAACCCTAAAGATTAGTTTTATAATTGGGCTACCGTTTAGGTGGCCCAATTTTTTTTTTAAAAGTTTTAGAAACCACCGCCCACACTTTTTTCCTCCTTTTTGGCATAAGTGGTCTGGCATCCCTGCCAAAAATGTGAGCGGTGGTATATAATCTTTAAATTATTATTACCTAAAATTAAATAAACACTCCCCTATTCACAATAGACATTTAGCCAGACATACCTTTCAGTGAGGAAAACAAATTTTTTAAAGCACTATAGTGAGGAAAAATAAAAAAAATCATAACCATATTTTCTTTATCATTCTATCTAAATAATCAAGAAATTTAATTCAAATCCCGAAATCCATATTTCACAACCAACAACCCCCCATTAAACCATTTCCAAATTCCAGCGTCATACTACCATTAAACAATAAAAAACACAAAGTGATGAAAAAAGCAATGATAATCCTTATGGCACTTACCACCTTCGCCATAACCGCACAAAACAAAAGTGAGGACAGAAAAGAAAACCGCAGTCAGCTAAGAGAAAACCTAACCCCCGAACAACGTGCCGAGCTACATACAAAAAAAATGACCCTCGATTTAAACTTAAACGAAACCCAACAGGCACAAATAAACCAATTATTGTTGAAAATGCACAATAATAGGCCAGAACGCACCAAGAACAGAAAAGAAATGACCGATGCCCAAAAATTTGAAGCCAAAAACGCGATGCTTGACAGGCGCATAGCCATGAAAAAGGAAATGAAGCAAATTCTCACTGAAGAACAATTTACCAAATGGGAGCAGGGCCAGCAACACAAAAAGCGTCGCTTTAATAACAAAATGCGAAAAGAAAATCGAAGCAAAGAGTAAGAAAGTTTTAAAATACATTTTTTGGCGCAATTGTTGTTTTAGTTATTGACAAATTGGTTACATTAGTAACTTTAAAACAAAAATTAAAACAATGAAAAACCTACTAACAGTATTAGCATTTGCAGTAACAATGCTATTGGGCGTTCAAACAACCTCAGCCCAGCAGCTTTCCCAAGATAAAAGCAGACCAGAAGTTATAGCCAAAACCGAAACCGCAAAGCTTACCGAAGCTCTAAACCTTTCTGGCGACCAAAGCCGTACCGTTTTTAGAGCGCTGGTAGCAAAAGAGGTATCGTACCAAAAAAATGTAGATGGTAAAGACCTAAAAGATGCAGCCGTAGCCACGGAAAAGAAAAAAATTGACGCACAGTTAAAAGATGCGATGAAAAAAACGCTTAATGATGAACAATATGCGCAATGGGTTAAAATGAATAATTAGTGATTAATTATATTTAAAACCAAGGCCCTTTCTCAATGTAGAAAGGGCCTTTTTTTATGAATATTTTTAAAAACTATCGAAGATGTGCTGCAGGCCTATATCTATATTTTTAATTAAGAGTTTTTGCCACTTTCCCACAAGCTGCAATGGTAGCGTCCAAATCTTCGTAGCTTAAGGCATCACAAATAAACCAAGTTTCAAAAGCACTAGGTGCAATATAGATGCCTTCATTAAGCAAGCCATGGAAAAACTTTTTGAAATTTTCATTGTTAGCAGCCGCTGCAGATTTAAAATCGATCACTGGTTTATCAGAAAAATGGACTGAAATCATTGAGCCAACACGATTAATTGTAAACTTTATTCCTTCAGAATTGAGTGCAGCCTCCATCCCTTTATGCAAATATTCAGTCTTCTTGTTTATTGAATCGTAAATATCTCTTTTCTCATTCAATTCCTTTAGCATTGCCAATCCTGCAGCCATCGCTAGTGGATTTCCACTTAAGGTCCCCGCTTGATATACTGGACCGATAGGCGCCAAATGATTCATAATTTCTTCTCTTGCAGCAAAAGCTCCAACCGGTAATCCGCCCCCTATTACTTTTCCAAAAGTCACAATATCTGCTCTTACACCATATAGTTCCTGTGCTCCGCCAACTGCCAGTCTAAAACCAGTCATTACTTCATCAAAGATTAAAATAATATTGTTGGAATCGCATAGGTTTCGCAAGCCTTCCAAAAAACCTTTTGCCGGTGGAATGCAACCCATATTTCCAGCTACGGGCTCTAAAATGATACAGGCAATTTCGTTCTTATTAGCAGAAATTACTTCTTCTACATTATCCAAATCATTATAGGTGGCAAGCAGCGTGTCTTTTGCAGTACCTTGGGTTACCCCTGGACTGTTGGGCGCGCCGAAGGTAACGGCTCCGCTTCCAGCTTGAATTAAAAAAGAATCACTATGCCCGTGATAACATCCTGCAAATTTTATAATTTTTTCCTTCCCCGTAAAACCTCTGGCCAACCGCACAGCGCTCATACAAGCTTCAGTACCGCTATTCACAAAACGTATCTTATCAATATTGGGTACCATAGCTACAGCCAGTGCGGCTATTTCAGTTTCAATTTCAGTAGGCATTCCAAAAGAGGTGCCCTTTTTTGCCTTTTCAATTACAGCATTAACTACAGGTTCGTGAGCGTGCCCTAAAATCATAGGTCCCCAAGAGTTTATATAATCGATAAGCTTGTTTCCATCAGCATCATATAAGTAAGCACCCTTGGCATTTTCAACAAAAACAGGAGTGCCCCCCACCGCTTTAAAAGCTCGAACTGGAGAATTGACGCCACCGGGAATTACTTTTTGTGCCGCTGCAAATAGAGCACTACTTCTTTGATATTTCATATTAATATATGGGTATTTTAATTTTTTTTGAAGAAGGTTTTAGTTTTAACTAACCACTACAATTGATTACTGATTTTTTACAGGATGCAGGTACAGCACCTGCCCAATTGAAAGATCATTACTTTTTAAACCATTGTATTTTTTAAGTGTTTCAACAGTAAGATTAAATCTTCTAGAAATGCTGTAAAGCGTGTCGCCCGCCTGGACGGTATAAGTTCCAATTTTTGAATCATCGGGATCAATAGCGCTCACCTTTTTTCCCAATACCTCATCATCATAAGCAGTAAGATTATATCTTTCAATAATGCCTATAAGCTTGTCAGGATATTTGGGGTCTGTAGCATACCCGGCTTTTCGCAACCCCTTTGCCCAACCTTTATAATCGTCTTTTCTAAGTTTAAATAAATCTTGATAGCGGCTGCGCTGGGTTAAAAAGAGGGAGTGGTCTCTGTAAGAATATTTGGGATCGTTATATTTTCTAAAACATTCACCGCGTTCATCATCATCGTGATATACACGCTCTCCTTCCCACCCCGTATGGCATTTAATCCCGAAGTGGTTGTTGGCCTTCATGGTTAGTTCACCCGCACCTGCGCCACTTTCTAAAATGCCCTGCGCAAGGGTTATACTCGCTGGAATTCCGTACTGAAGCATTTCTTCCTTAGCAATTTGAGCGTATTCATTAATATAATTTGCAACGCGTTCGCTGTAGGGTATATTTACAGGCACCACTATAACCTTTGGTTCTTCTGCCTTTGTATCCTTTTCGTTTACCTGTTGTTTTACCCTTACAACCCGTTCGGTATTATGTCTTTTTCGATACTTGGTCGCGGTTTTTTTTGATTTGCAACTGCTAAAACAAACAATAATTACAAAAAGAAGTATAGTAATTCTGCCAATCATTTTATTCAATTATAGGAAGGTTTTTCTTTTTCAGTTTTTGGTTCATTCCGGCAATACCCTGCAAGCCTCCAGTATGGATCGCAAAAATACGGCTATTTTCTTTGAAATGCCCCTTTTTTAAAAGATCCACAATGCCAAACATCATTTTTCCGGTATAGACCGGATCCAGTGGAATGTTGGCTTCTTTTTTAAACTTATTAATGAAACGTATCAAATCAATATCTATTTTACCATAGCCCCCAAAACAATACGCATCTGTTATAGAGAAATTGGTTTTTGAGGTATATTTTTCAATTTCTTCCGATTGAAAAGTTCCCTTTAAAGCAGAAAACCCTACAATGCGTTGATTTTCATTTGAAGCTTTTACCAGTCCTGCCATAGTACCGCCAGTACCCACAGGAACACAGATATAATCAGCTTTTTCTGAAATATTCTTTAAAATTTCCTCACATCCTTGAACCGCCAAGGCATTTGTGCCACCTTCGGGAAGTATGTAAAAATCACCAAATTTATTTTTTAGTTTCGTTAATAACTGTTCCTCTTCTTTTCGCTTATAGTCTTCACGTGAAATAAAATGCAGCTCCATTCCACAATCTTTTGCGAAAGAAAGCGTAGGGTTTTGCGCAATCTTATATAGAAGTTCCTCCCCTCTAATAACACCAATGGTTTTAAAGTTCAGTTCTTTGCCAGCGGCTGCAACTGCCGCTATATGATTTGAAAAAGCACCTCCAAATGTAAGTAAAGTGCTAAACCCATTATCCTCCGCTGCTACAATGTTGTATTTAAGTTTTCTGAATTTATTTCCTGAGACGAAGGGATGTAACATATCCTCCCGAACAACATTCAGATAAAATGCGTCCAATCCAAAGGGTGCGAGTGAAATATTGGTAATTGCCGGACTATTATAACTAAAAAAATGCGCCATTATGCCAAAGATAATAAGAGTAATGCCATAAAAGTGCTAAATAAAACAACAGAGTGGTACTATAAAAATTACAAAAATGCAAACCATTGTCAGAAAAACCTTAAATAAATGTGAAAAAATGTAGGAAACAACTGATAAATAGCTCTTTGTAATAAAAAAAATTGAACATTTTATCTGAAAAATTTGCACTTTATCGAAACTTTGTCATATTATTGTACCAATATTTTCAACAACCCCAAATCATGAAAATAAAACTACCTACGCTGTGGTCAGCATTTGCGACCGCTCTTTTCTTGGCTAATAGTGTTTCCTACGCGCAAGTAGGGATTAACACCACTACTCCAAATGGAATTTTAGATATACACAGTACTACTCAAGGTGTTGTATTACCTAGAATGGCTCTTACAGCTACAAATATAATGGCGCCAGCCAACAATCCTCAATCGGGTAATATTCCAATTGGCACTACGGTATACAATACTAATTCTACATCTACTGGTTCGAATGATGTATACCCAGGCATATATGTTTGGGACGGTACAAAATGGATGAATCAATTTACCAAAAAGGACATTCAAATAGTTAAGCAATCGCCTTTGGGGTATCGTTCGCGTTCCTCTGATGGTTATACGAATTTAGGAGGTATGGGAAGTCAAAATTTTACTCCTAAATATACAGGAAGGTATAAGATAGAGGTTAGCATGAATTATGGAGCTGGATCGCCCAGAACTGCAAGTAGTGATTTTAGGGCCATAACCTCGGAAGGCAATTTTAGATTTACGTTTAATGGCACCAATTATATTATACCAGCAAAAGCCTACAGTACTAGGTCGGGAAGTAATAGTGGCCAAGACTATTTTTTGATATGGGAGCAATATTCAAAAGTACTATATGTAAATCTTGTTGCAAATACCAACTATAATTTTCGTTTACAATTTGATCAATTAGCAGCTCCCAACTTTGATAGCAATGGAGATTCAACAGGGTCGTTCTCAGGCGGAGCTGGTTACGTAGGATATGATATTCCTTGTTCTGTTGAATTTATGTACTTAGATGAATAACTACAGAACTACTTCTTTAGTATTAAAATATTAAAACAAAAAGCATGAAAACTCTTAAATATATTTTAGTTCTATCATCCTTTACAGCATTGGCCCAGGTAGGTATAGGAACCTCTACCCCTAACGGAATATTGGAAGTAAATAGTGCAAACTCTGGAATTGTTTACCCTGTTGTGGCACTCACAGCTACAAATATACAGACGCCTGTTTCAAACCCCAATACTGGCTCAATAGTCGCAGGAACAGTAATTTATAATACTAACTTAAATAATGCAGGGATAGAAAGTGTATATCCCGGCACTTATATGTGGGACGGAAGTAACTGGATTCCACAATTCAGTAAGCGACAGTCTGAAATATTCTTTCAAACATCAACGGTATTAAGGTCGGCTTCCAATGCGGGCGATCAAAACGTACCAGGTTTAGGAAGTGTAGAAAACAATTTTTTTAGACCAAAATACAACGGTTTTTATAGAATTGAAGTTAGAGGGAATTTTGGGGCTGGCAGGGTAAATTCACCTGTTGCCGGAGCTGATAATGCCGCTTTTCAGGATGGAACTTTTAAATTCAATTTTAATGGCAACACCTATTCATTAAATGTAAAATCAATATCTACTTATGATGATTCCAGTGGCTCTACCATTTTCTATGAAGGCGTTTGGAAAGAATCTTATTTTGTGATCTATGTAGATTTAATAGCTGGAACGGATTATTATTTCACTCTAACTTTCGACCAATCTGCAGCCCCTGCCTTTGTAGGTAACGGAAATTCTGGCAATGGCCTAGGCTATGTAGGAAAGGACATTCCTTGTTCAATAGAATTTACTTACGTAGAAGACTATACTGCAGATAACTAACAACTAATCAAATGCGCTGTTATGCAAAACATCAATTCAATATTAACAAAACATACTGTGACTGTACTTTTATTTATTAGTGCAGTCGCTAGCTCGCAAGTCGGTATAGGCACAACTAATCCTGAGGGTATGTTGGATTTGGAAAGTAGCCAACATGGTTTGGTATATCCCCGTGTGGCATTAACCAAGACCAATTTGCAATCTCCAGTTGTAAATCCAAATGGGGGCAATTTAGTTGCAGGCACTGTAGTTTATAATACAAATACTACTAGTACGGGAGATCACGACGTATACCCTGGAGTTTATGTATGGGATGGAGACTCAGTAAACCCTAAATGGATCCCACAATTTATAATAGAACACTCTGCCCTTTTTGAACAAAATCCACTGAATTTTAATGTGCCTTTAAGTGGTGGATTTGTAGATATTCCAAATCTTGGCAATGGCAGTTCCTTTACCGCAAAATATACAGGGACTTATAGAATAGAGGCTAATTTTAATTTTGGCGCAGGACAAGTTCTTAACCCAAGCGGGTCAGAAAGTGTAAGGATGGCAACTCAAGAAGGGTATTTTCGCTTTAGTTTTGATGGAAGCAACTATGATATTTACACACATTCTTATTCTATTAGAAACAACAATACCAGCCAGAACTTTAATAGATTTCGCCATGACTCTTCCTTAATTCTCTATGTAAATCTTAGAGCTGGACAAACATATCCTATGAGACTACAAATGGATCTTCAAGTATCTAATTCAAATGATTATAATAGTAGCACAAATGGCGTAGTCGGTATTGATGTGCCCTGCACTATAGAGTTTACATATATAAAAGAATAAAGAGCCTCTAATTTAAAATGATAATAATATAACATACCCTATGAAAAATAAATTACTTCTAATTTTTTCAATCTGCTCATTATTTACTACAGCCCAAACACCATGTGTAAACGGTTTTGCAACCGTAGGAGGCAAAAGCTATCCCTGTAATGGGCTTACCTTACAAAGTTATATTTCCGCAGCTACCATGGGTGCTGCAGAAGCGCAAGATTCTTGGGGATGGACAGATCCACAAAGTGGAAAAGAGTATGCTATTGTAGCCCTGGATAACGGGACAGCCTTTGTAGATATAAGCAATCCCACAAACCCAAAATATCTTGCACGGTTAAACACACAGGTATCATCTAGTCTTTGGCGCGATGTAAAAGTTTATAAAAATTATGCGTTTATCGTTAGTGATGCCAATGGAAATCACGGTATGCAAATTTTTGACCTTAAAAGATTAAGAACGCTTACAGGCAGTCCAGCAGTTACCTATACTAAAACACAAGCAGACGGCAATTTATTTTGGGACGGTACTGGGACTAGCAGAAAAGGTAGCGCACATAATATAGTAATCAATGAAACAACAGGATATGCTTACATATTGGGATCGCAAGGATTTAACAGTGGAGGACCAATTGTAGTTAAACTTGACAATAACGACAACGGTATACCTAACGATCCTGTGATTGTAAAACTCTATTCTACATTAGGTTATTGCCATGATGCCGAAGTAGTCATATATGATGGTCCAGATCCTGATTATCAAGGTAGAGAAATAATGGTAGGTGCCTTTAGCGGCAACAATAAAGTAAATATAATAGATTTTACAAATAAGAATAGTCCTACACTGATTTCATCAGTAACCTATGCGGATAAATTTTATACCCATCAAGGCTGGTTTACTGAAGATAAAAGATTTTTTATAGCTGGTGATGAAGTAGATGAAGAGAATAGGGGTTTTAATACTCGAACCCTCGTCTTTAATGTTGAAGACCTAGATAACCCGACGCTTGTTTACACACATTATGGCGCAACCCCCGCCATTGACCATAATGGTTATGTGCGAGGTAATAGATTTTATCTTGCAAATTATGCCGCAGGTATTAGAGTAATGCGAGTTGATGGTTTGTACAACCAATCTCCTACAATGACAGAAACAAATTATTTTGATTGCTACCCCACAAACAATAATGCTGCTTTTAATGGCACTTGGAATGTTTATCCATATTTTGAAAGCGGAAATCTAATAGCTACGGGATTTGGCAATGAAAATATTAGCGGAGATGGTGGCCTTTTCGTGATTAAAGACCCACTCTATGACAATACCCCACCCGTGGCAAATTGTAATAATTTTACTGCCACTCTTGATAAAAACACTGGCAGTGTCACAATTACAGCAGCGGATATTGATAACGGTTCTACAGACAATTTTGGAATAACAAAAAGAACTCTTACGGGACAAACAACATTTACCTGTAAAGATGTAGGTCAAACATTTAATGTTACCCTAACCGTAGAAGACGATTATGCCAATAAGGCTTCCTGTACCGCCTCAGTCACTATTGCCGCCCCAACAACAATTTACTCTGGAAGTAGTTGGAATAATGGAGCCCCTGGTCCTGGCTCAAATGCAATAATCGGCAGTAATTATGACACTGCTTCAAAAGGTAGTATTGATGCTTGCTCCTGTGAAATTGATGCTAACAAAACTCTAACAGTTGCAGCAGAAGATTATATAAACATCACAAAAGATATTACCGTAAATGGCAATCTTATTGTAGAGCACCAAGGAAGCGTAGTGCAAACGGATGATAATGCCACAGTGACAAATAATGGCTTAATTAACGTAAACTACACAACACCCTTTATGCTTCCCCGTGTGTTTTTGGTAATGGGAAGCCCTATGACAGTTGAAACTCGTGATGGTGTTTTTGCCGATTCCTATATGTTCTTAAATCACCTTACACAAAACTTTGTTCCCAATCCAGATGTTGAAGCACAGTTTCCCCTTGCCGAAAACTTTGCCGATGACAATAAAGACAACTGGGTGCTATATTCAGGAACAATAAATCCTGGAGAAGGTTATATTTCCCGCCCTCAATTAAACGGCAATGATGGAAACAAAACCTATGATATGACCTTCGAACAAGGTACTTTGAACACAGGCGATATAAATTTTACCGTAAAATACAACGGCAATAGAAATAGTAGTCCAAATGTACTTGCAAATCCGTACGCCTCTGCAATTAGTGCTGCAGATTTCATTAATGCAAACACAATGGTAAACGAGGTTTATTTTTGGAATCCAAACACACCTCCTAGCCCATCATTACCCGGTGCCTATGCAATGAATTTCAGTATGGAAGACATTTCTATGTATAACCTTTCGGGAGGAACCTATGCCCCCTCAGACCCAACACAAACCCCTCCAAGTGGATATATTTCTACAGGACAAGGTTTTGGTATAAAGGCAACTGCAGCAGGAATAGCAAGTTTCAGCAATAGCATGCGAGTTATTGATAACAATAATACTGCACCAAGACCGTCACAAGACGGTATAGACCGTGTATGGATTAATGTTGAAAACGCACAATACAATATGCACAACAATACCCTTATAGCCTTCTCACCCTATGCCACTAGTGGTATTGATGCCGGATATGATAGTAGAAGATTGGCTACAGTATTGTCACTCTATACCCATTTAGAAGATGGCTCAGAAGAATTGGGCATTCAAACTCGCGAAACTTTTGAGGATGGTGCCAAAGTACTTATGGGCTTCTCATCCCTTTTAGATGAAAATCTTGAGTACACTATTTCTGTAAAAGACTTTCAGGGAGCTAGTTTGGAAAACGCTTCTATATTTTTAATAGACAATGAACTGAACACTCGCACTAATCTATCTCAGGAAGACTATACTTTTAAAATCGGAAAAGGAACCTACGACCGCCGATTTACCATCCAATTTAAAAGCAATGAGATTTTGGGCGATGATGATGCAGGTCTTGCCAACATATCGGTATATCCAAATCCCACCAGCAATATTTTAAATATTCAATCTCCCGAAGCAAAAGTAAATACTGTTGAAATATTTGATGTAAGCGGGAGAGTCCTCCGAAACATAAATCTATCCTCAACTACCCATTACCAAATAGACTTAAGCAACCTTCAAAATGCCATTTATTTCGTTAAGATAAGTACAGAAATAGGTGCAGTAACAAAACAAATTGTCAAACAATAAATCCCCACAATCAATTATTCACTTAACCTAAAAAAGACCGCCTGAGAGCGGTCTTTTTTTATCAAATAACTCAAATTATTTAAAACACAATATCATAGCATATTTATAGCGTGTACAAAACGTGATTATAAATTATATACAATGTGTTTACAGCAAAGTATATCAACCTCCACCTCCTAAATTAATCTAAAGAATAGAGTAGGTTAAACTTAAAAGGAAAAATTAAAAAGAGAACCCAAAAACCCCAGTTACACCAAATTCTCTGGCACCCGGATTGTCAAGATAATTCCCTCGGAAATTGAAGTCTAATCTAAAAACCCGGAAGATGTTACCAACGCCCACACTCCATTCCCAATAAATATCCTCTGGGGCTTGGTAAACTATATTTGAAGCATTCAAGTCTTTATTCTCCTGTGAAATAGTTCCATATACAGCCCTAAAACCAACTACTTCACGAAGATCCAGCTTTCTAAGCAGTGGTATTCTTGAGAAAATTCTTCCTCCAAAATTATGCTGTAAATGAAGCGATGCGTAGGTATCACTTACAAATTCATAATAATCCAACTGCGTAAAGCTGTTATATAAACTGAAATACGTTTGGTTTCCAGGAATAGGATTCAGTAAACTCAAGGGAACCGCACCAATGGTGGTACCCACTTCCACCGTCGACAATAAACGCCCAATACCCCCAATATTCCAAGGCTGTGTATAAAGCGCCTGTAATTTTTTATATTCAAAATCGCCGCCCATTACGTCTTTTAAACCAAAACTATAGCCAGCATAGAATGACGGGAAATCCCCCTCATTAATGACTGTGCGTTCCACGCCATACCCAGAGGTCTTTCTCCCTGGAGCGTACAAAAAGCCTAACTGTATCTCGGCCTGTTTTAATTCGCTTTTCACTTCACCCGTGAAAACACCGTCTTCCATTACTTTATAATCAATACTGAAAGTATCCGTGGCAGATTTCAGCGTTCTATATGAGCCTGTTAAGCGTAAAATAAAATTTTTCCAGGGCTCAATATCAAAACCTACAGTACTGAGATTTATGCGTGAAAGCCTATCATTGGCCCCTACAGACAATAACGAAGAAGACGCAAGGCTGCGTCCCAAAACATCATTACTGTTGGTTAGACTTGCCCCTGTCTGTTCCACATCGCGGCGGTTGCCACCAAAAACCGTTAACCTTGATTTTCTATCTAAAAGCCATTTCCCAGAAATTCCATACTTAAATCTTTGATCTTTGAAGCCATATGCTCCAAAACCTTCCAGTCTCCAAGGGTCATTTTGTCCAAAATAGGTTCTTCCCCCTAATCGAATGCGTAACCCTTCAGCTTCATTGAATCCGAAAATTGAAAACACGGGACCCACATCAAAATTGTTTACTTCGTAATAACCACTGGCCAAGGTTGCACCCACATTATAAAGCGCTTTAAAACGCCGAACTGTCTTTAAGGTGTCAAGCATTTTATAAACCCCCTTTTCATCCTTACTCAGCTTTTCCATGCGGTTTTCTTCCCAAAATTCATCAGGCCTGTTGTAGACCTCATATTGGTATGGATCTACTTGTTCGTTGTAAAATTTTTTCCCTTTAGGAAGATTGAAGGAATAATTATCATAAAGCGTAGTGCGCTTACCATAAACTCCTTTTGCAGTTTCCTTTTTTTGAAAACTGAAATCACTCATAAAGTAATCTCGTGTAATCAAAAATATAGAATCATTCAATACATCAAATTCCTGTTCTATATACACATCGCGCACCCAGTTTAAGTTGGCGCTTTTTGAGGCTTGCAGATTTATTTCCTTAATAGCCCAAGTGGTATCATTTACCCAAAAATCACCCTTAAAGGTAAGCTCATTCTTTCGTCGAGGGTAGTATACAATATTATAACACCATTTGTTGTCACGATAGGCGCTGTCGCGAAGCACATAGTTGTATACGTCTATTCCCGTTCGGGATAGTGGACTGGTAAATGCTTTATCAAAAAACTTTAAATAATTGTCGTAAACATCGTATTCGCTGTAAAGATCTTTTACAAAAGCAATAAGAGTTTGGTTATTTTCAAAACCAGAGTTTTTGTTTCCCTGCAGTATTTCCTTTTCTTCATTCAGGAGATTGTCACCATATACCTTTGAAGCCGCTTCGTTTATAAATATTGGTAGATAAGTGTTTCCCGTAATGTTTGAAGTATCTGTCTGTTCAAAAACAAACTCCATTCCCTTGAAAATCCTACTTTTTATAAGTGCGCTGTCTATTGTGTTAAGGTCAAACTCAAGTTTTTCGTATTTATCATATTGGTATTGGTCAAATTTTCTTACCCCATTTTCCCGTCTGTTTTCCCAAATCTTCCGAAGTATATCAATAGCCGGGTTATTCTTTTTTGAAGTTTTTCCTGTATAAACGACCACCTCATCCAGAGCATCTGCACTTTCTTCCATAACCACTTCCATATTGTAAGTGCTTCGTGAACTAAGCTCTACTTCTTTGGTTGTATAGCCTATAAATGAAAATATAACCGTTTTATACGTTTTATCGCTTTCCAAATAAAACCGACCATTTTCATCAGAAATAGTTCCTTCCTGTGAATCCTTAAAAATTACATTGGCAAAAGCAACCGGATAATCAGTGGCATCTTTAATAACACCGCTTACCTTGGTTTGGGCAAAAACCGAAGCACCAATAACAATAAAAAAAGACAAGAAAAGGTACTTCATAAATTTATGGGACTGATATTTTTAGGGATTAGAAAGTTAGTCTTTATAAAGAACTTTCTTTACGGCCTTAACAACATCTTCACTGTTAGGCAGCCATTCTTCCAATAAGTTAGGAGAAAACGGCGCGGGTGTATCTGCAGTGTTAATTTTTACAATAGGAGCATCCAAATAATCGAAAACTTGATTTTGAACCTGGTAAGTTATTTCAGTTGAAACGTTTCCGAAAGGCCATGCTTCTTCTAAAATTACCAAACGGTTGGTTTTCTTTACTGATTCAAAAATTGTTTTGTAATCCAGTGGTCGAACGGTGCGTAAATCGATTATTTCACACTCAACACCTTCTTCGGCAAGCTTTTCAGCAGCTTTGTAAGCTTCTTTTATAATTTTTCCAAAGGAAACGATGGTTACATCTTTCCCTTTTCTTTTAACATCGGCAACCCCAAGCGGAATTAAATATTCTCCTTCTGGCACTTCATCCTTATCGCCATACATTTGCTCGCTTTCCATAAAAATCACTGGATCGTCATCGCGGATTGCGCTTTTCAACAGTCCTTTTGCGTCAGCTGGATTACTCGGAACTACAACCTTTAATCCAGGACAGTTTGCATACCAACTTTCAAAAGCCTGACTGTGCGTTGCGGCAAGTTGCCCCGCAGAAGCTGTTGGCCCACGGAAAACAATAGGAATCTTAAACTGCCCGCCGCTCATTTGGCGCATTTTGGCAGCGTTGTTTATTATTTGGTCAATGGCAACCAAAGAAAAGTTGAAGGTCATAAACTCTACGATAGGCCTATTGCCGTTCATTGCAGAACCTACTGCTATACCGGAAAATCCGTTTTCGGAAATTGGGGTATCAATGATCCGCTTTGCGCCAAATTCGTCAAGCATTCCTTTACTGGCTTTATAGGCCCCATTATATTCGGCAACTTCCTCGCCCATTAAATATATAGATTCGTCGCGACGCATTTCTTCGCTCATCGCCTCTGCTATTGCCTCTCTGAATTGTAATGTCTTCATCTGTATAAATTGAAATGTAAATAACTGAAATTTTTCAGGGATAGCAAAAATACTATAATTACCATCTGTTTATGTATATTTTCTTCACTTTTAACCAAAATTTATTATGCGTGCATAACAAAAAAAGGAAATATATTCTTAACTTCGCACACGAGCAATTTGAAAGCCTTTTGGTTTCTATTTGCTGAAATTTACAATCCAAAAACACTTCAAAAAATGAAAATATTAGTCTGTATCAGTCACGTACCGGACACAACTTCCAAAATTAATTTTACCGACGGCGATACCAAGTTTGACACAAACGGGGTTCAGTTCGTAATCAATCCAAATGACGAATTTGGCCTTACTCGAGCTATGTGGTTTAAAGAAAAACAAGGAGCCACCGTACACGTGGTAAACGTTGGCGGTGCTGAAACCGAGCCTACACTTCGCAAAGCATTGGCTATTGGAGCCGATGAAGCTATTAGAGTAAACACTGCTGCAACCGATGGTTTTTCAGTTGCAAAACAACTTGCAAATGTTGCAAAAGAAGGCGGTTACGATTTGGTAATTGGCGGTAGGGAATCAATCGATTACAACGGCGGAATGGTACCCGGAATGGTGGCCAAATTAATAGGCGCAAACTTCGTAAATACCTGTATCAGCCTTGAAGTGGAAGGTGATAAAGCCACGGCAATTCGCGAAATAGATGGCGGAAAGGAAACTTTGAAAACATCACTTCCGTTGGTAATTGGCGGACAAAAGGGGTTGGTTGAAGAAAGCGATCTTCGCATCCCAAATATGCGTGGTATTATGCAGGCCCGCACAAAACCTTTAAATGTAAAAGAACCTGTGGATGCAAACGCCGAAACAAATACGGTTTCATTTGAAAAACCTGCACCTAAAGGCGCGGTAAAGTTGGTTGATAACGTAGACGAATTGGTGAACCTTCTTCATAACGAAGCGAAGGTAATTTAAGAATTAAAAAAAGAAAGACATGTCAGTTTTAGTATATACAGAATCAGAAGAAGGAAAAATTAAAAAAATAGCTTTGGAAGCAGTTTCGTACGCAAAAGGAATTGCGGACCAAATGGGAACTTCGGTTACTGCAGTTACCATTAACACCAATGACGCTTCGGAATTGGGGAAATATGGAGCTTCAAAAGTTTTGCAGGTTTCCAATGATAAATTGAATAAATTTAATGGCGAAGCGTATGCAGATGTAATCGGCCAAGCTGCAAAAAATGAAGGCGCACAAGTAATTGTATTAACCTCTAGCGCAAACAGTAAATTTTTGGCTCCTACCCTTGCGGTAAATCTTGATGCCGGGTATGTGGCAAATGTTACTGCATTGCCGGAGAGCACTTCTCCCCTAAAGGTAAAGCACAGTGTTTTCACAAACAAAGCCTTTGCTACTACCGAAATTAAGACCGATATTAAAATAATTGGGTTGGGAAAAAATTCATATGGATTGAAAGAAGACGAAACCTCAGCTTCAACCGAAGCTTTTTCTCCAAACCTTGATGCTCATGATTTTGATATGGAAATTGTTTCCGTAGATAAAGCAACCGACAAAGTAACCATAGCAGATGCCGAAATAGTAGTTTCCGGAGGTCGTGGCCTTAAAGGCCCCGAAAACTGGGGAATGGTTGAAGAGCTTGCACAAACGCTTGGCGCAGCAACGGCTTGTTCAAAACCGGTGAGCGATATGGGCTGGAGACCCCACAGCGAACACGTTGGGCAAACAGGGAAACCAGTTGCCTCAAACCTATACATTGCCATTGGTATTTCTGGTGCTATACAGCATTTGGCAGGTATCAATGCTTCAAAAGTAAAAGTAGTTATCAATAACGATCCCGAAGCACCTTTTTTTAAGGCTGCAGATTACGGTATAGTTGGTGATGCTTTTGAAATAGTACCGAAACTCACCGAAAAATTAAAGGAATTTAAAGCGCAGAACGCATAATTTTTTATTAATTTGTGCCCCGAAAAAGGGCTGTTTAGATACGGAAACATCCAAATTTAAACAGCCTTTTTTTATTGTTTTTTTATTCGTTACTTTTATAATCATTGTTTAACTGAACACAGCGTACTATATAACGACCACTGATTTTTGAAGAATGAGTTTAGTAAAACTTACCATAAAAGGAATATCCTACAGCCAAACGCAAAATGGCGCCTATGCCCTTATTTTGAACGAAGTGGACGGCGAACGGAAACTACCCATCGTCATTGGTGCTTTTGAGGCACAGTCCATTGCTATTGCGCTCGAAAAAGACATAACCCCGCCTCGGCCTCTTACCCACGACCTTTTTAAAAACTTCGCAGACCGATTTGAGATTGTTGTCAAGCAGGTAATTATCCACAAATTGGTGGATGGTGTTTTTTATTCAAGCATTATTTGTGAAAGAGACAAAATTGAAGAGATTATCGATGCCCGAACTAGCGACGCCATAGCACTGGCACTTCGGTTTAAGGCCCCTATTTTTACCTACAAAAATATTTTGGACAAGGCTGGTATCTATTTAAAAACATCTACTTCCAAAAAAACTCTTTCAAAAAAAGAGGAAGCCGTAATAGAAAACCTGATTCTCGGAGAAGACAAAGAATCTGTAAAACCCTCCAGCGAAGATTACAGTAAATTTAGCCTAAGCGAATTAAATAAAATGCTGGAAGAAGCAGTAAAGAATGAAAACTACGAAAAAGCAGCAAGCATACGTGATGAAATATCAAAAAGGGAGTAGTTTCATTATTCATTAAAAAAGTAAATTATAGCCCCCTTAAGCGAGCCTGCATGAAACCAGTGCAAGTATTAAAGGGTTGGAGTTTAAAAAGAATATGCAAAAATTCACACTCGTAGCCATTGCGCTTTTTTTCATTGGAAACGCTTTTGCGCAAAGCATTGAAAAAACCTGGCAATTTTCAGAAGTAAAAGATGAAAGCGGTCTATCCGTTTTAACCGTAAATCCCGAAAAGGATTTCCTTAAACTCGAAAACGGCGTTTTTGAATATCAGGTTGCCAGCGATAGCTTAAAGTCGAGCGGTGATTATATGTTTCAGAATAATTTATTGGTGCTTTTTTTCAATAATCCTACGGACAGCATCAGAAGATTTCGCGTAGTGCAGGTTACCGATAGCACGCTCTCTCTTACCGAAAAAAATTACAGATACCAGCTAAAAACGCCCAGCATACAAAATGCTTCGGCCTTGGAAACAGTTGCTAAAACCCCTGAAATAATTCCTAGTCAGGGATTCTCTATCGAAAGTCTATGGCGGGGGGTTTTGGGAATGATTTCACTATTGGTCATCGCTTTTCTTTTCAGTTCAAACAGAAGGGCTATTAATTGGAAAACTGTGGGTCTTGGACTGGCTTTCCAACTGTTGATTGCCATTGGTGTTTTGAAAGTGAATTTTATTAAAAATGCTTTTGAAGGCGTGGGCCAACTGTTCGTAAACGTCTTGGAGTATACCAAAGCAGGAAGCGAGTTCCTTTTTGGGGGGATGCTGGACATAAACTCTTTCGGCTTTATTTTTGCGTTTCAGGTTTTGCCCACTATTATATTTTTCTCCGCACTTACTTCGGTACTTTTCTATTTCGGAATTATTCAAGTAGTTGTAAAAGGAATGGGATGGCTACTTACAAAGCTTTTGAATATTTCAGGCGCTGAAAGTTTGAGCGTTGCTGGAAATATCTTTTTGGGCCAAACGGAAGCCCCGCTTTTAATTAAAGCGTATTTGGAAAAAATGAACAAGAGCGAAATGCTACTTGTTATGATTGGCGGAATGGCAACGGTAGCCGGAGCCGTACTTGCTGCGTATATCGGCTTTTTGGGCGGTGACGATCCCGAACTTCGGTTGACTTTTGCCAAACACCTTTTGGCGGCCTCCGTCATGGCAGCGCCAGGCGCTATCGTGATTTCTAAAATACTCTATCCACAGACTGAACCCATTAATACCGATGTAAAGGTTTCTTCGGAAAAAATTGGCTCTAATTTTTTGGATGCTATTGCTAACGGAACGACAGAAGGCTTAAAACTTGCTGTAAACGTGGGCGCCATGCTTTTAGTTTTTGTAGCCTTTATTGCTATGCTCAACGGAATATTAGGATGGTTTGGCGAAGTAACATCAATCAATAGTTGGGTTGCTGAAAAATCTGCTTACGACAGTCTTTCTCTGGAAGCAATCTTGGGGACTGTGTTCGCTCCTTTAATGTGGCTTATTGGTGTGGCAAAAGAAGATATGATGATGATGGGCCAATTATTGGGAATAAAACTTGCCGCTAGTGAATTTGTTGGGTACATACAGTTGGCAGAGCTTAAAAACGTTACTAATGAGCTCCATCTTAATTATGAAAAGAGCATCATTATGGCAACCTATATGCTATGTGGTTTTGCGAATTTTGCATCTATCGGAATTCAGATTGGGGGAATTGGTTCTCTGGCACCTGGGCAACGAAAAACGCTTTCTAAATTTGGAATGAAAGCCTTGATTGGCGGAACCATTGCATCGTTAATATCTGCAACTATCGCGGGAATGATTATTGGCTAATAGCTTCCTATAACTGTTTTTGCCCAATCAGAAGCTTCCTCTATAGACTGGAAGTAACTAAAGGCGCCCTCAAAAAGACCTTGTTCCTCGATAGCTTCATTTTTAACAGCATTATTATTTGAAACTATTGCTATTCCTACCACACTTTTAGACTTTGCAGTATTGTAAACTTCTGGGTTTACTCTTTTCGCCATTTCCCTATTAGAAACTACCACACATTTCCGCCCTCTATAATGCGAATCAATTATTCCCACAAACTCCTCTGCCTCTTCAAGATCATAAACAGATGCATTAAAATGAAAAATGGCGTACAATGGATAACACTCCAATATACCAGTTGATAGTTGATATTTATTTTCCATTGTTCAAGGTTTTCGAATTAAATTTAATCAAAATTTTAACATAATTCCGAATCGTTAATAACTTATTTAAAAGCAATTCCAAAATAATTTGAGCATCAACAGCGCTATTAGTATTTTAGACCAATAATTTATTTGCTTCCACAATGAAACAATATCACGATCTTCTAAGGCACGTAATGGAAAACGGAACTGTAAAGCAGGATCGAACAGGCACGGGCACAAAAAGTGTTTTCGGTTATCAAATGCGCTTTGACCTCAGCGAAGGTTTTCCTATGGTCACCACTAAAAAACTTCATCTAAAATCTATAGTTTATGAACTTTTGTGGTTTTTGAATGGCGATACAAATGTGAAATATCTTCAAGAAAATGGGGTGCGGATTTGGAACGAATGGGCAGATGAAAATGGTGATCTTGGCCCCGTGTATGGCCATCAATGGCGAAACTGGAACAGTGAGGAGATTGATCAAATTTCCGATATTGTAAAAACACTGAAAACCAACCCCGATAGCCGCCGGATGCTCGTTAGCGCTTGGAATCCAAGTGTTTTGCCAGACACCTCAAAATCTTTTGCTGAAAATGTTTCCAATGCTAAAGCAGCGCTTCCACCCTGCCATGCCTTCTTTCAATTTTATGTAGCCGATGGAAAATTATCATGCCAGCTTTACCAACGCAGTGCTGATATTTTCTTGGGCGTTCCTTTTAATATTGCATCGTATGCGCTTTTAACTTTAATGATGGCACAGGTTTGCGGCTACCAGCCTGGCGATTTTGTCCACACCTTTGGCGATGCCCATATTTACAGTAACCATTTTGAACAAGTAGAACTCCAATTGTCTCGCGATCCACGAGCATTACCAAAAATGTTGCTTAATCCAGAAGTAAAAGATATATTTGGCTTCACTTTTGATGACTTTACACTTGTGGATTACAATCCACACCCACACATTAAAGGTGCTGTTGCCATATAACTTAAATTAAAACCCCAAGATGAAGAACTTATTTATTGCTTTATGCCTACTATTTACTACCACTATTTTTGCCCAGGAAGAATGGGGGGATGTTAATAAAAATACCATTACCCTTAAAGAAATAGGTCCAGTTTGGCCCGGTTGTGAAAACGGTAGCGCTGCCGAACGCGATAATTGTTTCAACAACAAACTTGCAACACACATTGCCAAAAACTTTAAATATCCACCAGAGGCCTACAAAAAGAACGAGCAGGGTAGAGTAATTGTAGAATTTATTATAAATGAGCAAGGGATGGTGGAAGTAAAAAATGTTTCGGGAGGCACCAAAGAATTGCAAGAAGAAGCCAAACGAAATATTATGGCAATTCCGAAAATGGCAAAACCCGGAATGATGGGCGGCAAACCGCGAACCATTAAGTTCACGGTTCCTTTTACTTTTAAGACAGGGAAGTAGTATGCTAAAAAAAATATTCTTACCCTTAGCATTAGTAATTATTTCATCCACTTTATTTGCTCAGAAAGAAACGGTAACTGAAGTTTCAGAATCTGAAATGACTACAGCTGACGTACCCTATGCCGTAATTGAAAATGTTCCGGTATATCCAGGATGTGTTGGCAACGGCAATCAAGAATTGAAACAATGTATGTCTACCAAAATTTCAGAATTTGTGAGCCAGAATTTTGACATGAAAAAAATTGAGGCTTTAAATTTACCTCCTAAAGTTTACAGAACCGCAGTTCAATTTAAAATAAATAAAGAAGGTAAGGTTGTTGACGTTAGAGCACGTGCGCCACATCCTCAAATTGAAAATGAGGCCGTTCGTGTTGTAAGCAACCTTCCCCAGATGCAACCGGGAAAACAAAGAGGAGAAGCTGTGGGAGTACTATATTCACTTCCTATTGTTTTCAAAGTTGAACCTCCTGCCAAAGATGAAAAGAAAAGAAAAAAACGAAAAACATAAAAATTAGAAAAAACTAGTTTAACAACTGTTTAACGCAAGTTGAATAGCCTTCAACAATTTTAATATTTATATTTAAAGTGTCGTCAAAAAAATTACGGCACTTTTTTTATGATTGCTACAGATACTTTGGTTTCGTTCTTCCTCGAAACTCGACAACATACCGAAACTATTTGCAAACCACTTGAGATTGAGGACTATGTGGTCCAACCCATTGTTGACGTTTCCCCTCCAAAATGGCATCTGGGCCATACTACTTGGTTTTTTGAGGAATTTATCTTAAAACCACACAAACCAAATTATCGTTTGTTTCACGAAGACTTCGCTTTTGTTTTCAATAGTTATTATGAAAATGTTGGAAAACGTGTAATTAGAAATGACCGCGGAAATCTCTCCCGACCCGGTGTTGCAAAGGTTTACGACTATCGACATTATGTTACCAATGAAATGAAGGATTTTCTGTCAGAAGAAATTTCAGAAGAATTGGAAAAAATTCTTTTAATAGGGATCCATCACGAAAAGCAGCACCAAGAACTTCTTGTTACCGACATAAAATATATTCTCGGCAATAATCCGCTCTTGCCGAGATACAACGACTCCTTTTCAGAAAATACAAGTCAGAGTTTTCAACAGAAATGGATT
>PAZL01000007.1 GCA_002715485.1 Aequorivita sp. | reverse complement strand
GTTAAATTGTAATTTGCGGTCAATAGCGAAACGCATATAAACAGAAGAAAATGGTTTGCTCGATTTTAGGGAGTAGTTTATAGATGCCATATATTTGCTTTTGAAAAAGCCAAAGATAAATTTTTATACAACATTTTGTACAACCATCAGACAATTTTGTACAACAATTTACAATCGAATACAATTATAATAACACACAATGTTTATATATAACAAAGGCTTAGGGTTCTTTTCGATTTTTTAATAAATTCAAAACGCTCCCCAAGAGGAGGAGCTTAGTTAGAGAAAGCCTTCACAGAAATGTGGAGGCTTTTGTGTTTTATACAAGTAAAATATAAAGTTAAACTTTTCAAAATTAAGATTCTTTAAAAAATATAGCTTGAGTGAAAAAGTAAATTTTGTTTTATTTTTAATTCAAAAAAGCTATGTATCAAAGAAAAAGACACGGTAAAGGATTTACATATAAATACAAAAATGGCAAAACCATTACCGACACCGAAACCCGTAAGTGGATAAAATCACTTGTAATACCCCCAGCGTGGAAGGAGGTAGAAATAAATGAAAACCGAAATGCTGATCTACTGGTCACGGGTAGGGATGACAAAGGCCGCAAACAGTATATTTACCACCCAAAATATACCGAACGCCAAAACGCCAAGAAGTTTGATAGGATTATAAACTTTGCTAGTCAATTAGAACATATGCGACGTGTTACAGGGCAACATTTACGCAAGCGAAAATTGAACCGTGAAAAAGTAATGGCCACCATGGTCCGACTTTTAGAATCTGCATTTTTTCGACCTGGTAGCGAAACATACTCTAAAGAAAATGAAACCTATGGCTTAACTACTATGCGGAGCAAACATCTAACCATTAAGGCCGATGAACTCATATTTTCTTACAATGGAAAGTCTGGACAAGAGCAGGAAAAACACATCGTTGATAAAAAACTTGCCAAAATTGTTCAGGAAATTGACGATATGCCAGGATATGAAATTTTTAAATATCTTGATGAAGATAACAACATTATAGATGTAAAAAGTGATGACTTAAATAGTTATATACAAGAAGTAATGGGAGAGGAATTTTCCGCAAAAGATTTTAGAACTTGGGCAGGGACAATGATTGCTGCAATTGCCCTAGATGAGCTGGGAGTGGTTGAAGAGGAAGATCAAAAATTATTAGGCAAAAATATCAAAGAAGCTGTAAACAGAGTTTCTGAAACCTTGGGCAATACTCCTGCTGTTGCAAGAAGCAGCTATATAGACCCCCGGGTAATTGAAGACTATACTGAAGGTCGCACTTTAAAATATTTTAAAAAGGAAATAAACCAATTACTCAAAAAAGCAGAAAATTTGTCAAAAGAGGAAATTGGGGTACTATGTATGCTCCGCAATCGATTAAAGTAAAAATAGCAAGTTGGTTCCTTAATAAATCCCTTTCAGCAATCATCATAAAATAACTAAATTTGCAGACCCCTATTTATGGCCTCATAGTTCAATGGATAGAATAGAAGTTTCCTAAACTTTAGATCCAAGTTCGATTCTTGGTGAGGCTACAACAACATCCCGCTTCAAAACAAAAGAGACCTTTGATACTAAAGCGTAACATTTTTTATAAAAATTTTAAGGAACACAAATGATTATTTCATTTAACTTATGTTTTTATACTAGAAAATCATGAACGAAAACAGACTTGCTTTTATAATAATTGTTGGAGTACTCGCTTTTGTAGGAATACTATGGTACGCTTTTGAAAATCCTGCTCTTAATCCACGTTTGGAAAACGAACCTTATACGATTATAAGGAAGTGGGATATGCCAATAGATTTAAATGAAATTTCTGGTATAAGGTGGATTTCCGAAGATAAAATTGCTGCAGTGCAAGACGAAGAGGGAATTATTTTTATATATAACCTTCAAACGAACCTTGTTGAAAAGAAAATATCTTTTGGAAACTCTGGCGATTATGAAGCAATAACCACCGTAGGCAGCACTGCATACGTTATGGAAAGCAGCGGCCGCCTCTTTGAGATTAAAAATTTCCTAAGCAACAATTTTGAAACAAACGAATATCAAGTACCTTTTTCCGGCAGAAACAATATGGAGTCGATGGTGGCCGATACACTAAACAATCGAATACTTTTTGCGGTAAAGGACATAGACCCCAACAGTAAGAATTATAAGGGAATTTATGCCTTTGACCTCGAAACAAAAAAATCCAATTCTTTACCTGTATTAAAAATACCCTTGGACGCTCCCATTTTTAAATCAAAAGATGCGGATGATGATATAGACCTCTTTTCAAATTTTTTCCCTTCAGATATTGCTATACATCCAAAAACTGGACGTTTCTATATTTTGGAAGGAAAAAATCCGCAAGTGCTGATAATGGATAGCATAGGGAAGCTTCTAAAACTTCATAAGCTATATGAGGAGTCTTTCCCCCAACCTGAAGGAATTACTTTCGCGCCTGATGGCACCCTTTACATTTCAAATGAAGGAAAAGGGGGAACTGCTAATATATTGGAAGTAGAATTTGATTCGGAGGAATAATTTTAATACCTATCTTTTAAATTAGTAAGCATTATTTCTGTCATTTCATCTAAAGAAATTTCGCTTTTCCAACCCCAATCTGCCCGTGCTTCGCTATCATCGATACTTTGTGGCCAACTGTCTGCAATAGCCTGTCTAAAATCAGGCTCATAGCTTATTTTAAATTCGGGAATATGTTTTTGGATACTTTCAGTAATTTCATCCGGATTGAAGCTCATGGCAGATAGATTGTATGAGCTTCTAATTTTAACCTTTCCCTTTTCTGCTTCCATAATATTTACAGTAGCTTTAATAGCATCATCCATAAACATCATGGGCAGGGTTGTGTCAGCATTTAGGAAACAGATATACTTTTTGTGTTTTAATGCTTTGTGATAAATATCCACTGCATAATCTGTAGTGCCGCCTCCAGGAAGTGTTTTATAACTGATAAGACCAGGATATCGAATGCTGCGAACATCCACTCCGTAACGATTATAATAATATTCGCACCAGCGTTCTCCCGTTTGCTTGCTTATTCCGTAAACAGTAGTTGGTTCCATCACCGTGCGCTGTGGCGTTTCTGTTTTTGGGGTGGAGGGACCAAAAACAGCAATACTGGAAGGCCAAAATATCTTTTCAATTTTTTTGTCCTTTGCTAAATTCAAAACGTGAAATAATGAGTTCATATTAAGGTTCCAGCCCTTCATCGGGAACTTTTCCGCCGTAGCGGAAAGCATTGCAGCCATTAAGTAAACATCTGTTATTTCATGACGTATTACCACCTCCTCAACAGCATTGTAATCCATAGCGTCCAAAATCTCAAACGGCCCGCTCTCCATCAACTCCGCTTCTCCCTCTCGAATATCGCTCGCGATTACTTTATGGTTTCCAAATTTTTCGCGGAGGTATAGGGTTAATTCCGTGCCAATCTGGCCACAGGCGCCTATTATCAAAATTCGCTTTTTCATATGTGTGCTGTTTCAAAAAATGAAGTGTAAATATACATATTATCAATGCTTTCAACACTTAAAAATTTTATGTGCCATTTAGTTAATAACCAGTATCTTTGTGCCACTTTTATTCTTTATGAAGTTTATCATTCCTCTATTAATGCTCGTCGCTTTTGTTTTTTCCTGCGGAAATGCTTCCGAAGAAAACCAAAACCAAGCACCAACCAATGACGCATCCATAATTTTTGGAGACAAAAACTATAATTTTCCCACACTTTCGCCTCCGGCAAAAGAACAGGCCGTACGATGGGGAGTTTTGGAAGATTTTTTTGCTGAAGCTCAAAATGCAAACGGCAGTAATTACCAAGACCTGCGCAACCGTTCCGAACGTTTAAAGGAATATGCAGATTCACTTTTTAGCAACGTTCCCGATACGCTTAACACCAAACCTATCCACAGCCGATTGATGGTATTAAAAACCCGCTCTGCCCTTCTTTTTCAGGCTTCGCACCAAGCTACTATTGATTCACTTAAAGTGCAGCAGTCTTTAATGGAAATGAATGGAGCCGTAAAAAATCTGATTGTTCAACTAAACGAAAAATTTCAAAAGGACAAAATTGATTTCACAAGAAAGGAAGACGAAGAAAACGAACTGAAAAAACAACAACGCTATAAAGATTCCATCACAAATTTGGAGCTTCAGGATAAAAAAAACAAGAAAGTGTAACAAACACACAGAAACAGCAACTTATGCTTTCAGCATACTATTAAATCAACAAATACTTTAATTTAAAACAATAAAATGAAAACTAATTTTTTAAAACCTGTTGTGGCCTTTGCAGTTGTTGCAGTAGCCGCAACCGCTTGTAAGGAAAAAACCGATGTGGCCGTGGCAGATAACGAACCCCATGGAATTATCCTTGCAAACATGGACACTACTGTAAGTCCAAAAGATGATTTTTACAATTACGTGAACGGAAACTGGATGAAGAACAACGAGATTCCAGACGATGAAACCAGTTGGGCCGGATTCACCATTTTACGCAAAAAAACAAGCAAGGACATGTTGAACATTTTGGCAAAAGCCAAAGAAAGTGGCAAATACGCTCCGGAAACAGACCAAGCCAAGGCCTTGATGATTTATGAATCAAAATTAGACTCGGTCGCAAGGGATAAAGCTGGTATTGAGCCACTAAAGCCTACGCTTGAAAAGATTGCCGCCATGAACAGCATGGAAGATTTTCAAAAATTGATGACGGAAGATGCTGTCGCGGTTTCACAACCATTTTTGGGTCTTGCAGCATTTTCAAACCCCAACAATAGCGCTATTAATTCGGCATACATTACTCCAGGTGGTTTAGGCTTACCCGATCGTGATTTTTATACCAATACAGATCCTGCTTCGGTAAAAATTCGCGAGCAATATGTAGACCATATTACAAGAATGCTACAGTTTTTGGGCGATACAGAAGAATCTGCCCGTCAGCAGGCTGAAACCATTCTAGCTTTTGAAACTAAACTTGCAACTCCAAGATTGGACAAAGTAGCAAGTCGAGATTTCAGAAATTTTAACAATCCAAAAAGCATTGCTGAATTGCAAAATATGCTTCCGCAAATCCAATGGGAACAGGCATTTGAGCAAATGGGTATCGACAAAAAGCTGGATACTGTTATCGTGATGCAACCAAAATATATGGAAACTTTAAAGCAAATGTTTTCAAAACCAGATTTTGATACTTGGAGAACCGTTATGCGTTGGTCTACTCTAAACAGTTCTGCGGGTATGTTGACCACAGAAATTGAAAAAGCCAATTTTGATTTTTATTCTACTACATTAAACGGAACCAAAAAGCAAAAACCTGCTGACGAACGTGCACTTGCAACCGTTAACGGAAGTGTAGGCGAAGCTTTGGGCAAACTATATGTAGATGAAATGTTTCCGCCAGAAGCAAAGGCTAAAGCAGAATCCATGATTGAAAATGTAATAGCAGCCTACAAAGACAGAATCAATGCTTTGGAATGGATGAGCGACAGTACAAAGGTTAAAGCCATTGAAAAACTTGACAAATTCACCGTAAAAGTGGGTTATCCAGACAAATGGAAAGATTACTCTTCTATGGAAGTGAAACCAGGCAATACCTATTATGACAATATGGTAGCCGTGCAAACGTGGAATCTTAAAGATAACCTTGAAAAAATAGACGAGCCCGTAGATCGCACAGAATGGGGCATGAGTCCACAGACCGTGAATGCGTATTTCAACCCTTTCAATAATGAAATCGTTTTCCCAGCAGCTATCCTTCAACCACCTTTCTATGATTACAAAGCAGATGAAGCTGTAAACTACGGTGGAATTGGAGCCGTAATTGGTCACGAAATCTCACACGCTTTTGATGACAGCGGTTCGCGTTTTGACGCCAATGGAAATTTGGTAAACTGGTGGACAGATACCGATCTTAAAAACTTTACAGAACGCGGCAACAAACTGGCCGAGCAATACAGCAATGTAGAAGTTTTGGACAGCGTTTTCATCAATGGCCACTTTACCTTGGGCGAGAACATTGGTGACCTAGGTGGTGTATTGGGTGCCTATGATGGTTTGCAACGTTTTTATAAAGAAAATGGACGTCCAGATAATATTGACGGTTTCACACCAGAACAACGTTTCTTTATGAGTTGGGCTACCGTATGGCGTACAAAATCACGCGAAGAGGCCTTGCGCAACCAAGTGAAGACAGATCCACACTCTCCAGGAATGGTTCGTGCTACACAGCCATTGTTGAACGTTGATGCGTTTTACGAAGCTTTTGATATTAAGGAAGGCGACCCTATGTACCTTGCCCCTGAAGATAGGGTACGTATTTGGTAGTTTTTAAGTATTTTATTGAAATGAAAAGGAGCTCTAACAGGCTCCTTTTTTTAAATAGAGGTTTTAAAAGAGTAGTTTAAAACAGATTTTAAGTTTTCTGAATCCACTTGTTTAAAAACCTCATTTGAATCTGCTTTTGCAAAAGTAGGCGGCTCCAAGGCGAGCTCCTTTGCTTTTTGAATGTAATATTCAGACTTTTTTGGGTGGTTTGGGTTTACAGCATTAAAAATTTTTCCGAAAGCATCTTTCTTTAAAATTTCAACCAAAATATTAATACAATCATCACGGTGAATTAAGTTTACAGGGGCATTCCCGTTTGCCAGATCGTTGCGTCCTGCCAAATATTTTACAGGATTTCTACTGCCACCAATCAATCCGCCAAAACGTACTACCGTCGTCTGTAATCCTTCTGCATTTATAAACAATTCTTCCACTTGCCGTAATTGCTTTCCCGCAAGGGTTGTAGGTTTGGGGTCGTCTTTCTCTGTCACCCTGCCTTGTGAATCGTCGTAAACAGATGTACTACTAATTAAAATAATTTTCTTAACCGTAGATTCGTTTATTGCCGCAATTAAATGGACCATTTTCAAAACATAATCGGCTCCAGTATTTTTCCGAAGGCCGGGTGGAATCATTATTATTAAGAAGTCCACATTATTTAGCAGCGCCGTAATTTCACCATCTATTCCCCTTTCTGAAATTTCTACAGGATAGGTTTCAAAGCCATTTTGTTGCAGCAAAGTTGCCTTTTCAATACTCGTTACCGAACCTTTTACAGTATAGCCCAAGGTGGCCAATCTGTAAGCTAAAGGCTGGCCAAGCCATCCCAAGCCAGCAATCGCTATTGTTTTATTTATCATTTAAAATGTTTTGGGCATTAGTTGGTAATGTATCAACGGCTTTCATTTTAAGTGAATCTATTGAAAAAGTCCGCTTTACCGCAACTGCATCAGTAATTACAAAAGGTTTCGGCATTGTATAATCGGGCCGCTTTGCAATATTGAATTGTGTATCATCCATCAAATCAAAAGAATATTCCATCACTTTAAATGTAACCGGACTTTCCTTTGCTACTGAAAAATGAACTTTTAGAGAATCATTTTCAGAAACGTAATAATTAATGAGCGCACTGTTTTTTGTGCCACGGTAATTTTTCGAAATACTGGAAGATGGCATTTCCTTTCCGTTGAACATTATTGATTGAAATGTGTTATTTTCGGCATACAAATCAATTTTGTTCACCTTTCGCTTTGGAACGATTGTAAACTTCACCTCCCGAAGATTTTCAACCAGCGTATCGGCTTCCAAAATCACTTCAAAATCTGGAATGGTTTTTAGCGGGGCTTCCTTTGCAAAGCTAAAGTTGGTCCCATATTTATTATAGGATGCTTCCCCTAAAATTTTGGATGCATCTTCAGGATTTTCGCTCAAATATTGTTGCGTCCATTCATCAATTTCCTTGTCGTAGGTAAGCCAATAGGTTTTATCAGTATCCGCATCTTTATAATAAACGAGGCTATTTGGTTTTTTACGTTCTTCAGAAAATTTACTTTTTGTATGTGCTTTTATGAAGAAGAATGCCGCGAGCAATACACATACAACCGAAAGCAAGCCTTTCATTTTATAATATCCAAAAACTGGATAAATTAAAGCGAAAAGCAAAACGGTAAAAACACAACTTATAACCAGCATTTTCAAGCCCAAACCAACGGGGAAAAACTGAATTAGGGGCGTAAATATAAACAAGGCGGGTGCCGCCAAAAGTGCCATTGCCAAAAGATTGGGTCGCTCCTGTCGAAGCATTACAAAAAAGGAAAGTAACCCAAAAAATACCGGAATTATGAAGAATGCAGCTCCTTTTAAAATTATAAAAACTGCCAGATTAATTAAAAGCCAAAATAACAAAGGCGCAATATAATATGAGGGCTTGTTGAATTTTTTACTGAATTTTTTATAAATCGCAAATGTGATTGCCAATGAGAGAAAAACGAAAAACGCAATATACCAATGTCCGTTATAAGTAAAACCTTGCTGGATTTCTACATACTGCGGATAAATAGCCAAAATCAATTTCCACCCGAAAAACCCCACAAGGCCACAGCTAACAAGAGAAAGTAAAAAGGGAACAAAGCCTGCAGCTATCATTTTTCCGTTAAGCTTTCTTTTGTGAAGTCCGTAAAAAATCAGAAATAGAAATAATAAAGTTGCTAAAATAAGCATGGGTAAAATCCATGAAAAGGGGTAGCTTATCATTTTTACCAAAGGAAGGTTTACGTAAACATCATCAGTTTCGGCTTTTAAATTTGAGATATCGGTATCGGCAAAATAACGGAGAAGCGGTAATAAATAACTGCCCTGGTGCGCAAGGCTGTTTCGGCTTAAATTTTCAAAAGTATCATTAGCTGTGTGATAGTTAAAGTGACTGTCAATAAAAGCGAAGAAAAAACTGGGTATATCGCCATCTTCCCTAAAAACTGTAGAATCAGTATCGTTAGGCAGCATTTTGTAAACGCTGTACATCAATGAAGAGGCTACCGGAAAATCTGGATTGGCCGCTATAAATTCCTTTACCAATTTTGAATTTCCGCCATTGGTTTCCAAAATCATATTGCTGGGGCCACTACTCCCGCGAGCTTCAAAATTAAGTACCAAACCTACATTTTTTGCCCAAGGATGTTCGTTTACAAATAGCTTGGCACCGTCCAGTCCAATTTCCTCTGCATCGGAAAAAAGAATAATAATATCATTTTTTGGCTGCGCGCCGGAAGCCAAAAAAGCACGTATACTCTCCAAAATAGCAACAATACCGCTTCCCGCATCGCTAGCACCGAAAGATGGAACAAGTGCACTATCATAATGTGAAAGCAGCAAAAGTGCTTTTCCGTCTTCTGAACCCTTTATACGGGCAACAATATTTATAGGTTTATCAAGCGTTTTCGACTCTGGATTTAGGCTAAATCCTTTTTGAATGTGGGGTTCAAGACCTAATTTCCCCAATTCTGAAATTAAAACCCTCCGAACCTCTTCGTGCCCTTCGGAACCTAAATAATGTGGTTTTTTTGAAATTTCGATTAAAGGGTGCAGCGCTCTATCTACCGAAAATTCAGTGGCCGTGGAAACTTCATCTTCAGTATAGTGAGGTGTTAATCCATAAAAGGAATAATAAACCAATGCAACTATTAGCAGAAGCGAAAGAATAGCGCCGAATTTTTTCATGGTTGGGAAGTTTAGGTTGTTAAAAATACGATTTTAATCGGAAGGAATTTTTCTTCACTATGGATACATTTCTGCGGTTTGATAAAATTGTTTATCTTAGAAGTTCGCAAAAATTTGATACTATGGGAATTAAAAGTTTTATGGGCAGACGGGCAAAGCCCCAAAAAGGTTCTTCAGAAAAAATAAAGGTTTCAGACTATATGACGCGCAATCTCACAACTTTTAAACCAGAGCAATCGGTGCTTGAAGTAATTGAAATTCTTTTGAGAAAAAAAATTTCTGGGGGTCCCGTAGTAAACGATAAAAATGAATTGGTAGGCATTATTTCTGAAGGCGACTGTATGAAACAGCTTAGTGATTGCCGCTACCACAACCACCCTATGGAAGATGTAAAAGTGGAACAGCACATGATTACGAACGTTGACACTATTGATGGTGAAATGAATGTGCTGGATGCTGCCAATAAGTTTTTGGAATCAAAACACCGTCGTTTCCCAATAATAGAAAATGGAAAACTCGCAGGCCAAATAAGCCAACGCGATGTGCTCAGAGCTGCAATGAAATTAAAAGGCCAGACTTGGTAATTATTATTTTTCCTTAAAAATAATTTCAATCCTTTTATCGGGAATTAACCACATCAATGCAACTAAAATGTATAGTGCTCCCGCTATCCAAATGCTATAGAATGAAGCTATGATTGCAACTATATAAATTATAGGAGATGCTTTTCCCTTTAGGTCTTTTCCCAAAGCTTTTGCCAAAAGTGAATCTTTTCCTTGCACAGCTAAAATTCTATTTTGAAGAATAAAATAAGCTATTGCCGCTAGCAATAAAACGACCCCATATAATGCCACGGGCAGTTCGGCAAAATGATTTTCGCCCATCCACCCAGTAACAAAAGGAATCAGCGAAAGCCAAAACAGCAGATGCAGGTTTGCCCACAAAACTCCTCCACTTACTTTTTTGACTGTATGCATCATATGATGGTGATTATTCCAATAAATTCCGATATAAATAAAACTTAGAATATAGCTTAAGAACACGGGCAGCAATGGCCCCAAATCATTCCAATCGGTTCCGTGGGGCACTTTCAGTTCCAATACCATAATGGTAATTATTATAGCGAGCACGCCATCGCTAAAAGCTTCCAATCTGTTGCTGTTCATGATTTTATTTTCTGTAATTAAGACAGTGTTTTTTTGTCACTTTCACATTAAAAACAAGATAGTTTCTCATTATTCCACAAAGCTATAACAAAGTTTTAACATTAATTTAAAAACCGCTTGTATTTTATATTCGTAAGTATAGCAATTAACCTTAAAAATAAAACCGCTATGAAAAACAAAATCAAAGTACACGATGTAAAACCGATTAGAAATGGTCGGAGACAATTTTTAAAATTAAGTGGTACGGCATTGATGGGTACCGGGCTATTATTTATGGCTGGGTGCAGTGATGACGATGATGGGCCCAATCCAGATCCTAACCAAATATTTGATTTAGGAACTGGAGACCTAGGGGTTCTAAATTATGCTTATGCGTTGGAACAGCTAGAAGCCGATTTTTATTCGAAAGTTGTAAATGATGCAAATTTCACTTCAACTTTCAGTGCAAATGAACAACAAGTTTTAATTGATTTGTATAATCACGAAATTATACATAGAGATTTCTTTAAAGTTGCTATAACAGCTGCAGTTAATAATGACACTAGCAAATTATTGCCAGAACTGGAATTTAATTATGGGAGTCTAAATTTTGGAAACCGAGATATGGTTCTTGCAACTTCACAAACCTTAGAAGATACGGGTGTAGCTGCTTATAACGGTGCTGGAAAAATAATATCTGATCCCGGATATTTACTAGTTGCTGGAAAAATAGTTTCCGTAGAGGCTAGACATGCTTCTGCAATAAGGAATATTATCGCTACTGGAACGGTAGATGGAGGAGACTCTGCTGCCTTTGCTGGAGATGATATTGTAGACCCAATGAACGGTCTTGGAAGAGCACTTCCTCCAAGCGAGATTATTTCCGCTGCAGGTGGATTTATTGTTACTCCATTTACCTATATGGAACAAGGGGTAGGATAGTAAACTGCAATTAATTTTTTATCAACTTTAAAAACAAGATTATGAATATTATAAAAATTTTAGATCACTTATCAGACAAAGAGCTTTTATCAAAAACAAGTTCAAGAAGAGACTCTTTTGACCATATGAAAAATATGGGTAAAAAAATAGCTTTGGCAAGTATACCTTTTGGCCTAGCGGCAACAAGCTCCAAAACTAAAGCAGCTACAATGTCTATGGCTTCAGCTTCTATGATGGCCACACCTACTGAAATTTTAAATTTTGCCCTAACCTTAGAATATCTTGAGCGAAATTTTTACAGAATGGGGCTCGATACTTCGGGACTTATTCCTCAAGAGGATCAAGCAGTTTTTGCCCAAATTTCACAACATGAAGACGATCACGTTGACTTTCTTCTTGCTGCTTTGGGAGATGATGCAATCGACGAACCTACATTTGATTTTACAGGTGCGCCAGGCGGTTTAAACTTAGATACCTTTACAAACTATCAAACCTTTTTAGCATTATCTCAAGGATTTGAGGACACTGGTGTTCGTGCCTATAAAGGTCAAGCCGGAGCCCTTATTGATGATGATGCATTACTTACCTATGCCCTTCAGATTCATTCTGTAGAAGCTCGCCACGCATCTCAAGTTAGAAGAATGCGGGGTGAAAAAGGTTGGATAATTAAATCCGAAAATACATTGCCATCTGCATTTAGTGCTATTTATGGAGGAGCAACTCCAGAAAGCAATACAACCCAAGGTGGAGTTAACTTAAGCGGTATGTTTCCTAATAATGGAGGCGATAATGCTATAACAGCAGCTTTTGACGAACCTTTAACTATGCAAGAAGTAGTAGATATTGCCAGTATTTTTATAGTTTCCTAAAATCAAATTATTTATCTTTTCAAATAATTAAAATCCCAGTTGTACTGGGATTTTTTAGTTTATATGCTTTCCAGATTATATTTTAATAAATATTTAATTTTATAATATTTTGGTTTTCAAATATATAATCGTTTACAAACGATTACAAACAACTATAAACGAAAGTAAATAAGTAACAACCAACTAAAATTTGGAAGGTGCAATAAGTTTGTCCTGTCGAATAAAATGAAATTCGATAGTATCAATTGTTTAACATTAAAATTTAGAAATTATGAACGCACTTAGAAACAAAGTACAGTTGATTGGAAGACTTGGTCAAGACCCAGAAATAGTAACTTTTGCCGATGGTAACAAAATGGCAAAATTCTCCATGGCCACAGATGACAGTTACAAAGACAAAGACGGTAAAAAAGTGGAACGCACCTATTGGCATAATATAGTGGTAAAAGGCGGGTTGGTAAAAGTTGTAGAAAATTATATCACCAAAGGGCAGGAGATTGTAATTGAGGGTAAACTTACCAATCGTTCCTGGGACGACAAGGAAGGTAACAAACATTATATAACAGAAGTATTTTGCAACGAGCTGGTCATGCTGGGGAGTAAATAAATGACCAGCCAATCAAGCCCCTGCTTTTAGTAGGGGCTTTTTAAATTCAAAATATTTATTTGAAGAACTAACGAATAGGTCAAAAGAAAGATGCCCGTTAATACTTAATGATTCTTTTATTAAAAACCATTTCTCCATCTGAATTTTTTAGCGCTAAAATATAGAAGCCTGCTGAAAGATCTTTAAGAGATATTGAGTTGCTATTCAAAATATTCGTCTTAATAGTTTTTCCAGATAAATCCAGGATGTAATATTGAATATTATCCAAGTTAATACTTGAGTTCAATATAATTTCGTCGCTTGTTGGATTTGGAAAAACGGTAACTGTTTTATAGGAAATATTGGGGTTTGAAAGCGAACATATTACAGTATTTAAACCTATTTGCGGACAATTTGACGACATATATTCTGACGTAGTGGCCCCGCCAAAAATATTGCCTGTTACTGAACCAAGGCTAGCAACTTCTTCGGCAGTTTCTAATTCAAAATCGAATAAAAAAATTCTTGCAAAGACATCAATTCCATAAACCCTTTCTGTTTCGCAATCTTCAAATACATTTACAAATGAATATAATTGATTTAGGGAACAACCAATATTTTTTATTTCTGTACCATCAAAAGCTTTAATGTAGGTGTTTTCATTATCAGGGTATATTAAATTCCCTTTGTAGTATGTAAAATCTCCAGGAGTTGACATACCGCTACTTAATATACTTAACATTCCTGTATTTACATTGTATGCATATAAGTCTTCACTTGTTGTTGCACTTGTAATTAGTTCAAAATTACTATTTGACACTAGTCCGGTAAAAAAGTCTCCTCCTGGTATAGTTGTAACTACATTATATGTTTCATTACTTAGGTCGATTTCAAATATTTGTCCGTTACTTGAAATTCCAAATAGCCTGCCGTCAGGAGTAAAAGCCAAATCTTGAGTGTTTATATTTAAAGTAAATAGATTAGTTACTGTAAAGCCTTGTATGTCAATTACCTTTAACTGAGTTAAATTATTAACTATGTAAATTTCTTGAGCATAGCAGCTACAAGTCATAAATAAATAAAAAAGTAAATTTTTCATCATTTGAACTTAACCCTAATATTTTTTTAAAATTACTAGAATTTTATTGTTAAAATACTTAATATTTGCACCATAATGAAAAACACAAATTTACATAGTGCACCAACAGGGCTGATTTTTCAGTCAGAATATCGCAAAATGGTTGATCCATTTTTACGATACGGAGCGTTATGTAATTATTTTTGAAGTGATTTAACACCTATAAAAAGATATTTTCAGGCGCTCGATACATCGGGCGCCTTTTTTTATGGATTTTTTTAAAAATTAATTGTATTTGAAAAGTATCTAAGCCAAAATAGCAGTTGAGTAATAAGCAAATGATAGACAGTAAGTTGCAGATTATTCCAAAGTTCGTGAAAAACCGAACAGGAATTCTTCACCCTAAATTCAATATAACTAATTGATTATCAATAAAATAAATTGAAAATTAATTTGCGTAATTCAAAAATGCATTTAATATTTGCACCGCAGTTTTAGAGAAAGAAACTTAAACTGCCAAAACGAAATAATAATTAATAAACTAAGAAGCTATGTTTTACCTAACAATCACAAAAGGACAAAACTGGATAGATGATTCACCAGAGAACCAGCTTCGGAAATTTTATAGTTAGAAAATAAACACTCCTATGAAAATCCGAAGCACACAAAACTGTTTCGGATTTTTTTATGTCAATTTTTGACGTATCCCTCTCCGTTACAGTGGAAAAATGAATTCAGAATCAATTCTGAAAAACAATTAATAACAAAACTGTAATGGACACAAATACACACAATATTTACTTGTTCAAGGCGCTGGATGCATATCCGTTTGCCTTAGAAGAAGCGATTGAAGCCTTAAACTACGCCTTGTCTTACGACGAAAAAAATGTGCAGGCACTTTGCTTAATGGCGAATTTACAAGCTGATCAATTAAACGATTTTGAAGCTGCCAAGCATTATTTTGAAGCCGCAGTTGCCAGCAAAATGGAGCTTCCAAGAATTTATCCAGATTACGTTTACACGTTGATACGTAANGAGGATTTTGANGAAGCACAAAAAGTNNTGGATTACGCATTACTATTAAAAGGTGCAGACAAAGCATTACTAAACCTTTTGCAAGGTCNACTTTTTGAAGCNCAAAANCGCAANAAAAAAGCGTTGAAAGCNTACAAGNGCGGNCTAAAATTNGGNCTGAACAATCANTTTATCACTTTCGCNGAAANCGAAATNGAACGGGTAAAGAANAAACTTCCNAAAAAAAGGAAGCCAAAGAAAAAAANTAAAACTAAAAGAAAGGAGAAAAAATAATGAGATTCCTGCTTTCGCAGGAATTTAGTACCGTAGTTCAAAGGCTAGAGCACCCCACTGTCTATGGGGAAGGTATGGGTTCGAGTCCCATCGGTACTGCAAGAANCGATGNNACGAGAAGTTTATANTGAGCGAAGTCGAAGTAAGTCCCATCGTTGCTGCAAATTGCTCTATTAGCATAGTGGCTAGTGCATCTGACTTTCTATCAGAAGACAAGGGTTCGATTCCCTTATAGAGTACACTATTGAGGTATGACGCAGNGGTTAGCGTACCGTGCNTTTAACACGGGAGTCCTAGGTTCGAATCCTAGTGCCTCAACAATTATTAAAAAAGGAATAGTAGCAAAGTTGGTCTATGCGCCGGATTGAAGCTCCGGAGATACAGGTTCAAATCCTGTCTGTTCCACATCAAGCAAGTCTTGTTGCGTGTTTCTGTATAGCACCATTGTATAANCCGTTGCAGCAGTGNATCGCGGTTTTATATCCAACTTGATTTGAAGGATTGGTTGTTATCCACAAAACAATCGCATTCTGTAAGTCGTGGGTTCGACTCCCACACTCAATTTCAGTTTGAGTTAGTTCAGCGGTTAGAACAACAGGAGTAGCTGTCACCGGTTCGATTCCGGTTCCTAACTTAAAATTAGGATAGCTCAGTTGGTAGAGCACTGCGCTTTTAACGCAGGATGTGGACTCATAATCCACCATTCAGAAAAGAAGGTCAACTTTTAAAAACAGACCAGCAGCCTGTCACGCTGTAAAAATTGTGATGAAAAGAGTAAATGGAAAATCGGTTTCTGTTTCTTCGGAAATAAAAACAGTCCAAAACGTACTTTGAAATACTGACAAATTTAAAAACCGAAAGTAGTTGCTTTTTGCAATCGGGTTCTTTTGAAAGGATTGTTCGTCTTTTTGAATAATTTTTCGAAGTAATTCTTCTGCGTAAAACCAATTTCTTTCCTTTTAAATTCTCAGTATTTCCGTNCCGGGAGGATGATTTTCCTTTACTTTTTTCTTTTAAAAGAATTAAATGTGTTTCATAAAAACACTCATAATAAACTTACCCAAAAGCAGCACCGGTAGCTTGAAAAGTAAGTGGACATGCCTTGACGGGCGCTGTCANAATTAATGTTGAATTNTAAAAATGTAGAAATGATGAAAAGAGTAAGAATCAATGCCGGAAACGTAGGTTTGGTTTTTAAAAGGGGCGATTACCAAGGCGTAATCACCCAAGGTATCCACTGGTTGGGTTTTAGCAAAACGGTGCTGCAATACAGCATGGCGGTAGCCTTTAACGCACCCAAGGAATTGGAACTTTTGTTGAAAGACGAAAAATTGAAAGCGATGCTTCACATCATTGAGGTGAAGGATAATGAGCTTGTGTTGGTTTTCAAAAATGGAAGATTCAACCTTGTCCTGAAATCTGGACGCTATTCTTTTTGGAAAGGTTTGATGGAGTANGAATTCACAACTGTGGATTTGAGCAAAATCTACATCACCGAAAAAATTGATAAAGCGCTTTTCAGCAATGCTGAATTGAGCAAATATATCAGGGTTTTTGAGGTGGCTGCTTTTGAAAAAGCCGTATTCATTGTAGATGATGTGTATGTAAAAACTTTGGAAAGCGGTACATACCGTTTCTGGAGAAATGACACAACCATCAAGATTGCAAAGGTAGATTTGCGTCAATTGCAACTTGAGGTTGCCGGACAGGAATTGTTGACCAAAGACAAAGCTGCAATCCGTATCAACTTTGACACACAGTACAAAGTTATTGATATTGAGAAAGCGTTGCTGGACAACAAAGATTTTGAAAAGCAATTGTACGTTGCAATGCAGCTTGCCCTGCGCGCCTATGTGGGAACATATACACTTGACGAGCTTTTGGAAAACAAAGCACAGATTGCGAAAGCTGTTTTTGAAGACACAANGACAGCCGCGGCCAAGTTGGGTGTAGCAGTTTTAAACTGCGGTATCCGTGATGTTATTTTGACCGGTGAAATAAAGGATATTATGAACCAAGTTTTGGTGGCGCAAAAGAAAGCACAAGCCAACGTAATTACTAGGCGTGAAGAAACCGCTTCAACCAGAAGCTTGTTAAACACTGCCAAATTGATGGAAGAAAACGAAATGCTTTACAAGCTGAAGGAAATGGAATTTGTGGAAACCATCGCCGACAAAATTGGTGAGATCACAGTTTCCGGAAACGGAGGTATGGTAAAGCAGTTAAAGGAAATATTTGCCTCGGGCAAATAACCTACATTAAAAGGTCGTCCAAAAGGACGGCCTTTCTTTTTTGCCGTTCCGCTTCGGGAAGGTCAAAACAAGGACAGCGTTTGCAGCGTTTGTGTTCGCCTTTTTTAAGATACTTTTCGCAGCATTCAGTTTTGAAAATTTTTTTATCCTTTTTCCTTTTATCTTTTCTGTCCTTTTTGTCCCTTTTGTCTCTTCCGTCCCTTTTATCTTTTCCCACTTTTCCCATAATTCAAAAGAAAATTTCCTGCGCCAATCGAAACGTGTTTGCGTGCGCCTCGATAATTNNCTTTATTNCTGGCGAATAGCCGCCGCCCATACTCACTTCCACCGGAATATTTAAATCTTTGCAGATTTGTAAAACAAAGCGGTCGCGCTCTTTGCAGCCTTCAACCGTACAATTCAATCTTCCCAATTTATCGGTTTCCAAAATATCGACCCCACTTAAATAAAAGATAAAATCAGGTTTTTGTTCTGAAATTAATTTGGGCAAAGTTTCTTTTAAAATTTTTAAATAAACTTCATCACCACTTCCATCGGGTACTGCAATATCGAGATCGCTCTTTTCTTTTTTGAAAGGATAATTGCCCGCGCCGTGCATGGAAAACGTAAAAATGGAATCCTCATTTTCAAAAATCTTCGCCGTTCCATTNCCTTGGTGCACGTCCAAATCCACAATTAAAATACGATTTGCCAATCCTTTTTTCAAAAGATATTTTGCTGCTATTGCTTGGTCGTTAAACAGGCAAAAACCCTCGCCGTGGTCTGCATAGGAGTGGTGCGTGCCTCCCGCAATATTCATCGCAATTCCATATTTTAGGGCATATTCACAACAGTCTATTGTTCCCTGCGAAATAATTCTTCCTCTTTTTACAAGCGTTTCAGAAAGTGGAAATCCAATTTTTCGCGCGGCGCTTTTATCCAAAGTTAAATTCAACAGACTTTTAAAATATTCCTTTGTGTGGACAGCCAGAATATTTTCTTCGGAAAGGATTTCCGGCTCAAAAAAATTTTCGGCTTTGCAGGTGCCTTCGTGTAATAATTGTTGCGGGAGCAATTCATATTTNTCCATCGGGAAACGATGGCCGGGCGGCAATTGGTATTTGTAAATGGGATGAAACGCTATTTTAAGCATTTAACTTGTGGAGTTTTAACTGAATTCGCTTGCGCGGAACGTCAACATACAGCACTTTTACCACAATTTGTTGGTGAAGATGCACGTGTTCATTTACATCTTTCACAAAGGAATCCGAAAGATTGGAAACGTGAATCAAGCCACTTTCCTTGATTCCAATATCCACAAAAGCACCGAAATTTGTAATGTTGTTTACAATTCCAGGTAGCAATTGCCCCTCGCGCAAATCGGTGATGGTTTTGATATTTTGGTTGAAAGTAAACACTTTTGCCTCTTCGCGAATGTCCAGNCCCGGTTTTTCNANTTCNTTNANNATATCTTNNAANGTNGGNAGCCCAATTTTTTCAGTGATGTATTTTTCCANATTTATTTTTTGAAGAAGNGCTTTNTTNCCNATCAATTCTGAAACTTNTATGCCTTCATCTTTCGCCATTTTTGAAACTACATCATAACTTTCTGGATGCACCGAAGAATCATCGAGCGGGTTATTACCATTTTTTATACGAAGAAATCCAGCTGCTTGCTCAAAAGCTTTTCCGCCCAAACGAGGAACTTTTTTAATGGCTTCACGGGATAAAAATGCCCCATTCTCTTCTCGATAATTAACTACGTTTNCTGCCAATTTTGGACCAATTCCCGAAACATAACTCAATAGGGGAACGCTGGCGGTATTTATGTTTACACCAACGGCATTCACACATAGTTCCACAGAAGTATCCAGTGAACTTTTCATATTTACGCCAACGGCATTCACACATAGTTCCACAGAAGTATCCAGTGAACTTTTCAGTTTCGATTGGTCCACATCGTGTTGATATTGCCCAACTCCGATTGATTTGGCATCAATTTTCACCAATTCCGCCAGCGGATCTTGCAAACGACGACCGATGGAAACCGCGCCGCGAACAGTAACATCATAATTAGGGAATTCATCCCGCGCAATTTTTGAAGCCGAATAAATTGAAGCTCCGGCTTCGCTCACCACAAAAACCTGAACTGGATTCTTAAAATGAATTCGTTTTATAAATTGTTCCGTTTCGCGCGAGGCAGTTCCATTTCCAATAGCAATTGCCTCAATTTTATGGGCATCGGCGAGCGAACTTATTTTTTTTATTGCTGTGGAAGTATCGTTTTTTGGCGGATGCGGAAAAATGGTTTCGTTGTGTTGCAAGTTTCCCTGTGCATCAAGACAAACCACTTTACAGCCCGTTCTAAAACCCGGGTCAATGGCCAAAACCCGCTTTTCGCCCAATGGCGACCCGAGCAAGAGTTGCTTCAAATTTTTGGCGAAAACATTTATTGCGGTTTCATCTGCTTTCTCTTTTGCTGCAGAAAGTGCTTCGTTTGAAATCGCTGGAAACAACAGTCGCTTGTAACTGTCTTCAATGGCAAGTTTTATTTGTTCTGAAGCGGCATTATTTGATTTTATGACGCGCTCTTCAATTTTAAAAAGTGCCTTCTCATCATCAATTTCAATTTTTTGGCGAATAAATCCTTCGGAAGTTGCGCGAAGAATTGCCAATAATCTATGTGAAGGGATTTTATTCAAAGCTTCGTTCCAGTCGAAATAATCTCTGAATTTCTGGGCTTTTTCGTCTTCTTCAAACTTCTTTACCACTTTGGTTGAAACCACGGCAAAGCGTTCCATTTGGTTTCGAAGCATATTCCGAATATCGGTGCGCTCGTTAATCCATTCGGCAATAATGTGGCGCGCGCCTTCCAACGCTTCCTCTTCGGAATTAACATCGCCATTCACATATTTTAAGGCAATGGAAGAAATATCGGAAGCATTCTGCGTCATTATAATTTTTGCCAATGGTTCCAAACCGTTTTCGCGTGCTGTATCTGCCTTTGTTTTTCGTTTCTTTTTGTAAGGTAGATACAAATCTTCCAAAGCGATTAAATCTGTTGTCTCCTCAATTTTCTTTTGAAGCTCAGCAGTCAAAACCTCCTGCTCTTCCAACGATTTTAGGATTGCGGTTTTTCGCTTTTCCAATGCTTCAAATTGCTCTTTGAATTTTACAATTTCGCCAATTTGAACCTCATCGAGATTGCCCGTCAGTTCTTTTCGATAGCGGGAAATGAAGGGAATGGTGCAATCTTCGTTTAAAAGTTTTACGGTATTTTCAACACTTTTTTGGGGGAGTTGGGTTTGGGAGGTTATGTAATAGAGAAGCTTTAGCATTGAAAATTTTATTCTGAAAATTTAAAAAGTTCGTAAGCATCTTTTTCCTCATTATACTTACCGTATACAAAATAATCGTTCATTTTAAATAAATTCTCCGCCCTTGCTTTTGGATGCCTTAAAGTGTAAATTTTTATTTTATCAAATATGTTTTGGGGGGCACTGCCTGCGTGGTGAACGAAATTAATATCAAAGAGACATTCTATTCGTGTAGACTTATTATGCTTATAAGAATTAAAGGAATAGAAAACTGGATTATATGAAAATGTGATTGTACCCGATACATTAGGGATTCCTCCACCAAAACCACCCATCATGGGACCTCCGTAGTTATTTGTAATTTCCTTATTACCGCCCATTGTAATTTGATATCCATTGTTGGTGGATATTACCGCCACACCGATATCTTCTGAAGAAATTTTTCTTAAAAATTGTGAAGTTTTATCCAGTTCCCTAAGTTCTTCTGAAAAAAATGAAGTGCCTTCTTGTATAATTGGACTATTTTTAAAAGTTATTTCCTCATTTTTAGAAAGGGAAATTTTTTTTATTTCTTCCTTGGTGTCAATATTTTTAACTGTAAAAACCAACGTATCCTTTAATCCACTTATTTGATAAATCTTGTCTTCATACAAATATGAATTTGACGCGGGAGTATATCCGTCTGAAGAGAATTGTTCCTTTTCAACTGCTTTTAAATTAACCGATAAGTCAGGAACTGTAAATTCAAAGATATATGTGTATAACATCCCGCCATCAATGGTTAGAATAAATTTTTCATTTCTATCATAAATTTTACAAGAATTGCTGGTAATGCTAATATCATTTGGATTTGTTTCTTCTATTTTTACTACTGCACCTTGAGTTAAAAATTGTTCTCGCTCAGTCAGAAACTCATCAAGTTTCACACGATTATTTTTTCTATCTCCAAAAAATCTATCATTAAAATCAAATGATTTTTTGTTGAAATTCCCTCCGTGATCAAACACATATACATTTAATTGTGAGCTTCTTCTACTAACAGTAAGTATGTAAAATTTATTTTTATAACTATGGGACTGTAGATAAATTTCATGGTCAAGTTTAAAATTATATTCAGTCTCTACGCTTGCATTTCTTTCAAAATCAAAAAGAATACTCCCAAAATTTCGATTGTTTTGATTCTTTAGAAATAATCTAATTTGGCCATTTTCAAGTGTGTTACCAATGATTTCAGTATAAAGTTTAGGCAATCCATTTGATGCAAATTTTCCCAAAGGCTCTAAATTCTGGGAATATAAATAACCATTTAGCGTTTTGTCATCATCAAGAAAAATTGCAAAGGTTTTATTTTCCTCATCAACTACTGCAAACGCGTCATTGGGTGCTTTACGCCTAGTTTTTAAATCATTTGGAATTGAAAGAAACGGCTCTTGTGAAAAAACCTGAAATGAAAGCAGAAATGAAAAAAAAAGCAGTTTTATATTCATAAAATTTTAATTTATCGTCGCCCCATTATCAATCCCTTCCTCTCCAGGATTTACAAAAACAAGTTTTCCTTCCGCATTTTCCGTCATCAAAATCATGCCTTGGCTTTCCACTCCGCGAAGTGCGCGTGGCGCAAGATTTACCAAAACAGTTACTTTTTTACCGATAATTTCTTCAGCCTTAAAACTTTCCGCAATACCGGAAACAATCGTTCGTACATCAATACCCGTATCTACTTTTAAAACTAAAAGTTTATCTGCTTTGGGCATTTTTTCAGCTTCAATAATGGTCCCCACACGCATATCAAGCTTTGCGAAATCATCGTATTGGATAGTTTCTTTCTGTGGTGTTACTTTTTTATTGGCAATCTCATTCATCTTTTTACTGGTTTGTAGTTTATCAAGTTGTTTTTGAATCTGTTCGTCTTCTATTTTACTGAAAAGCAGCTCGGCCTTATTTATTTTATGATCGGGTTTCAGCAATTCTGATTTTGAGGAAACCCCATTCCAAGAAAGTGGTTCAGAAAGCTCAGCGTGACCAAGCATTTGCTTTAGTTTTTCACTTGTAAAAGGCAAAAAAGGCTCGCATAAAACTGCCAAGGCAGAAGCAATTTGCAAGGCAACATACATCACCGTTTTTGTACGTTCTTCATCAGTTTTGATGGTTTTCCACGGCTCTTCGTCTGCCAGATACTTATTTCCGAGGCGGGCGACATTCATCAATTCTGCCTGTGCTTCACGGAAACGGTAGCGTTCCAAGGAACTTGCAATCACCGCGGGATAGGCGTTCAATTCGCTTAAAACCTGTTCGTCAATTTCTGAAAAAGTTGCCGGTTTAGGTACAATTCCTTCGTAATATTTATCGGTCAAAACCATCACTCGGTTTATAAAATTTCCGAAAATAGCAACCAGTTCACTATTGTTTCTCGCCTGAAAATCGGCCCAGGTAAAATCGTTATCCTTTGTTTCCGGGGCATTTGCAGTTAAGGCATAACGCAAAACGTCCTGCTGGTCTGGAAAATCCTCCAAATATTCGTGCAACCAAACCGCCCAATTTTTACTGGTTGAGATTTTATTTCCCTCAAGATTCAAAAATTCATTTGCGGGAACATTGTCCGGCAGAATATAACTTCCTTCAGCCTTCAGCATCGCCGGAAAAATGATGCAATGGAAAACAATATTGTCTTTCCCAATAAAATGAAGGAGTTTGGTGTTTTCGTCTTTCCAATAATCTTCCCATTTTTTGCTTTCGCGCTCCGCCCATTCTTTTGTTGACGAGATATAGCCAATTGGTGCATCAAACCAAACGTACAGCACCTTCCCTTCTGCTCCTTCAACTGGAACTGGAATTCCCCAGTCCAGATCGCGAGTTACAGCACGTGGTCGCAAACCATCATCCAGCCAACTTTTGCATTGGCCAACTACGTTGGTTTTCCAATCCTTTTTATGATCAACGAGAATCCATTCCCTTAAAAAATCTTCGTAGCGATCTAAGGGCAAAAACCAGTGTTTTGTTTCTTTTAAAACAGGTTTCTTCCCAGAAATTACGCTTCGCGGGTTTATCAAGTCGGTCGCGTTAAGGCTGGTTCCGCAATTTTCACATTGGTCGCCGTAGGCTTCTTCGTGACCGCATTTTGGACAAGTTCCCACAACAAATCGATCCGCCAAAAATTGATTTGTCTCTTCGTCAAACAATTGCTCGGTCACTTCCTCTATAAATTGGCCTGCATCATGCATTTTTTTGAAAAATTCCGACGCCGTTTTATGATGAATTTCCGCAGATGTGCGCGAATAATTATCGAACGAAATTCCAAAATCTTCAAAACTCTTTTTGATGATTGAGTGATATTTATCAACCACTTCCTGTGGCGTAATGCCTTCCTTTTTCGCTTTCAACGTAATGGCAACGCCGTGTTCATCGCTTCCGCAGATAAAGGCAACGTCTTTATTTTGAAGCCGTTGGTAACGTGCATAAATATCAGCAGGCACATAAACACCCGCCAAATGGCCAATGTGAACGGGGCCGTTTGTATAAGGCAAGGCGGCCGTAATTGTATATCTGTTTGGGTTCTTATCCATAATTTTTTTTGAAAGCACAAAAGTACACATAAATGTAGTAATTTGTGGTTTTAAATAGATTCATGATTACTCCAAACACACTTAAAAAGGGCGATACGATAGGCATTGTTTCCACAGCGCGTAAAATTTCAAAAGAAGAATTAGACCCTGCACTAGCATTGCTGGACAGTTGGGGATTAAAAGCGGTTTTGGGAAAAACCATCGGTGCTGAGGAAAACCAATTTGCTGGAAGCGATGATTTGCGCGCGACAGATTTTCAGCAAATGCTGGACGACCCAAAAATAAAGGCAATTTGGTGTGCTCGTGGTGGGTATGGAACCGTACGGATTATTGATAAATTGGATTTTTCCGTATTCAAAAAAAATCCAAAATGGATTGTTGGCTATAGCGATGTTACGGTTTTACACTCGCATATTCACAATTTGGGAGTTGAAACCTTGCATGGGCAGATGTGCTTGGAAATCGAAAATAAAACCGCAGAAACCGCTGAATCCATTCGGAAGGTCTTGTTTGGGGAAGATTATAATATTGAAATTGAAAATACAAATTCTCAGGATTCATTACGAATTTTGAAAGGTGAATTGATTGGCGGAAATCTTTCGGTGCTTTATTCGCTTTGCGGAAGTGCTTCGGAAATGGACACTAATGGCAAGATTCTTTTTATTGAAGATCTTGACGAAATGCTCTACCACATTGATCGGATGATGATGAATTTAAAGCGAAGCGGATATCTCAAAAATCTGAAGGCCCTTATCATTGGAGGAATGACAGAGATGAAAGACAATAAAGTGTATTTTGGAAAAACTGCCGAAGAAATAATTTTAGGGTTAGTTAAAGAGTATGGTTATCCCGTGATTTTAAATTTTCCAGTGGGACACATCAAAGATAATCGGGCTTTGATTTTAGGAAGAAAAGTGGAATTGAAAATTTCAGAAAATAAAATTACTTTAAACTTTTAGCTTTAGGCTTTAACTTTATAATGGCAACGCACAACGAACT
>PAZL01000006.1 GCA_002715485.1 Aequorivita sp. | reverse complement strand
TTGGTGGTTATCTTTTTTGAAAATACTGAGTTGAAATCCTTTATGCACAAAAAAGCAACCACCACCCATCAAGTTTTTGAGAAGACCATTGCTGAAAAATTTATTTATGAAAAGAAGCTGATCGTAAACGAGCTACACAAATACGGCATCCAATCCATTCTTACAGCGCCGGAAAATCTTACGGTGAATACTATCAATAAATATCTTGAAATTAAAGCACGGGGACTTCTTTGAAATTTTACTATAAGTTATATTGATTAAATATGTAAATTTGCATAAATATAATTTACAATGACAATCACCCAACTTAAATATGTTTTGGCAGTTGCCGAACAGCAGAATTTCACAAAAGCTGCCGAAAAAACCTTTGTCACGCAACCCACGCTTAGTATGCAGATTCAAAAACTTGAGGAGGAACTTGAAATCCAAATTTTTGATAGAAGCAAAAAACCAATTGAACTTACGGGTGTTGGAAAAAAGATTGTGGAGCAGGCCCGAAATATCGTTAATGAATCGGAGCGCATGCAGGATGTTGTCGATCAGGAAAAGGGCTTTATAGGCGGGACCTTCAAGCTGGGGATCATTCCTACGGTAATGCCCACGTTGCTTCCTATGTTTTTGAAGAGTTTTTCAAACCGCTATCCAAAGGTGCAATTGAAAATCGAAGAACTGAATACCGATGAAATCATTGGAAAAATTAATGATGGTTACTTAGATGCTGCCATTGCCGCTACACCTTTGGGTCAGGAAAAAATTAAGGAAAGGCCCATCTATTACGAGCCCTTTGTGGGTTACATTCCGGAAAATCACCGTTTGGCCTCAAAAGAAAAACTTGAAGTCAATAATCTTGACATTGAGGATATATTATTGTTAGAAGACGGTCATTGTTTCCGCGATGGAATAATAAATCTTTGCAAAACTTCTAAAAACAACAGCCAAGATAAGTTTCAGTTGGAAAGTGGAAGTTTTGAAACGCTTATAAAACTCTCTGACGAAGGTTTAGGCATGACACTTCTGCCCTACTTGCATACCTTAGATTTGTTACCGTCCCAAATAAAAAATCTGAAATATTTTAAAGAACCTTCCCCTGCACGTGAGGTAAGTTTGATTTACAGTAAAAGTGAACTGAAAATGCAGATTATTAATGCGCTACACGACATTGTTTCTGGAGTAATCCGTGGTGCCATTGCATTTCAGGACGTGAAAATTATCAGTCCAACTAAAAAATAATCAATGGTCAGTCGTCAGTAATTAGTGAAAAAACTTAATAATCCAAGAACTACTAACCAATAATTAAAAAATCCCGCCTCTTCGGCGGGATTTTTTTATGGGTTTAGATAAATTAGACATTGATTTAATTGGGGGTTCTGCTTGATAAGCGAATCAATCCAGACTTTTAATTCTTCTACTTCGTAGGGTAGCAATCTGGTTAACGCTTTTTTCAACTCCTTGCAAAACAAATTGACGTCAAAACTTACTTTTGAAAGTACAGCTTTGGTGTAATCAAACATTGCTCTTGCCATAGCTAATTGAGGTTTAATTAAAATTTAAGTAGGTAGATTTTTCTCTATAGGCAGAAGATATTTTTATTAACGCGTTTTAAATATAATAATTATTTTTCAATTAAATTCTGTTTGGACCTTAATTCATTCTGTTAAAAAACTGTTAATCACCTTCATAAAGTTTCCAAACCCTTAATAGATTGAGATTTACTATTTAAGTTTCAGTGTCCATTCAAATTCAAAAGTAGAGACTTTATCCCCAGCGGTATCCTTCCCTTCAGATTTCATCCAAATTGTCTGGCCTTCACCAGTAGCAATAGTTTTTTCAATTGCTTGATTTATTAAAGCTCCTTCAATACAAGTAAACTCTATTCGCCCTCTCGCTTTTTTGGAAAATGTAGCTCTGTTATTTGCCACAAGCATGGAGATGTTTTTGTTGCTTTCCCTAATTTTCGCCATAACGAGTGCCCCTGTACTTAGCTCAGCCGCCATTCCTTGAACTGCCCAGAAAATAGATTTAAAGGGATTTTGGTTTATCCATTTATGTTTCACACTTGTTATACAAGTAGTTTCTGAAATTGATTTTACACGTACGCCGGTAAAGTAAGCAGAAGGCAACTTGAATAATAAAAAAGTATTGATTTTACTTGGGCTCAGTTTCATTTAAGTATAAATATATCACGAAGATATTCAATATATTCATTACTTCCTATTTGTTAAAAATATGTTAATTTTAGTACTATGCGTAACATAATACCTTCTTTTAGACATATATTTGCATAAGAAAATAACAAGCAATGGAAACTACAATATCAGAAAATCAAAAAAACGTTAGTGCATTTATCCACTTATCTACCTTTTTAAAATACTTTTTCCCATTTGCGAATTTTATCGCTCCTCTATTGATTTGGACATTCAATAAAGAAAAAGCTTTTGTGGATGAACATGGAAAGCAAGCTATCAATTTTCAATTAAGTGTTTTAATCTATACTGTATTTATAGGCCTCATCTGTCTGCCTTTCTTTATCGTTTTTGCAACAGATTTTATTTCACTGATAGAAACCATTGATCACAACGCAGGACAATTTTCAGTAAACAATATTCAAAATCTTTCAGGATATATACTGTTATTTGGATTGGCCATTTTACTATTACTGGGTCTTTTCATTTTTGAACTTTATGCGGTAATCAATGCCTCCATCCACGCTTCACGCGGAAAACTTTATAATTATCCACTTTGTATACCATTTATAAAAACCAATCTAAATCCTATTCAAAATGAGCACATTAGTTAGTTACCTATTGGCCGCCATTTTACAATTTATAGGCGTAAGTATGCCCACGGAACAGAAAACTGTTAGCGCATTGACTCATCAACAATGCGAAGAAACCACAAGGGTGCTCCCCTATTCATTCATCAATAATAGCGAACAAGAATTAAAAACAAGTAAAGAACAATTATGAAAATCGAAAACACAAAAGCACAGATGCGAAAAGGGGTTTTGGAGTTCTGTATCCTTTCCGTTTTAAAAGACGGCGAGGCCTATACTTCAGACATACTTGAAACCCTAAAGGACGCAAAAATGCTTGTCGTGGAAGGCACAATCTATCCGCTGCTCACAAGGCTAAAAAATGCGGGCTTGCTTTCTTACCGTTGGGAAGAATCTACCAGCGGACCGCCACGCAAGTATTATGAACTTACCGATACCGGTAAACTATTTTTAACCGAATTGAACGATACCTGGGCAGAACTGCAACAGGCCGTGAACAAAGTAACCAGCGAAAAAAACACAAAATGAACAAGACAGTAAATATAAATTTGGCAGGCACTTCCTTTCACATAGACGAAGATGCCTTTGGGAAACTTTCGCGCTACCTAGACGCCATTCGAAAATCGTTGAAAGGGGCTGATGGCAGCGAAGAAATTATGCAGGATATTGAAGCCCGCATAGGCGAACTTTTTTCTGAAAAAATAGAAAGCCCAACGCAAGTTGTTTCACTAAAAATGCTTGATGAAGTAATTGCCGTTATGGGCCAGCCCGAAGATTATGAGGTTGATGATGAAATTTTTGAAGATGTGCCCCCTTCATCAAAAACCTATACAAAATCACGTGCTACTGCGTCACACAAACAACTTTTTCGTGATGTTGACAACAAGTATATTTCTGGTGTCTCTTCCGGAATTGGACACTACATTGGCATAGATGCTATTTGGATCAGACTATTGTGGATACTTTTGGTTGTTGCCGGTATGGGCTCACCAATAGTTGTATATATACTACTTTGGATATTGGTTCCACCAGCATTGACTACTTCACAAAAATTGAAAATGACGGGGGAACCCGTCAATATTTCCAATATTGAAAGAAAGTTCAAAGAGGGTTTTGACAATGTTGCCGACCGCGTAAAAAATGTGGATTATGATAAATATGGCAATAAGATAAAAACAGGTGCCTCGGGTTTTTTTGATAGCTTGGGAGTTTTAATAATGACCCTATTTAGAATATTTGTGAAATTTATCGGGGTATTAATTATCATAGTTTCACTTTCCACGCTTATTGGTTTGGTTGTTGGGTTTTTCACCTTTGGTTCCATGGATTTTTGGGGCAATTCTGAAATAACCGAATACATAGCTTTGGTGGACACAACAAACGTTCCCTTATGGTTAATTGCCCTGTTATCATTGTTTGCCGTGGGTATTCCGTTTTTTGTATTATTCATCTTAGGGTTAAAACTTTTGATCAGCAATCTAAAATCGATGAGTTCCACAGTAAAAATTCTATTGATTGTGGTTTGGGCATTATCCGTAATTGGTCTGGCTGTTTTAGGAATAAAACAAGCTACAGAACAAGCTTATGACGGTAACTATATTGAAGAGCAATCCATCGCAGTACGTACGGGTGACACATTGCGAATCGAGATGCGCGCCGATAAACAATATAATTACGAAGAAAGCCGTAAATATGGCCTGAAATTAAAGTACACTGAAGATAATAAAAGAGTAATTTATTCAAGTGATATTTTATTGAACATTGAATCTACAAAAGATTCTATTGGCAAAATTGTTATTGAAAAAAATGCCGAAGGCAACAATCATTTGGATGCAAAAAAACGTGCGGAAGCTATTGAATACAACTATTCTTTTGACAATAACAGTCTGATTCTGGACGGCTTCTTCATCACCGATACCAAAAACAAATACCGCGACCAGCAAATTGAAATAACGGTCTATGTACCAGAAGGCACGGTGGTATATTCCGAAGAAAACACAACTTCATATTACGGCTACAATTCAGACTTTAAAGAATTGAGTAACTGGGACAATGAGGCGCACTATTTCAGAATTTTGAAAAATGAGGTGCAATGTCTTGATTGCAAAGAAAAAGAAGTTATGATGGAAGAAATGGATTCCACAGAAATCAATTCTGAAGAAGTTATTGATAGCCTGAAAACCATTAAAAAAAATAGTTGGGAAGAAGAAGTAAATGATGGTCTCAACAGTAAAAATACCGCTTCCAGAAATACCAGTGAAACTATAACAATTACAATAGATTAATAACCAAAACCAATTGATATGAAAACAGCAAACTTTATAATCGCAATAGGCGCAGCACTTATCTTGGGCGCCTGTAACCTGAATATTACCACAGGAGAAAACGGAAATGGAAAGGTGGTAACAGAAGAACGCAAGGTAAACGCAGATTTCACGGAAGTACGTGGCAGTGCCGGACTGAACGTTTACCTTACAAAAGGTGATGAAAACAAAATTGTAGTAGAAGCCGATGAGAATTTACTTCAGTACATTGAAACCGATATTGAAGATGGAAAACTTCATGTTACCACTTCTCAAAATATAGGGCGTTCCAATGCCAAAAAAGTTTACGTTACATTTAAAGAACTCAACACTGTGGAAGCTAGTAGCGGTGCAGATGTGACCGGAAATTCTGTAATAAAAAGTCAAAATCTGTCACTTAAGAGTAGCAGCGGTGCAGAACTGGAAGTAGAAGTTTTTGCACAGGAATTAATAGCTAAAACCAGTAGTGGGGCAAATTTAAAAGTTTCAGGAAAAGCATCTTCCCTAGATGCCGATGCCTCTAGCGGAAGTGAGTTGGACGCAAAAGAACTTTTAGTGCTAAATTGTAATGCCGAAGCCTCTAGTGGTGCCGAAGTAACAATAAACGTACAGGATAAACTTGAGACCCACGTTAGTAGTGGCGGCGACATAAATTATTACGGAAATCCCGTATCCGTAAATTCAAATAAAAGCCATTCGGGCAGTGTTCACAAAATGTAAGGCTATCGACAATATTTCATTTTAAAATGCTCCGAATTGCCAAAAAGGCCTAACAGTTTGCTAAAACTTTGTTAGGTCTTTTGTCATTTATAAAAACTTTAAGAGAGTTTGCCTCCTAAAATTATATCATTGGTAAAAACAAAAAAATTATGAAAAAATTATTTATAGTATTAGCAATCACAGTATTTGCGGCTTGTAGCTCAGATGATGACTCTGGCAATGTAAATACCAACGAATTTGAAAATATCAAAACTACCTTGCCACAAGGCGAATGGGAGGTTAGCAAATTAATAGATGGCCAATCAGACCATACTTCAGATTTTGAAAGCTTTGTTTTCACTTTTAAGGAAGATGGGACTGTAAGAGCACAAAATGATCTCTTCACAGAAAATGGAACTTGGGCTTATGACAACTCTTCCAGTAGTAATGAAGAATTGATTTTACAATTTAGTGAGCAAACCCCTTTTGATCAAATTAATGACGATTGGGATATTGTTTCAGTAACAAATTCTACCATCGAACTTTCAGATGTAAGTGGCGGAAATGGCGATATTGAGCTATTGACATTTACTAAACTGTAAACAGGAGTTTTAAAAAAATAAAAAAAGCCGCAATTACAGCGGCTTTTTTATATAAAGAAGATTGTTATGCCGTTACTTCCGTTTCAATTGTTGCCAGATAACGTTCCGCATCAAGTGCAGCCATACAGCCGGTTCCGGCAGCAGTTACCGCCTGACGGTATTCTTTATCCTGCACGTCACCACTAGCAAAAACGCCTGGTTTATTTGTTTTAGTTGTTTTACCCTTAGTTATTAAATAACCCGTATCGTCCATTTCAAGTTGTCCTTTGAAAATATCGGTATTAGGTTTATGACCAATTGCAATAAACAATCCAGTAATTGCTATTTCTTGTTTTTCACCTGTTTGATTATTAATCATTCTGAGGCCTTCCACTACCTGTTCGCCCAAAACCTCATCTACTTCGGTGTTATAAAGCACTTCAAGGTTTTTGGTGTTGTTAACGCGGTGCTGCATCGCTTTGGATGCCCGCATATAATCCTTTCGCACAAGCATGGTCACTTTGTTGCATATGTTTGCAAGATAAGTGGCTTCCTCCGCTGCGGTATCCCCTGCTCCTACTATTGCCACGTCCTGTCCTTTATAGAAAAAACCATCACAAACGGCACAGGCCGAAACTCCCCCTCCGCGTAATCTTTGTTCGCTCGGCAAGCCTAAATACTTGGCTGTTGCTCCAGTAGAAATAATTACGGTTTCAGCTTCAATTTTTGTAGAGTTATCAACAGTAATTTTATGGATGCCACCAACTTCATCGCTGAATTCAACAGCTGTAACCATTCCAATTCTCACCTCTGTTCCAAATCTCTCTGCCTGTTGCTGTAATTGAACCATCATCGTTGGCCCGTCAATTCCTTCCGGATAACCGGGGAAATTGTCAACTTCAGTTGTGGTTGTCAATTGTCCGCCGGGCTCCATTCCAGTGTACATTACAGGTTTTAAGTCAGCACGTGCCGCGTAAATGGCAGCTGTATAACCCGCTGGGCCTGAACCGATGATAAGGCATTTTATTCTTTCAATTGTTTCACTCATGATATATTTCTTCAAAGTTTTTCGAACGGTAAAAATAATAACTTTAAAAGGAATGTTTCTGTAAAAGTTATGAAGAATTATTATAACGCCATTACGCAGGCTTATCAGTTTTCTTGGGAAGATTTATTTGAAGGGTTTCTGAACATTTCATGCGAATATTCTTAAATTCTTCAACGTTTTTCTCAATTTCCTTGTTCCAAAATGGTATCATTTCTGAAAGTTTTTGCTGCCAAGCTTCAGATTTTGCTTTTTCAGGATAAGCAAAATGCAGCAAATCAATCATTATGTCTACTGCCACAGAAGCTCCTGGAGAAGCGCCCAAAAGTGCAGTAATTTTTCCGTCTTTACTGTGCACAACCTCGGTTCCAAATTCGAGTGTACCTCCTTCCTCTTCGTCTCGTTTTATAATTTGCACGCGTTGTCCGGCAACTTTTAAATCCCAATCCTCGCTTTTAGCATCTTTCACAAATTTTCTAAGCTCCTTCATTCTATCTCCATGGCCCATCCTAACCTGCTCTATCAAATATTTGGTGAGCGGAATATTATGCCAAAAAACACCCCACATAGAAGGAATATTGTCCCATTTAATACTTTTGAAAAGATCTAAAAAGGATCCTTCCTTTAAAAATTTAGTGCTGAATCCAGCAAAAGGACCAAACAATAGCTCTTGCTTTCCATCTATATAGCGTGTATCCAAATGTGGCATGGACATCGGGGGTGCGCCAACTTCGGCTTTGCCATATACTTTTGCTTGATGCTTTTCAATCACCTCGCGATTGTTGCAGATTAACCATTCCCCACTCACGGGAAAACCGCCATAGCCATCTTTTTCGTCGATTTCTACTTTTTGCAGTAATGGCAACGCTCCACCTCCAGCACCGATAAAAACATGTTCGGAATCGCAATGTATTTTTTCTTTCGTTTTGAGGTTTTTAATTTTTATAAGCCAATCTTCACCTTTTGTTGGGTCCACATCTTCTACTTCGTGTTCGGTAAAGACTGGGGTGTCAAATTTCTCTTCTAAAATTTTAAAAAAAGTGCGTGTAAGCACGCCGTAATTCACTTCTGTTCCCAGCTCCATTCGGGTAGCAGCTATTTTTTCAGAAGTATTCCGGTTATTCATTATGAGTGGAAACCACTTTTCCATTTCATTGAAATCATCTGAAAACTGCATTCCTTGAAACATAGGATGCTTTTTCATTTCCTCAACCCTTTTCTTTAAAAAAGCTACATTATTTTCGCCTTCCACCCAACTGTGGTGTGGAACAGCATGAATAAATTCTTTAGGATTATCGATTAAATCATTTTTTACCAAAAAAGACCAAAACTGCTTTGATTTTTCGAACTGTTCACAAACTTTGATGGCTTTGGAAACGTTTATGGAGCCGTCTTCATTTTCAGGAGTATAGTTTAATTCACAAAAAGCGGAATGTCCAGTGCCGGCGTTGTTCCATGCCGCAGAACTTTCTAAAGCAACATTATCTAATCTTTCTAAAATGAGGATTTTTTGGTTTTTATCTATTAGTTTAAGCATCAATGCGAGGGTTGCGCTCATTATTCCTCCGCCAACACAAATTAGATCGTAATGTTTTTCAATTTTTTTTGAAGTGATCATTTTTTTCTTTTTATCAAAAATAAACAATGAAAAAAAGAATATGGCTTAAGAAAATACTAATAATCATTAATACATTTAAGTATATCAATTAAACAAAAATCTCCTTGCTAAATTTTATAATTTGGTTATTTTTGCTTCTCAAAATTCGGGATGTGGCGCAGTCTGGTAGCGTACACGTCTGGGGGGCGTGGGGTCGCAGGTTCAAATCCTGTCATCCCGACTTTTAAAAGAGCACTGAAATAATCGGTGCTCTTTTTTATATATATAAAGTCGAAATGCAAGTATTTCTTATTCTTTCAGCTGACAAATATCATTTTATAGCAACCTAACCATAAGTAATTTTGCGTCCATAAGAAAAGAAGTGATGCAAAACAGTTTAATTTCAAAATACAATGTTGCTGGGCCACGTTACACCAGCTACCCCACAGTTCCATATTGGAAAAATGATGAATTTTCTTTAAGCCAATGGAAACAAGGAATAACTAAAAGCTTTTCAGAAAGCAATTCCGAAGAAGGCATCAGTCTTTATATCCATCTACCATTTTGCGAAAGTCTGTGCACTTTTTGTGGGTGCAACAAGCGTATCACAAAAAACCACAATGTGGAAACCCTTTACCTGGAATCTGTTTTAAAGGAATGGCGTCTTTATTTGGATTTATTTACCGAAAGGCCCATTATTAAAGAATTGCACCTCGGGGGTGGTACACCAACTTTTTTTTCTGCGGAAAATCTAAAATTGCTTATTAAAGGAATTTTTCGAGATGCAACAATTGCCCAAAATCCATCTTTCAGCTTTGAAGGACACCCAAATAATACTTCCGAAGCGCATTTGCAAACACTTTTTGATTGCGGTTTTACAAGGGTTAGCTATGGGGTTCAGGATTACAATCCTACGGTTCAGCTTGCAATCCATAGGTTACAGCCATTTGAAAATGTAAAACGTGTAACCGAAATGGCTCGCAAAATTGGCTACACATCTGTGGGGCACGACATTATTTTTGGACTTCCCTTTCAAAAAAAGGAACACGTTATACACACCATTGAGAAGACAAAGGAATTAATGCCGGACCGCATTGCTTTTTACAGCTATGCACACGTGCCGTGGATAAAAGGCAATGGCCAACGCGGTTTTAAAGAAGAAGATCTTCCCAGTGCCATTGAAAAGCGTGATATGTATGAAACCGGCAAACGTATGCTTGAAGAAGCTGGATATATAGAAATTGGAATGGATCACTTTGCATTAAAAACTGACAGCCTCTATAAAGCTGTAGAAAATAAGACCCTCCACCGAAATTTTATGGGGTACACAGATAGCAAAACCCAATTGATGTTGGGCCTTGGCGTTTCAGCCATTGGTGATAGCTGGTACAGTTTTGGGCAAAATGTGAAAAACGTTGAGGAATACCAAGATTTGGTAGCTCAAAATATTATTCCTGTGTACCGTGGACATATATTAAATTCGGAAGATTTGATTGTCCGAAAACATATTTTGAATTTGATGTGCAAGCTTGAAACTTCTTGGGTAGATTCATCAATGCAATTAATAGAACTGCCCGAAGTGCTTGAAAAACTTGAAGAAATGGAAGCAGATGGCTTAGTGGAATTTAGTTTTCAAAAACTTTACATCACCGAAAAAGGACGTCCGTTTGTCCGTAATATTTGCATGGCTTTTGATTTGCTACTGCAGCGTAGCAAGCCAGAAACGCAATTATTTTCAATGACTGTATAAAGATTAAAAAAATTAATCCTTTTCACTAATTACTGCCTTCATCATTCTTTTTTTTACCACCCATCACAAAATTAATGACGATGGCTGAAAGAACAATGCATAATACCGCAAAGAAAATAATTAGGGCCGTTCCCATCCCCCAATTTACCAAAGGAATTATTGAATTTATCATAATTTGAATATTTTAATGGTTATGTATTGTTTTGTTTTCTGAAGTCACGGTGTGACAGTTGTAATTGGCATTTACGGTTTCCGTCATTGGTTTTGGTGAAACATAAGGAATGCCAAGCCCCAAACCACGAGCTATAAAAAGGCAGCCTATAATTACTACAAATACAGGAATTGCACGACGGATGCGCTGGCGTACCTGCCCGTTTAAAAAATTTCCCAGATATATGGCAGAAGTCATAAGTGGAATAGTTCCCAATCCAAAGAGTGCCATATACAAGCTTCCATGTAGTGCATTGCCCGAAGCAATGGCTCCAAAAACCGCCATATAGACAAGGCCGCAAGGCAAAAAACCGTTTAAGAAACCAATTGTTAAAAAAGTATCTGGGGTTTTCTTTTTGAGTTCCTTTCCTAGGGCCGATTTCACTTTGGAAATAATTCTATAAATAGGCTTTGAGAAATTATAATTATTAAATGTTTTCTGTGGAATGAAGATAACCGCAAGCATTAAAGCACCTATCAAAATAGAAAGTTGCTGCTGAAAGCCGAAAAGATTCAAACTTTTACCCAACAATCCAAAAATTAAACCTATAATACTGTAAGCCAATATTCTTCCGAAATGATATAGTGAAATCTGTAAAACTTTCTTTAGATTATTGCTTCTGTCTACAGGCAATAAGAACGCAATAGGCCCGCACATTCCCACGCAGTGGAAACTTCCCAATAATCCAAATATGAGGGCGCTGTATAACATTCAATCTTTGATTAATAAATTATTTCGTTTTTGTACAAATAATCTTTCCCTTCATAACTCCATTGAACAATAGTGTTCCATCGCCCGGCAACCAAACGCTCATCAGGTATCACTACACTGTTGGACGAAAGCTTTAAAGGCTCTTGAAAATCAAGCTTTTTATTGGAGGGTCTATAGAGAAAAACGGTGCCTGTAATTTTTGAATAATCCAGATTTTTAGGAAAAGTAAGCACCCAGCCTTCTTCGGATTTTTCACCAGTAATGTTAGCCTTCAGGGAATTTGAATTTGTTCTGTCGTCAATTTCCTTTTGAAACACTAATTCCTTTTTATAGTATTCTTCCGTAACCAAATCATAATCATACTTTTTATCAGTACTTATCTTTATAACAAAGAATAAAATAAAGCCTATAAAAAGTGTCATTCCAATCGCCAATCCTGTTCCCCAATTTATTTTCATAACTTACTTTTTTATTGTTTTTAATTATAATTTCTCGGCCCAAGGAAGGTAACGCTGGTAGTTTCTATTAAATCCTCATTACTATATACTTCAATTACAGCGCGGTTTTTATCACCGCTCAAAGCTGCATTATTGATTTCAATAAAAAGAGTCCCTTCAGCCAAACCTTGAGCTGGAACTGTTATATCACCCTGTTTTACACTGTGGATTGTTCCTTTTGGAGATTTTAGTTTAAAGTGAATATTTTCAATATTTTTGGTTGTTTTATTGAGCAATTTATATGTAAAAACATTACTAATAATATTGTTTTCCTTGTGTTCATAAAGCTGCCCAGGAAGCCTTAAAATATTAGCCTCCACATCACTCCTTAAGAACAACATTCCGGTAAGCACTCCAATCAAAATAATCAAAACTGCTGTATAGCCCTTTAAACGTGGTGTAAACTTGAATTTTGCCTTCTTTTCAATATTTTCTTCACTGGCATATCGAATTAATCCTTTTGGCAGATTTACAGCTTCCATAATGCTATCACAAGCATCAATACAGGCCGTACAGTTTACGCATTCCAGTTGCGTTCCGTTACGGATATCAATACCTGTGGGGCAAACTTGTACGCACTGAAAACAATCTATACAATCGCCTTTGCCGGAAGCTTCACGGTCTTCATTTTTCTTGAATTTTGCACGCCCTAATTCTTTTTCACCACGTTTGTGATCGTATGCAACAATGATGGATTTATTATCCAGCAACACACCCTGCAACCTTCCGTAAGGGCAAGCAATAATACAAACTTGCTCACGGAACCAAGCAAATATAAAATAAAAGACGCCTGTGAATATCAACAATGATATTAAGGTACTAATATGCCCCAGAGGGCCTTCAATAACATATTGTAATAAACGGTCACTTCCAATTAAATACGCAAGGAATATATTCGCAATTAAGAATGAAATGACAAAAAAGATAAACCACTTTAGTGCTCGTTTCCGAATCTTTTCGGCATTCCAAGCTTGTTTGTCGAGACGCATCTGTGCTCCTCTATCTCCATCAATCCAATATTCAATTCTTCGGAAAACCATTTCCATAAAAATGGTTTGCGGACAGATCCACCCGCAAAATATCCTTCCAAAGGCAGCTGTAAAAAATATAATGAAAACTACCCCAATGACCATCATTATCACAAACAGATAAAAATCCTGAGGCCAAAAAGGGAATCCAAAAATGTTGAAACGGCGTTCCAAAACATTAAAGAGCAAGAATTGGTTTCCGTTAATTTTTACGAACGGAGCAGCAAATAGAAAAGCAAGTAGAAAATAACTTACATATTTTCTGTATTGATATAGTTTGCCAGAAGGTTTTTTGGGATAAACCCAAGCTCTTTTGCCTTCTTCGGTGATAGTTCCTATACTATCTCTAAACCGTTCATTTTCGGGAGTGTCCAAAGTTATATTTGTTTTGTAAATTATCGATTAAATTGTTTTTATTTCCCCTCTGCCCGAAGATCATCAACGACCGGCTCATCGGTCATTTCTATCTCAATTGTGGTTGAGTCTATTACTTTTACTTCTACATTATCAACTGGTGCGTTTTCATCTACCCATACCTCTCCTTCAGGTTCCTTCCCATCTACAGGATTAGTACCGTGGAGGGACATAACATAACTTGCTACTTGGGCCATCTCGCTAGGTTTTAGATCTGTTTTCCAAGAAATCATTCCTTTTCCTGCCCGGCCTCCTTCGCTTATGGTGTGAAAAATATTTTTGATCCCCCCGCCCAATATCCAATAATCGTCGGTCAGGTTTGGACCAATACCGCCGCCACCAGTTTCTTTGTGACAGGCCACACAATTTGCGACAAAAATGCTTTTTCCGGCATCAATATCACCTGCATCCGTCAGTAACTCTACTGTATTTACATCAATTAGGTCTTTATTATTTTTCTTGTATTCCTCTACCTCTGCTTTGGCTTGGGCTATTTCTATTTCATATTCCTCTCTTTGGTTAGTGCCATCAAAAATGTGGTAACGTACTAGATAGACTACTGCAAAAATGATAGTTGCATAAAACATATAAACCCACCATGGCGGAAGTGTGTTATTCAACTCACGTATTCCGTCGTAATTGTGGTCCAATACAATTTCCTGCTCTTTCTCTATAGGTTTGGCATCGAGCATTTCTTGGTATTTTCTTTTAAACCAGCCAAAACGGTTGGCTTCCCTTAGCTTTTCGGCTGCCAAATAGCGTTCCTTAGCCTCTGGATTTAATCCACCAAAAAGAATACGTTGCAACGATGCGGCAACAATTTCCAGTGCTATGGCGAAAAAAACCAGCATTGCCAGAACAGCCCAGATAATTGGGTATTTTACAATCGCCCACTGTTCACCGGAATCAATAGTAAGCTCTAAGAGAAAAAAGGCAAGTATCGTAAACCCGATGACTCTTAAAAATGATGCTGTGGTTTTCATAGTAAATTTTCGTTTTGGTGGTTAGTATCTTCTTCCAGTGGAATGTTGCTCACTTCTTTTATATGGGCCTTTTTAGCGGTGATTACCCAATAAAAAAGTACCACAAAAAAGATGAAGAATATCAATAATGAAATCATTGGATATATTTGAACGTTATCTATGTTCTCAAGGTTTCCTTTTACAAATTTCAACATAACTATTCGCTTTTTGCTGAAGCATTTTCAGCGTTATCTACTTTAATATCTGTCCCCAATCGTTGCAGGTATGCTATAACTGCTACAATTTCACGGTCCTTCATTTCAATAAAATCCTCACCATTTTCCTCAGCATATTTTTTGCTTGCTTCATAGGTACTTACAAAGTCGGGATCGCTGTAAAGGTTTTTCTCAATTTGGGCACCTTGCTCGTCCATCCATTTTTGGGCATTGGCTATTTCTTCTTCAGTATAGGGAACACCAAGTGAAACCATAGTCTTCATTTTATCTTCTGTTTTTGATTTGTCCAATTCTGAATTAATCAACCATTTATAAGAAGGCATAATGGAGCCTGATGAAGTACTCTGTGGATCGTACATATGGTTTAGGTGCCAGTTATCGGAATATTTTCCGCCCACGCGGTGCAAGTCTGGCCCGGTACGTTTACTTCCCCAAAGGAATGGATGGTCATATACATATTCTCCAGATTTTGAATACTCGCCATAGCGCTCTACTTCACTTCTGAAAGGACGAATCATCTGAGAGTGGCAGCCTACGCAGCCTTCACGAATGTATATATCGCGTCCTTCCAATTCAAGTGGCGTATAAGGTTTCACTGTAGAAATTACAGGTACATAATCATCAACCATCAGTGATGGAATAATTTGTACCATACCACCAATTAAAATGGCAACGGTAGCATAAATAGTTAATTTAATAGGTCTACGCTCCAACCAGGTGTGATAACCTTCGCCAGCAGTCTGTCTTTTGGTCACTGGCGATAATGGCGCAGCTTCTGCAAGTTCATCAGTTACCTTACTACCCCTTCGTGCAGTCATAACAACGTTATAAAGTGCTATAAAAGCTCCTGCTATATATAAACTACCGCCAATGGCTCGCATCCAATACATTGGGATGATCTGTGTAACCGTTTCAAGGAAGTTACCGTATGTTAAAGTTCCATCGGGATTAAATTGTTTCCACATAGATGCCTGCATAAATCCAGCTACATACATAGGCAGTGCATACATTATGATACCCAAGGTTCCAATCCAGAAATGGGCATTAGCCAATTTAATGGAATATAGTTTTGTTTTGAAAAGACGTGGCACCAACCAATAAATCATACCAAAGGTGAGGAATCCGTTCCAAGCGAGGGCGCCAACGTGAACGTGGGCAATAATCCAATCACTAAAGTGTGCTATTGCATTCACGTTTTTAAGAGATAGCATAGGCCCTTCAAAAGTTGCCATACCATAACCTGTGATGGCTACAACCATAAATTTTAACACTGGGTCTACACGAACTTTATCCCAGGCCCCACGCAACGTTAAAAGACCATTTATCATACCACCCCAAGATGGAGCAATAAGCATTACAGAAAATGCTACTCCCAAGTTTTGGGCCCAGTCCGGCAAAGCAGAATATAACAAGTGGTGTGGCCCAGCCCATATATAAATAAAGATCAACGACCAAAAATGGACGATGGATAATCGGTATGAATATACTGGTCTATTAGCCGCTTTAGGAACAAAATAATACATTAATCCAAGGAAAGGTGTGGTTAGGAAGAACGCTACCGCATTATGCCCATACCACCATTGCACCAGTGCATCCTGTACTCCCGAATAGGCGGAATAACTTTTTAATGCTGAAACAGGAAGCTCCATACTGTTTACGATATGAAGAACCGCTACTGTAACGAAAGTTGCCAAATAGAACCAAATTGCGACATACAGGTGACGCTGGCGTCTTTTTACCATTGTCATAATTAAGTTTAGACCAAAAGCTACCCATATTACCGCAATGGCAATATCAAATGGCCACTCAAGTTCCGCATATTCCTTTGAAGTTGTGTAACCTAATGGAAGCGTTATGGCAGCTCCCACTATAATGGCTTGCCAGCCCCAAAAGTTTAGATTGCTTAGAAAATCACTCCACATACGCGCTTTTAGTAAGCGTTGGGTAGAATAATAGACTCCAGCAAAAATGGCGTTGCCCACAAAAGCGAAAATAACCGCATTAGTGTGCAAAGGCCTTAACCGTCCAAAACTGAGCCACGAAATACCATCGGTCATGTTTGGGAACAAAAACATATAGGCCAGAAGCAAGCCTATACTCATACCAATGATTCCCCAAAAAATGGTCGCATTGATGAATTTTTTGANAATCTTGTTGTCGTAGTAAAACTGTTCTGTTTGCATAGTGTTAATAGAATTATTTTTTTGGATTGATTGTATTTTCTTTTGAGGTATTCNTTTTATTAGATGAGTCTTCCTTTACCAGTTCATCATCAAAAAGCATACGGACGGAAGGAGTATAGGTATCATCATATTGCCCTTTTTTCACTGAAAAGATGAATAACGCAAAAAATATGAGCGCTACAAAAACGCTAATCGCCAAGAGCATATATATTATGGTCATACCTAAAATTTATTGTTCAAAATTATTACTGCCAACGTCCTTAAAATATGATATTCGTCAACTTTGCTTATTTATATCCGTTCTTAATTTCTTTCCCACAAATTGGCTCGCAACTGTGGTAAATACAACAATACTTATGGAGCTTAAAGGCATTAATATTGCAGCAACTACAGGTTGTAAATGCCCTGAAACCGCAAATGACANTCCTATTAAATTGTAAAANAGTGAAAACAGAAATGCCCATTTAATAATCTTAACTCCTCTTTTTGAAAGATTTAAAAAGGCTCCTATTTTGTTAAACTGGGAAGCATCCAAAATACCATCGCAGGCGGGTGAGAAAACATTTGTATTTTCAGAAATCACCAAACCAACATCGCTTTGTTTTAAAGCCCCCGCATCGTTAAGTCCATCGCCAATCATCAANACCTGCTTTCCGCTTTGTTGTAGTTTTTTTATAAAGTTTAGCTTATCGTCCGGCTTTTGGTTGAAATACAGTTTGGTACCTTTTGGCAGTAATGCTTCCAAACGTTGGCGTTCGCCTTCATTATCACCGGAGAGCACTACTATTTCTTTATCTGCACCAAGTTGCTCAAAAATTTCAGCAACCCCTTTTCGGTATTCGCTATTGAATATGTAGCATCCTTTGTAAACCTGGTTAGCACTCACGTGGACNGTAGTTCTGTTTTTAATTTCAGAAATCATTTCATCATCATTTCCGACAAAATCATACGATCCTACTTTTATGGAATTATTATTAGAAGTGGCGCAAATCCCCTTCCCTNCTTCTTCTTCAAATTCATCTAAGGTTTGAATGTTATTTTTGTCGAGTAGATTATAAAGCGAGCGACTCAAAGGATGGCTAGATGCCCTAAGCGTACTCGTGAGCAACTGTTTTTCTTGCTGCGAAAGCGCAACGCCTTCATAGGTTATCACATTTTTTTGGTTGGTTGTGAGCGTACCTGTTTTGTCAAAAACCACGGTATCCAATTTTGCCATTTGTTCAATTACCGAAGCTTCCTTTAAATACAATTTCTCCCTTCCGAAGATCCGAAGCAGATTGCCCAAAGTAAAGGGTGCGGCAAGCGCAATGGCACACGGGCAGGCAACAATCAATACCGAAGTAAACACATTAAAGGCTTTAGAAGGATCAACTGTCATCCAAAAAATGGTGGAAATAAATGCTATGGTAAGCAGAACTACCGTAAACCGCTTACTAATACTGTCGGTAATCGATTCAAAAACTCCAGTCTTATCCTTACTGAAAACATCGTTGCTCCAAAGTTGTGTTAGGTAGCTCTGTGCAACGGGCTTTAAAACTTCAACTTCCAAAATTCCGGCCTGCTGCTTTCCACCCGCAAAGAGTTTGTCGCCACTCTGCTTGGAAATAGGCTCCGCTTCACCAGTTACAAAACTGTAATCAATAAGTGCATTCCCTTTAATTAAAATGGCATCCACGGGAATTATTTCATTATTNCGAATAAGCAAGCGATCGCCTTTCTTTACAGTGTATACTTCAGCTTGTTCCTCTACCGTGTTTCCATCAGNATTTTTGAAAAGTCTTGTTACGGCTATAGGAAAGTATGATTTGTAATCGCGCTCAAAAGAAAGGTAGCTGTAGGTTTTTTGCTGAAAAAATTTCCCAAGCAATAAAAAGAAAACCAAGCCCGAGAGACTGTCAAAAAAACCTGTACCNAAATNAAAAACTATGTCTATCGTGCTTCGTATAAATAGAACAGTAATCCCCAAAGCTATAGGAACATCTATATTTAAGATTTTGGAACGAAGGCCTTTGNATGCTGAAGTAAAATACCCACTTCCCGAGTAAAAAACAACTGGCAGTGAGAATGCAAACATTAACCAGCGGAAAAATGGTTTAAACTGGTCTAACCAAAATTCAGAATGCTCAAAATATTCTGGAAACGAGAGAAACATGATGTTTCCAAAAGCAAAACCTGCGATACCCAGCTTATAGATTAGGCTTCTGTTTATATTTTTTTCCTTTTTTTCGGAATCGTCNAGAGAAATATAAGGTTCGTAACCTATTCNACTTAAAAGAATTACTAGATTTTTCAGCGAATTCTCTTCAGCAGAAAAAGTAATTCGCACTGTTTTTTCGGGAAAATTTACTTGTGAAGATTTTACGGAAGAATTGAGTTTATTGAGGTTTTCAAGAATCCAAATACAACTGCTGCAATGGATTGATGGAATCAAAAAAGAAACAATTTGTGTACTGCCATCGTTAAATTCAAGCAATTTTTCAACAATTGTCTCATTGTCCAGAAAATCATACTTTCCCACAATTTCCTTTGGTGAAATTCCTGGGTTTTTTTCAAGATCGTAATAGTAACTTAAATCGTTATCGTGCAGAATTTCATAAACCGTTTTGCAACCATGGCAGCAGAAGGATTTTTCCTCATGCTTAATTTCAACGTCAGCACACGGATCGCCGCAATGGAAACAGTTTATCATCTATCTTAAATTTGCTCGTTATACCTGTTGCAAAGGTTGCACGAGATTTAATCTTGTAAAATGATAATTGTCAGCTTTCACGAAAACTGAAAACCTATATCAGCTTAAAGCTTAAGCACCAGAATTGAAAACTTTAAAATTTTTGAAGAATAAAATGCCCACCGCCACGGGAAATGTGCAACTTAAAATTGCTAGCGTTAAGTAATATTTCGAAAAAAATGGAAACCCCAACCAAAGCGCGGTAGCTTTATAAAAAATGAGCACTTCTGTGCTCACAAAAGCAAAAAGAAAGAGCCATAGAAAGCTTTTGGGCAAGATTATAAGTTTAAAGTACTTCAGCAATGCGAGCATCGCCGTGATTACAATGCCCAAAAAAACCAAATGCAGGTATCCAATTACAAAATCCTTCAAGCGGAAAGCTAAGTTTGCAACGTAAGGTAAAGCAGAAAAGAGTTGCATTATAAGTTTAGAAACCATTAATATTCCTGCTATTTTCAAAAGAAAGAAAGCAATTGTACCAAATGAAGTCTTTAAAGCGGGGACATACGTTTTCAATAAAATATATAATTCATAGAAGGCCAACAGCTGAGCTACAGCTCCAGTCAGCCCTAAAATATAAATAGCTGTGGGTGGAACAAACCAAAGAAATGATAAAAAGACTGTAAGTAACACGCCAGCATTCAAAAGAAGGAAAAACGATTTCAATTTTTCGGGGTTGAATTGAATTCCACTTTCTTCTAAAATGTAAAATAATACACCCAATAGCGCAATTATAAACCATCCGTTATACTGAAAATGTAGGTAGAAATAAATGGAAGATTTGTACCAAATAGACTCTGTGCCTAATGTTGTCATCACTCCCCCAATTGCCCAAGGACCAATACTGGAAATAACCAAATACCATAGCGAGGTTTTTATAAGCTTCCAAGAAAACTGTTGCTTNAAATGCTGCGGAATATATTTNATCGCNAACCAAGCAAACCAATAGGAAGCAAATAAAAAGAGCGTAGAAAAAATAATGGAATACAGCGCATACCCTTGAATTGGAAAGGTTATAAGCATTCCCACTATGCACAGGTTTGTAAAAAAGAAAATACGTTTGTAGAGCTTCGGTTTTTGTGCNTCGGANAGAAAAATTTTATANATNAAAGTNGTCAACCCCAAATAAATCCAGCCAAGCAAAGCCGTGTGCGAATGCGCGTGGAGAATATACTTATAGTTAACCGAAATTGGTGTTACGAAAAAAAAGCGCAGCAACACTCCCATAAGCGCCACCAGCAGAAAATAGAAAAGTGCAATGGCTATGTGTTTTCTTAAATACATCAAGGTTCAAAATTAAAAAAACAGTCCGGATTTTGGCTGCAAACATTCAAAGTTGCCAAATTTCCGAACTGTCCTAAAAACCAATCAAAAAAATCTACGATTTGGGGCTGGAGATATTTTTAAAGATAGATTAGCTTTTCTTTAATTTCTTTTCCAATTTTAAAGCTTTTGGGAAAAGAATATTGTTTTCCAAATGAACATGCTGGTGCAAATCCTGCTCAAACTCTTCAAGCTTGGCATAAAAAGCTCGGTATGTATTGCAGGCACCCTGTGGTGGCATGAAGTTATTGCTCAATTTTGCAATTTGACGAAATATTTCGCCAGCCTCCTCATGCTCGGNTTCCATCATTTTTATTGGGCTTTCAACCNTTCCAAAATGNATTGCAGGAATATCACCACCTTCGCGTTCAGCCTTTACAAGTTTTTTAATAAAAGGGAAAAGAATCAATTCTTCCTTTTTCATATGCGATGCCAACTCCTGCANCACTCGCTTCACCAAAGCCTCAATCTGTCCAAGCTCTGTGTAATGATGTCCGTGTACGTGATTTACACGCTGTGCATACTGCAGCAGAAGCGGGCTATTTTCTTCTACGTATGTGTGGTGTACGTTGATGATATGGTCGGTAAGAAAATCCAACTTCCAACTGTTATAATCCTTAGTTCTATCCTGAATTGCGTCAAGATTTAGCAATTCAGCTTCCAGAATTGAAGGATCAATATTTGCTTTTTCACAAGCTCTTTTAATGCTTATTCCACCACCGCAGCAAAAATCGATACCGTGCTTTTTAAAAATATGGGCTGCTTTTATATTTTCTGTAACCACATCGGCTACTGTTTTTTCTTGAAGTGCTGTCATAGTTTTCATCTTTTTGTGAATAATATGGGGCAAATTTCCATATAAATTCACCTCCGAAATATGACATAAATCATAAAAGGATTATTTTATCTTAAAATATTTAAAGAAAGATCAATTTTCCCAGAACGGGTCGTGATATTCAAGTTGCAATTCTTTTTCGGCGTGGATCTCCGAAATTTTTTCAAGTTGACTAGCTGTAGCCACCTTTTGAATTTCATTAAAAAGGATGCGTTCTTCAAAGCGAATATGTGCATCGAGCTCCTCTTCCAATTGACTTAGGGACTTTTTAGGATTTTCGTTTTCCTTAAAAAGGCGTTCTAAGCGTCTGTGTTCTTTTAAGGCTCGCTGAATTAATTCATTGTTTTCTTCTAAAACTGTAAAAACATACTTCTCTTCAGCTTCAAAATGTGGCTTTATTTCTTCCTCAAAAAACCAAGTTGCATATTTTTGAAGTCTTTCGGTAGCAACATTTTTATTTAACCCTTTGCGTAATTTCCAACTAAAAAGCAGCCCAAAATGATGCTGACGGCTTAAGGGCTGTAACGCTTGGTGTCTTTTAATTGGTTTGTTCTTTTCCATTTATTGAACATATTTTGAACCAGAGTTTTCACGCATATAGTTAATTTTAAATTGAAATATCTCGGCCATTTTTGATGCGCGCCATTTTGCTTCATCGGCTATTTCACCCGAAAAATTTTCATCAACGGTTTCAAAAAAAAGTTGTAGCCAGCGGTCAAAGTGTTCTTTATCAACTGGCATTTTGGCGTGTGGCGGAAATGGACTGCCGTAATAGGTATGCTCGCTCAACAAAACAGTTTGCCAAAAGGTGTACATTTTTTCCAAATGCTCTGGCCAACGATCGTGGATTATATTATTGAAAATATCTTTCAGTAGTTGATCTTCGCGAATTTTACCATAAAAGGAATCTACCAAATGCTTTACATCATCCAATTTTAATATATCCTTCGTCATGCTGCAATTTTAAACTTTCAAAAAAGTTTCGCCTTCTTCTAAATTTGAGGCGAGTTCCATAACTAGAGTATTTTCACACATCTTTTTCAATCCATTTCTTACACTCATAAACTGATCGTGAACCGGGCAGGGATGCTCTGAGGAACATTCGCGAAGGCCGAGCCCACAACCTGTAAATATTCTATCGCCATCTATTTCAGAAACTATATCGGCCAATTTTAATGTTGAATTTTTTTCTAAATAAAATCCACCGTTGGGACCTTTTTTGGATAAGATTATACCCCCACGTGCAAGTTGTTGGCAAACCTTGGCAGTAAATGGTTCTGGTGAGTCCACTGCTTTAGCTATTTCTGCTACATTTGGTCGTAGATCTTTTTGAGATTGCTTAGCTATAAAAAGTACTGCTCTAATACCATATTCACATGCTTTTGAGAACATATAGATTTATTTTTTTCAAAAATAAGTAATAACAATATTATTCAAGGATAAATCTATTTTAAAAACAATACTCCATAATGCAGATTAAAACAATAAACCTGAAAATTTAGTTATGAAAACGCTTTCGCGCCTCACNCTCCAAAGCTTCCCTATGATCGGGGTGTGCAATGGATATTAGCGCTTTGGCGCGTTGCTCCAATCCTTTTCCGAAAAGATTTACAACACCGTATTCAGTAACCACATAATGTACGTGTGCCCTTGTGGTAGTAACACTTGCACCTTCCTTTAAAAACGGAGTGATTTTAGAAACACCTTTATTGGTTACCGAAGGCATAGCGATAATGGGCTTCCCTCCTTCCGAAAGCGAAGCGCCGCGAATAAAATCCATCTGCCCACCAACGCCAGAATACTGGTACATTCCAATACTGTCCGCACAAACCTGTCCGGTTAAATCAATTTCAATAGCGCTGTTAATGGCAGTTACTTTTGGATTTTTTCGGATGATGGCAGTGTCATTTGTATAACCAGCTTCTTTAAAATGTACGATAGGATTATCATCAATAAAATCATACAATTTTTTGGTGCCCATAGCGAAACACGTAACTATTTTACCTGTTTTAATTTCTTTGTCTTCGCCCGTAATAATTCCCTTTTCTACCAAAGGAAGTATCCCATCGCTGAACATTTCGGTGTGGATTCCCAATCGTTTATGGTTTCCCAAATTATGAAGGACAGCATTTGGAATATTGCCGATGCCCATTTGCAAAGTAGCGCCATCCTCAACCAAGCCAGCAACGTGCTTGCCAATGGTAGCTTCAACCTCAGTTGGTGTGCCTAATTTAGAAGCGTGAATAGGTTCATCAACTTCAATTGCAAAATCTATATTTTTTATGTGAATAATACCATCGCCATGCGTTCTGGGAACCTGGGGGTTTATTTGGGCGACAACTTTCTTGGCAGTTTGAATGGCAGGCAAAGTTACATCCACAGAAACCCCCAGCGAGCAATAACCGTGCTTATCAGGAGGTGAAACTTGAATGAAAGCCACATCCAATGGCAGAATATTTCTTCTGAAGAGCCAATGGATTTCACTTAAAAAAACAGGGATATAGTCCCCTGAAATGCTATTGACCCCTTTTCGAACATTATCACCCACAAAACAACTGGACAGCTTAAAAGTTTCGGTATATGGCGCTTGGGTATATTTGGCCTCACCGTGGGTGTGAATTTGAATTATTTCTACATTTTTTAATTCTTTATAACGTTCACACAAAGTATCTATCAACAAATTTGGCGTCATTGCAGCGCCCTGGAAAAACACACGGTTATTAGATTTTACAATAGATACGGCCTCTTGGGCAGAAACAATTTGCATAGCTTTAAATTTTTTGCAAAGTTTTAAAATTTATACTTTACAGTAAATGATAATTGTCACAAAGCTTCCTTAAAAGGGGCAACCAAAGTAGAAATATCATTGACTATTGAAACGCCCTTGTCATTATTATACCATACTTGCAGCATTTCCTTAAAGGCGTCGTCAATTTTTCCGTGATGTTCCTTGTAATCGGAAACCAATTTTGTTGCAGCTTTGGAACGAGGCCCCCAAGTTTGAAGCACGTTGAAATCTTCATCAAGCATAATTACCACAGGAATTGCACGCGAACCATTGGTTAAAAAGGCATCCATCAATTCCGGGTTTTCATCACGAAGTACAATTTTTAAATCTATATTTTTTGAAAGTTGTGCAATTTTATTTAAATATGGAAGTGTTTGCGCTGCATCGCCACACCAGGGTTCGCTGATTACGAGCCAAGTTTGTTTTTTAGAAATATTCTTGAAAACTTCGATGCTTTCTTCAGAAATCTTAGCGGTTTTGTCCAATCGTTTCCTGCGGCTGAAGTTTAGCTTGGTATAATCAATCTTATCCTGGCTTTGTTCGCCAGTGGTCCTGCTCTCTTCTACCAATTGTTGGAAAAGCAAGTTGTATTCGGAATAGTCCATGGCTTTTTTCACCGAGTTTTCTAATAAGGTTTTCATATTATCTCTTTTACTTTTTTATAATCTTCATTAAAATATCCGCCGCGATTTTCGTTTCCATTTAAGGTTTAATTTTTTGAAGAAATGCTTTGAATATTGGGAAGGCAACAATAACTAGCGAAATGAAAATTGCAATCCCAAAAATAAAAAACGAAATGTAATACGGAATAAGCGAATCCTGCATTTCAGAAAACAACCTTTCTTTTGATACGTACATCCAATAGCTTCGTTTACCTCCAGCAATTAAAAGGGAAATCCAAAAAAACAACAATGAAATATTGAAAGAAAAAAAGCCTCGTTTTACCCATTTTCTATCAGTTTTAAGCTTTGGGTTAAGTTGATGCGCTATAAAGAACAAAGCCGAAAAAAGTATGGTAGTATTTATCCCAATAGTTGTACCCATAGAATGTGCTACGGTAATATGTGTGCCGTGCGTAAAGAAATTGATTGCAGGAATTGAAAAAAGAAGTGCGAGAATTATATTCAGAAAAATCCACAAATCCGTTGAAAGTAAAAACCGATATGCCATCGGGTGGTTTTCCTTTTCAATCCTTAAAACGGAGCGTTTCCAGTTATAAATAATGGAAGCCAGAACAATCCATTCTGTCATACTTATTGCGTAAGCTACAAAGCGGATCCACGGTTGCGTTGGCAATAAATAGGTATGATGCGCCCACCCGAACATTAAATTTGTCAATCCCAAAAAGTAGAAGAAAAATGCAATTTTACTGCTAGCTACCTTGCTGTTCTTCTTAATTTTCGACATCAAATAAATAGAAATTCCATAAACCAGCATATTCCACGAACCTGTGAACGAGCCAGTTGATTTCCATTGGACTGTAAAATCCTTTATAAAATTCAACCTAAAAAAATCGAAAATCCAAAAATGTGCTTCCATTAAATGATAGCACATAAAAACAATACCCGTGCCCCACATCCAGTAATAAACTGGCCAGTTTTTAATGTTTTTATAAAGTATTTTAAAATAATTTACTCCGAATAGCAGCCAACCAACTAAAATTGGGACAATCAAAACTGGGGTAAAGGCGAAATATTCCCGTCCTTCAGTATAATCAAACAAAAACGAAAAGTAAATGGCAGCGCCCGTTAAAAGAAAAAGAGTGAAATGCAATTTTGCCAATAATGGTGAAAAAAGCTTAAATTTTTCAGTATAAGTCAGAAAAAAATAGATACTTCCTGTTGCACAAAGTATAATCCACGAAATAACCGAGGTTACGTGAAATGGGCGTAGTTTTGAAAAGGGAATTTGATCTTTTAAAAATTCGGGCAGTAAATATTGAAATGAAGCCGTAACTCCAAAGAACATTCCTAGAAACAGTGCGGTCAGGGCAAAAAGCAAAAAATAGATTGGAACTTTACTCTTCATTGCGGTACTTTAATTTTACCCAACCCGTGGCCTCAATCTTAGCGTCATAGTTAGGGAAGATTCCTGTTTCATCAACCTGTTTCAGGTATTGCACCAGGGCATCTTTTTCACCTTCAGAAAAATTGAATTGCGGCATACTGTTTACGCCACTGTTCAAAAATGCTTTTATGTAGTTGGGGCCTTTGCCTTCGGCAGAATAAACGTTGGTTAAGTCTGGTCCCAAATACCCACCCAAACCGTATATTTGATGACAGGACCAGCAACGTTTATCTTGAAACAATTGCTGGCCTTTTACTGCCACTGGGGATAACTTTTCTGCGGCCACATAGCCATTAGAGTTGTAAATAACATAGTTGTAAAAGCCGAAAAGGGTAAGCAAAAATGTAATTACAAAAATGTAAGGTCTAGAATTGGTAGACATTTATAAAACCAATGAGTGCCTCAAAATTAAATTTTCCAAAGTAGAGGAAATATGATAAAAATCACATTTCCGATATAATTCGCTTTTTTTAGAAATCTTTTCTTTTTGCTATTCGCCAAATAAAGAAAGTAGGTACCAAAACCCAAAGCGCCAATAAAGCTGAAGAAAGAACTAGTCCAAAACTGGTTCCAAAGAATTTCTGAAAAACAGCTCCCGTGTATCCTAAGAGGGCCGAAATATCTAGTTTTAAAAGAATCAATACCCGCGAAAGGTCTACAGGGTTCAGCATAGTTGCGACGAGTGAAAACTTATCTAAAGGATAATCTTCAAAATATAATAACGACATTAAAAAGATACCGTCATAAATTACCGCCATAAACAACCAAAGTAAAATTGCATAACCAAAACCCTTGATTTTATTTTCATTGGAAAGAGCTATTACGAATGCAAGCGCAGTAAAAATAAATGTCAAAAATGCACCGGTGACAAGCAATAATGAAAAATCCCAGATAGCGTTGCTATTGAAAATTCCATAGAAAACGAAGGGCATTCCGAGGCCAATGACCAAACTCATAGAGAGCGAGGTAGCAACTCCAAAGTATTGCCCCAAAAAGATGGAGCTGCGTTTTACAGGTTGTGCCAAGAGAAGTTCAGTAAATTCTCGTGAATTGTAATAATACATTACACCAAAAATAGTCCCGATGAGCGGCACCAAAATAATGATTACGTTCATCAATGTGATTACGGCTTTAGACAGGTCGTTGTTGAGAAATAACAGCACCACGCCAAGCAGCAAATAGAACAGAAAATACACGTAGCTCCAACGGCTTCGCATTAAATCGTAGAAACTGTATTTTAATATTTTAAGCATAACTTGAGGATAAAATGGAGGCTATGGCATGTTCAAAATCGGGTTGTTCGGTCTTTGCTTTCAAATCTGGAATGCTTCCCTTGAAATAAATTTTTCCTTCCAAAAGGAATACAATTTCATCGGCAATTTCTTCCACAAAACTTAAAATGTGCGAGGTTACCAAAATGGTTTTTCCTTTTTCCTTTTCAGAATTGATTAAGTTTTTCAACCGTAAATGTGAAATTGGATCGAGGCCACTGGTGGGCTCATCAAGAATAATCAATGGGCTATCAAACATAAAGGTTAGCACTAAATTCACTTTTTGTTTGGTACCTCCGGAAAGGTTTGCAAGTTTTTTATTGAGAAAGGGCTGCAGTTTAAAAAGGGCAATCAATTCTTCGTCTTTTGTTGCTTTTGAATCACGTAAATCCTTAATCATTGCAATCAGTTCGCTTACTTTCAAGTTGCCAGGGAAGTTAGCTATTTGCGGTAAATAATCTATCTCGTTTCGGTATTTGAAATTATTTTTCAAAGGTTTTCCGTCAATAAAAATTTGTCCAGAATCTGGCAGAACCATTCCCAAAACACACTTTATTAACGTGGTTTTTCCTGAGCCGTTTGGACCCAATACTGAGAAAATTCCGCCACGGTCAATGGTAAGGTCAATGCCCTTGAGCACTTCATTTTTACCAAATTTTTTATATAAATTTTTAACGTCTATCATGTTTTATGGGCTTCATTTTTGGGCTTTCATCTACCAAATCATCGGGTGTGAAAACGGGAGAAACTTTTTCTGAAAAATCAATAATATCAATAAAAAGACTTCGCAATAAAATAATGGTTTCCGGAGTACGGTTAACGATATAGGAAAACAGTTTTACGGGACGGTATGGCACATCACCAATGCCATTTTTATTGAGATCATAACCTGTATAATTGCTCCAATAATTATTGTCGAATTTATTGTCATTCAGGTTGCTATTGTATGAAATATCAAATGAATTATAGAGAAAATTATTTTCAGTCAAAATATTAGTATAGCACGCGCCACGCACTTTTATGGCCCACCCATTGCTTATGAAGTCGTTGTTTTTGTATTCAATACGGTTACTGCCTTCAATGTTTATCCCTATAGTGTTTTCTTGAAAAACGTTGTTTGTCATTTTAGCATCATTAATTTCTTTCAAAAGGAGTCCGAAGGCTGCAGTACCCCAATTTTTCTTGAAAATATTGTGATTCATTTCAATAAATTTTGAAAACATTACGGCCACTCCTGCTCCGTTATTTTCAAAAATATTGTATTCATAAACATCGTGGTTGCTGAACATAAAATGCAGTCCGTACCGCAGGTTGTTTCTGCTGATATTGCGGCTTATTATTATATTGTCTGAAAACTCAAGATAGATTCCATCGCGAACATTCTGAACGTTGTTACCGCGAACCTCAACATCCTTGCAATACCAAAGCTGTATACCGTTACCGGAATTATATTCGTTCACGGCATCGCCATTAATTTTGTTATTCAGCACTTTACCGTTGTTGGATTTTTCGAGGTATATTCCGAAGAAAAGTTTTTCGAGCTCCAGATTTTGTATCAAAAACCCGTTTCGTTTTATTACACGAACCGCCGCATAATCTGACGTATAGCTGGTGCCTACATTTATGATTTTAAAGCCATCGACAGTAACATTGTCTGCTACAATTTTAATGATTTCGCCTCTGTCCTCCCCATCAATAGTTGGCAGATTTTCACCAAGTAGAATAATGCCTTTGTCAATGGTGATGTCTACCTCTTTATAAATTCCTTTCTTCACCCTAACGGTGTCACCTTCTTCGGCTTGATTGATTCCTTGCTGAATAGTCTTCACGGAACAGGAACTGCAAACGGTTATGGTTTTGGCCCATATTTGAATACTTCCAAAACCAATAAATAAAAAGATTAATATTTGAAAAATTTTTATCAAAATTGAAGCAAGGTTAGTGTTGTATAAGCTTTATATAAAGTAGCTTTTAATTAAACTAATGGAAATACGAAACACTACTGTTTTAAATGATTTTGGATTTCTTCCCACGAAAAAATTTCTCCTGTAAATTTATCTTTTGCCTTTTCTGCAGATTTTTCATTTTCAAAAGCGGATAGATTGGCACCCATTGGGCTGGATATCTGTTCGCTCACAAGATAGGTAGCCATTGTAGCATCCATAAACTGTCCGGGTTGGTTGAAATCTGCTGCTAAGTAAAGTGCAATTTCTGCATCTTTCATCTCATTTTGTAAAGAATGAACCATACACTCAATTGCATCGTACTTAAAGGCTTTTCCTTTTGTGGTTACAAGCTGTGCCGCATGTTGACGATCTACTATGGTCATATTGCAGTAGTGACAGGCATCTGTGCCATATTCTATATGTTGTGGGCTTACGTTGCAAGAAACAAGCAATACTGTAATTATACCCAAAGAGAAGATCCGTTTCATTATGCAGTTACAGTTTTAAAATTTATTTTATTTGAATTTTTTTATATTCCATTTTTCCAATGAAGAAAGCTACAATTGTTAGCATCATACCTACAAACATCATATAGGCACCCGTTGCTGGCCAAGAATCTACATCAAAGTTAAGCATCTTTTGGTAACCTATGAGTGGTGGCTTATAGGTCATTGGAGTTCCGTCTGGGTTAAGCAGTTTCATAATTGCTTTTGGATCCAAATCAGTACCGTATTCAATAAGCCAAGAATTAAAATCGTACATCCCCATAATTCCTAATACAGACATTAATACGAACCAACCAAGAAACCATTTGTAGTTTACTTTGCCTAGGAAACCTAGCATTCCTATAATTACACCAATTGCAACCATAATTCCTATTACCGTTGGGAATACTTCAAACTCCCACATATCTTCAGGTTTTGGTATGGTTTTCATTCCAATATAATGATTAAGACCATCTATATTTTTGATATCAAATTCCTCTACCCCTTTTATTCCCTGAATATAGATATCCATCCCCAAGGGATTGGGGTATTGGGGTGCACCTAACATAATATTCCACAATGGGAATTTAAAAAGACCCAATAGTAGCAAGGAGCCAATTATCATTATTATTCCTGCTTTTTTCATTTTTTTTTTTTGAATTTTAAACCTTAAACATCAGTGTGGTTGGTTTTTTGTTTAGGCATTTGTGCAGATGGCTGATTTTATATTTAGTTTAAAAGGCAGGACCTTAGGTTTTTTAAAAGACGGGGGAAAATCAACAAACCCCCGTCTTTCCTTTGAAAATACCATCAATCACTAATCCAGTATTTTCATAACTAAAAACTTCTATTTTAATCTTCTCCTAATGACCATTTAAGCTCCGTTCCTGAACCAGCTGGGCTCACGCGAACGTAACCTTGCATTTCCTGGTGCAATGCAGAACAGAAGTCAGTGCAATAGAATGGCCATACTCCGGGCTGTTTAGGCTCCCAAACAAAAGTTTCTGTCTGGCCTGGCATAATAAGCAACTCTGAAGTATTTGCACCAATCATACTTATACCGTGCGGTACATCATAATCCTGCTCGTGGTTTGTAACATGGAAGTAAACCTTATCTCCTACTTTCACACCTTCAATATTGTCTGGGTTAAAGTGGCTTCGAATCATTGTCATATAAATATGAACTTCGTTTCCTTTTCGCTCAACCCTTGCGTCGCCATCAGAAAGTGTGGCATATGGATGTTTGTTATCAGCAAGCTTAAATAACTGCTTTGAATTTTTAGCTACAATATCTGCAGGAATACCAGCAGCATAGTGTGGCTCTCCAATAGTTGGGAAATCTAACAACAGTTCCATCTTATCGCCACTAATGTCATACAATTGTGCAGACTGGGTAACCTCTGGTCCTGTTGGCAAGTAACGGTCTTTGGTTATCTTGTTCATAGAAACAAAATACTTTCCGAAAGGTTTACGGGAGTTTCCTCCAGGGATCATACCATGACCTACGGAATAGTATGCTGGTTGACGATCTACAACTTCCCAAGTACCTACTTTCCATTTTACAACTTCAGAAGAAATGAAGAAGGTTGTATAAGCGTTCCCTTTACCGTCAAACTCAGTGTGCAATGGGCCTAAGCCTGGTTGTTTTACTGTTCCGGCAAGTACATCTTCAAATTTCAAAATTGGAATACCGTATGCCTCTCCATCAAATTTTTTGTTTTCGATTGCATCAAGCATTTTTGTGAAAGAATGAACTGTTAAATCGGCAGAAAGCTTTCCATTACCTACAATGTATTCTCCCGTAGGATCTACATCGCAACCGTGGGGTGATTTAGGTGTAGGAAGAAAGTAAACAGCTCCGGGAACATCCAATGGATTAACTGTAAGTACTTCGTTCATCATTGTAGAGGTAGCGGTATGGGTCTCATCACTGTAAACATTGTGCGCATATTTTGCTGGAACTTTTGTTCCGCCGCCATTGTTTACGTATTCTTCGATTTTTTTCCAGTTTACTGCGGCAATGAAGTCTTTATCATTTTGTGAAGCGTTCACTTCCAACAAAGTGTTTGCTTCCTCAGTGTTATAGGTTGTAAAGAAGAACCATCCGTGTGATTTATCACGACCAGGATGAGAAAGGTCATAATCAAACCCAGGCATCATCAATTGGAATTTAATGCCCATTCGGCCAGTTTCTTGATCTACACTAATAAATGAAAGTGCTCCTTTAAAGTTTCCTTTGTATTCTTTGATAGGCATATCGCGTTGTGGAATAGGCACTGAGAATCGAGTTCCAGCAACCACATATTCTGTATTTTCGGTGATAAAAGAAGAACTGTGGTTACCTGCACTGTTTGGAATTTCAATAATTTCAGCTGTTTCAAAAGTGGTTAAATCAACACGTGCAATACGCGGAGTGTTGTTACCATTGATGAAGACCCAACGTCCGTCCAACTCTCCGTTTGTTTGTGAAATGTCTGGGTGGTGACTATCATCCCAAGGCACAAAACCGAATGAAGTTTCCAACATTGGTTTGGTTTCCTCATTATAGCCCCAAGCTTTTTCAGCATCTTGAGAGAATACAGGAATAACCTTGAACAAACGTCCCGATGGTAAACCATAAACAGAAAGCTGTCCGCTAAATCCTCCAGAGATAAAGGCATAAAACTCATCGTGCTCACCGGGAGCTACATACACTTTTTCAGCAGCATTTGTGGACAAACCACCTTTGCCATTGTTTCCTTTTTTGTCCCCACTATTACAGCTTACCAAACCGGCAACCATAATTAGGAAAACCAAAATATTAATTGTTTTTCTCATTGTTCTATTGTTTATATTATATTATTCAATTGCTTAATTAGATGGTAAAATCACTTTGTCAACAACATGTACAATTCCATTGCCTGCAGGCACGCTGGCAATGATTTTGGCACCTCCTACAATCACATCATCCCCGTCAACTTCTACAGAAATGTTTTCACCACTTGCCTGTCCTAATTTTTTGAATTTCTTTAAAAAATCCTTGGAATAATTGCCTGGAGTTACGTGGGTTTTAAGAATGTAAGCCAGTTTCTCCTTGTTTTCAGGTTTTAGCAAATCTTCCACCGTACCAGCAGGTAAGGCATCAAAGGCAGCATTGGTTGGAGCAAAAACCATAAGAGGTCCTGCATTTACCAATGCATTTTCCAATTCTGCTGCCTGTACCGCAGCCACAAGGGTGCTATGGTCTGGAGAGCCTATTGCAATTTGGAGTACATTGGGTCTTGATTCGTCATTTTCGATAAATGCCTGCCCCTGTTTTTCAGAGGTAGCAGTAGTGGTTGAGGAACTGTCAGAAACAGTTTCATTGCCTTCAGTTGTTTGATTTTTGCAAGCTGAAAACACGAGGATAGCAGCTGAAAAAAATAGCAGTTTAATTGTGGTTTTCATTTTGGTTTTGGTTTTACCCTTGCAGGATCTGAGACCCTGCAAAGGGGTTGTTTGTTTAAGTATATATTTAAAGTGTTCTAAAATATTCCAATACTTGTCTGGCTTCTTCCTCGGTTAAGTTTTGGTTAGCCATTGGTGATCCGTTAAATTCCTTCAAAAGCGCGTGCGCCAACGGGTCTTTTTGCGTCATTTCTTCAGGATTTAAAATCATGTTCATAATCCACTCAGGGGTACGTCTCTTTAAGATATTTTTTGGAGCGGGGCCAATGAACTTCTTGTCTGGTTTATGGCAAGCCATACATTTATTTTTATAAACTTCCATTCCTTTGGCAGCCATTGCCTGATCTATTTCCGGTGAAAGCTCTACATTTTTAATTGGCCCAATACCCTTATTGGTTAGGTCAACGGTTTCCGAAGGTTTTGTGTCTGAGGCTGAACTTGTAGCAGTTTCCGCAGGGGCTTCGGTTGCAGCTGGCTTTTGGCCAATCTGGATTTCATTACTTTTCTTCTCTTCTTTTCCACCACAGCTTATCAAGGTTACGATTGCTAGTGTGGCCAGTGATTTCATTATAATTTTCATAGTTGTTTGAATTAATTTATGGTACAAAATTAGCACTCGACAGATAGAGATAATATGATTTTTATCATATATGGGATAATTTAATCTTTTTTTTAATTTTGAAATATGCTATTTAAAAAATCATCATCCAAAGACAAAGATCGATGCGCTTTACAGCTTAAAATATGAGGGAAATCATTTTAGATATCACTTCTAAAAATTAATTTTGAAGAAATTCAAAAAAAGATGAAGAACATACTCTTGCCCACAGATTTTTCAAAAAACTCAAAGAATGCAATTAAGTATGCCCTGAAGTTTTTTGAAGGCGAAAAATGTACATTTCACATTCTCAATTCGCAAAAACCTTCCAACTATATAACTGCCGATGTACTTTACGGTGCTCCAGGCACCTCGGTCTATGAAGGTATTTTGAATGATAATAAAAAAGAGCTTGAAAAATTGATCCAATTTTGTAAATCAATTTCTGAAGGAGAGGAATTCACCTTTGTTCCAACAGTTGATTTTGACAATATTGTGGATGCTGTAAACCAAGCTGTAGCCTTAAACAATATTGAATTAATAATAATGGGATCCAACGGAGCAACAGGTGCTGCGGAAGTTATTTTTGGAAGTAACACCCTGAAAATAATACGAAAGGTTGAATGTCCCATTATTGTAATTCCCGAAGGTTATGCTTTTGAAAAAATCAATTCAGTCTTGCTATCGCTCAATTATCAATATGATGTAGCAAACAAATCGTTCAATATCATTTCGGAAATAGTAAAGAAAAATAACGCCTCATTAAAAATTCTTGAAATAGAGGAAGAAAGTTTAGAGCTTTCCTCGCAAAGAAATCATGCGGAAGAGGTATTCAAAGAAATAGGTTTTGAACGTTTTTCTATTAAAAATATACCCGCATCAATGGCCATTAATGCTTTTGAACAATTAATTCCCGTACAACTCCACGCAATGATTGTGGAGCGCAAAAGTTTTTTTGATCGTTTTATATTTGGGTCAGAAACCTCAAAAATAAATTATGGCTCACTTGTACCTCTTTTGGTTCTGCACGAGTGAACTATTTTCAAATTAGAAGATTATTCCTTTTAAGTGTTTGCACTATTGTTTTTACATAATCACGAATGGTGGAAGCAGCTCCTGGCGGGTTAACAATATCTATCTTTCCACGCCAGATTAAATCACGATCCTTGCCCGGGCAGAGACAATACAGGGAGGTTTCGGTATTGTAAACTGGATAGTCTTCAATCTGTTCATTGCCGTACACAGGTCTATTTTCATTATAATAATCGCTGAATGATTCAAACGATTTTGCAATATTTCTATAAGATTGGCCAATGGTTACCTTGCTTTCCTGCCCTGTGACTTTTGAAAAAAGCACAGCATCAAAACCTGCATTTAAAAGTTCATTTTCAATGTTTTTTAAGTTTTCTTCGGTTTGATTGTTTTCAGAAAACGTACTTTCAAAATAATCTACGCTTTTTACGGCAATCACATTTTCTTTTTCCATAGCCTGTTGAAGGCTGTACTCAAATTGGCGTTGCAAAACCGGATCGGCTGTTAAACCAACCACCAACACTTTATTTGCCTGAAAATTGGGGTTTTCTGAATTTACATATTCATCTACTAAACGGCTGCTGGAACAGCCGGATAGCAGAGCGACAAAAAAAGATAATGCCAATAATTTCTTCATAATGTAACTTTTAAAAATTAATTTTTCTGAAGCTTTTTTGAAGTCTTTCAAGAATATATAAATATATGTTCCTCCTTTTTAATTGCTAGATTTTAAATTTTACACTTAAGCAATAAATTATCTTCTTAGATGCTTATTTCCTTTATCTCGTAAAGCTTCGGTATAGTTACCTTCCAGCCATAAGTATCCTGTAATTTTACACGCAACGCATCCTGCGCTGTTGGTTCCCCATGAATAAGGAATGTTTCTTCAGGTATATTTTTAATGTTGCTGGCCCAATCTAAAAGACCTTGTTGGTCAGCGTGTGCTGAAAGACTTTCAATATGATGTATTTCCGCTTTTACGGGATAGTATTTTCCGAAGAATTTCAGCTCATACGCCCCTTCCAAAAGTTGTCTTCCACGAGTTCCTTCGGCTTGGTAACCTACCAATAAAACTGCTGTATTCGGTTTGTCTATCATCTGTTTGAGATAGGTTAAAACTCTTCCGCCAGTAACCATCCCACTACCGGCAATAATTACTTTTGGCTGCGGATTGTCTATGGTTTCCCAGGTTTCTTTATAGGAGGTGATAATGTTCATCCTGTTATTCATTGCGTTGAAATCCTTCATTGGGAGTTTGTGCCAATCTGGAAAATTTTGGAATACCGAAAGCACATTGTTGCCCATTGGGCTATCTATAAATATTGGGATGTTTGGAATTCGGTTTTCGTTATACAATTTCCAAAGTAAAAACATTAATGTCTGCAAGCGTTCCACCGCAAAGGAAGGAATTATCAAATTTCCACGGTTGTGAATGGTTTTATTGATGAGTTCTACCAGTTTGTCCGAGACGCTTTTCTGCGGATGAAGCTTATTGCCATAGGTACTTTCAATAAAAATATAATCTGCCCATTTTGGTTTTTCGGGTGGAAAAAGTAACAGATCGTGCTCTCTGCCAATATCTCCCGAAAAGACGAAAGTTTTGTCGAAGATTTCCAATTCTATAAAAGTGGCGCCAATAATATGGCCATTATACCGAAAACGATATTTAATGTTTTTAGAAAGGTCAATCCATATATCTTTTTCTTGGGCGTGGAAAAAACCCAATGTAACCTCAGCTTCTTCTACACTGTAAAACGGCTCGGCAGGTTTGTGTTTTGAATAGCCTTCTTCATTAGCTTTTTCAGCTTCTTCTTCGTGTATTTTGGCGCTGTCCAGTAATATTATTTTGGTAATGGCAAGCGTTGGTGCGGTTCCTATTATTTTTCCACGAAAACCCTGATTTACCAAGCGCGGCAAATAGCCTGTGTGGTCCAAGTGTCCATGCGTCAACAAAACAGTGTCTATCTCTGAAATATCGATAGGCAAAAACTCCCAGTTTTTTTCGCGCAGTTCTTTTA